>JAJYLL010000073.1 GCA_021787735.1 Acidobacteriota bacterium | reverse complement strand
ACTGTTATTTCCACTTTCCGTTATTGCAGGTTTCATTGGCGCAATGAGTGGCATGGGGGGCGGGGTCATTCTTATTCCCGCGCTCACCTTGCTTGGTATGGACATTAAGCACGCCATCGCCATCAGCATCCTTTCTGTGATTGCCACGTCCAGCGGGTCGGCCTCGGCGTACGTCCGTGACCACCTTACCAATCTCAAGGTGGGAATGTTTCTTGAAATGTTCACTATCGTCGGCGCAATAGCTGGAGCGCGCATCACTCTGGCATCGTCGCCGCGGCCCCTTTACATTATTTTCGGGATTGTGCTGCTGTCATCATGGATCGTGTTGCTACTGGGCAAGCGTCTCTCCTGGCACAAAGTGCAAAAGCAGGACGCGTTTACTCGCTGGCTGGAACTTGAAGGCAGTTACCCGGATTTCATCACAGGGAAGACCGTCGAGTACAAGGCCCGGCGCGCGTATCTGGGCGCGCCATTGATGTTTGGGGCTGGAATCCTGGCCGGCCTGCTCGGCATCGGCGCGGGCGCGGTGAAGGTGCTGATTCACGATCTGGTGATGGGGCTTCCGCCCAAAGTTTCCACTACCACCAGCAACCTGATCATCGGCGTCACGGCGCTTGCGGGGACCAGCGTTTACCTGGCTGCCGGGCTCATCAACCCGGGACTGGCGGTGCCGGTGGTGCTGGGAGTGGTGGTCGGAGCTTTTCTCGGTACGCGGGTTCTGGTCCGCCTGACAAACCAGTCCGTTCGGATTTTCTTTCTTGTGATTTTGCTGCTCCTGGGTGTTGAAATGGTTGCCCGAGGCCTGAAGGGGATCTAGAGATGAGAGAATCAAAAACTGTAGTCGAAGCCAAGGCAGCTCCCGCAGCGCGCCAGTTTGAAATGGACACTCTGGTGGGCACCATCCTCCAGGACGGCGTTCTACTGGGTCTGGGTCTGATTATTGTCGGGATGGTCTGGACGTGGTTCCGAACGGGCAGCCTTACGATCAATTACCAGATCGCTGGGATGAATCTGTTTCAATTTGTGCTGGATGAAGTCCGCCTGGCTGTGCATGGGGCCGTGCGCCCCCACCTTCTGATCAACCTGGGCATCGCCGTCCTGATGCTGACACCCTTCATTCGAGTGGCCGCGTCGGTGGTCTACTTTATGGGAGTTCTAAGGAACTGGAAGTACACTCTCTTCACGGCTGTCGTCCTCACCGTTCTCACCTACAGCCTATTCCTGAGCTAGCGCTCGGGTCAGAGAAAGGCTGCCCACACCGCGAAAGCCGCGCTAGTTGCCGCTGTCACTAATAGAGCGGGCGGAAGCGGATGGTATGCGGTATTCCTTCCAACGCGGCCACCAACCCCGAGTCCCATTCCTGGTTGATGTCGAGGATGGCGTACCCTACTTCACCTCGAGTGTCCAGCACCTGGCGCTCGACGTTGATACCCCTCTCGCCGATCACCTTGTTAATGGCGAGGAGCATGCCGGGTTGGTTGCGGTGGATGTGCACCAGCCGATGATTATGGTCGGTGCGGTCCAGACGGCAATGCGGGAAATTGACGCTGAGGACCGTGTCTCCGGCCTCCACGTAACGGAAAAGGCGCGCCGATACCAGGTGCGCGATGTGGAGCTGGGCTTCTTCCGTGCTTCCGCCGACGTGCGGAGTCAGAATCACATTGGGCAGGTTCTGCAGTTTGTCTGAAAATGTGGCGCCCTTGCCCTTGGGTTCTTTAGGGAACACATCAATGGCGGCGCCTTTCAGTTTTCCGCCGCGCAAGTTTTCGGCCAGCGCTTCGTGGTCCACCACAAAGCCCCGGCTCAGGTTCAGGAAATATGATCCTTCTTTCATCATTCGGAACTCTTCCGCGCCAAAGAACCCGCGGTTGTGGGGGCGCCCGTCTACGTGCAATGTAACGAAGTCGGACTTTTGGAGCAGCTCTTCGAAGCTGACTTTTTTGGCGTTGCCACGTGCCAGCACTTCCGTGACATCGCAGAAAATCACTTTCATTCCGACGGCCTGGGCCAGTTCCGAGAGCTGCGAGCCGATCTTGCCGTAGCCCACAATACCGACCGTCAGGCCGCGCACCTCATGGCAGCCTTTCGCGCTCTTTTCCCACTGGCCCTGGTGGAGTTCAACGCTGTTTTGAAAGACGCGCCGAGCCAGCATGATGATTTCACCCAGCGCCAGTTCCGCCACGGAACGAGTGTTGCTGTGAGGATCGTTGAAGACAGCAATGCCACGGTCGGAGCAGGCGGGCAGGTCAATCTGGTCCGTGCCGATGCAGAACGCCCCCACCACAAGCAGCTTGGATGCGGCATCCAGCAAGCGCTGCGTAACTTTCGTTTTGGAACGGATACCCAGTACTTCAATGTCCTTGACTTCCTTGATGAGAGTTTCCTCATCCAGGCTTCCGGGCAGCGTCCTGACTTCGTGGCCGGCTTTTGTGAACGGAGCGGCGGCCGCTTCATGAATGTTTTCCAGAAATAGGGCTTTCATATTGGTATTGTTTCCCTCTTATGAGACCGAAACATCGCGGGCCTCGCTCGGCAGAGCACAGTCCCACTTATCCTTCTTTCGGTTGTATGGTTGTTTCCTTACCCGCACTGCTGGGGCAGGCCCACAACTTCCTATTGTAGTGCCTGCGCCCATTCCGCGCGAGAGTCTTCTGCGGACGGCAAGTCCGGCAAAGCAAGGGACCGTGCTCGGAGAGACGATTGGCGAGGCAAGCAGCAAGCGAGCAGGGAGAATGGCAGGGAGTCATCATCGGCGCCGACGGAAACAACGCAACTGTAGAGGCCAGGGCATCGGCAAGTTCGTCGGAGGTGGTTGGCCCCCTACGCTGCACGTGTGCGCAAGGTTATATCAACCTCCGACAAGCAGCAGAGACAAAGGGCGCTTCGCCCTAGTAAAGGCCTTTCCTCCACTCTGAGCGCGTGATGGAATGCCTTGCGGAAGGCCGGGACACCGCCACCGGTCGCAACAGTTTTCCACGCCGTGGCTCCTTGTCGCGAAACGCATGGAAATAAAGGAATAACAGGATGCTGAGAGCAGCCAGGAACTGCAAGAAAAGGATCATTGGATCGCCCCTCCCCGAGCGTCTGATCGTCCTCAATCATATTCATGCTAACTTGCCGCCCCGGAACTGACAATGTGACTTTAGTTCCAATAAGAGTGGTACTTGGGGGCTGGCAGGTTGTTGCAATGCCAAAAAGTGACGGGATGGCTATCTATCGCTTATATAAAGGCTTACCTACATCCTGAACCAGTACTTCGTTTTATTCGTCCAGCTTGATTTGCGGTATTCCGCGTAAAGCAGCTCAAAAGCCAACTTGGATGACTTAATGGTTTCGTGGCCTGTGCAGCCAAACCGTATGGATTTCACGGCCAGCGCCGGCGCTCCGGAACGCGAGGGCCACTTTGGGCATGCGCTGGCTCAACCCCCCGAATGGGTATGAGTCGGAAACGATTGAGGCAGACCGTGACGGGCTCGTGCGAGGGTCCGTGCTGGATTGTTTTGCTGCTGGAATCAAATCCGGTGTGGCGAGGGCGAGCGTCCGATTACAGTTCGAGCAGAGTCTGTCAGATGAAAAAAAATGTCCCGAAGGGTGTGCTGTTGGCGGATGTATTTCTCGACCAAGCCGAGAGTTTTCAGGCTATTGACTTCGGCGTTGATCACGAGTACCCTGCCAACCATGTTCGGCCAGATCCCTTCAAAGTTGTAACCCCTGGTGCTGGGCCGGGAGTGCAAGCAGCGCAGATCGAGGATGGCGGTGTCAAACGATCTGCGGCTGATCGTCGATAAGTCGAGCCTTCCGTTTGCAATTGCGATCCGCCGGCTGTCCACTTTTCTTACCAGAGCAAGAAGGTTATTGATGGAGGGTTCGTCCGCTACAATCAGGACTTTCCGGTTAGGCGAGTTGTTAGCTACAAAGACCCTGTAGGAAGCCCGTTCAACAATCGAATTCAGGATTAGCTTAAGCCCGTTCTTGAAATTCACTTCTAACCTCCTCCCTTTCAGGTCCGTACGATCCGTTCGGATGATCATACGTCCTGAAGATCCCTCTACTCTTTAAACCCTGGGGACGTGACGGATGGCGACACCGGCGAGCGGAAAACTGAAACGAACTGCAAGCCCTTCTTTTGCCATATTCCTTGGCTTCCAATAACCTGATGCTAATAGACTTAACATAAGCTTAAAGCAATCGGGTTCTACAAAAGCAAGCTCAATGAGGCGCCATTTTTCGTACTTGCCGAGGCGCTACACAGCCCCATGCTAGCCTATCCGTGAAAGGAAGCATATGTTACTTTAGTTCTAGTACCTCTGTGAGAATGGGCCGCATGCAGGCCCTGACCTCCCGAAAGCCCCATGATAATAGGCGAGGTCAGTTGCCAGGCCTCCTGCGCATGCCTGCCCGAACAATCATGGTGAAGCCCGTTGTATACTCGGTGCAGCGACTCTTCCTTTGAAACCAGGAGGCTAGCATGGCGTGGCACGATTTGCGTGGGCTCGGAGGGCTTATGGAACACGAATACGCATTTGAAATGGCGACTTCCGGCATCCGGTATGGTGTGGGGGTCACGCGCGAGGTTGGCGCGGAGTTGTCTGACCGGGGCAAGCGGCATGTTCTGGTCTTTACAGACCCGAACCTCCGTAAGCTGCCGCCGGTCACGACGGTGCTCGAATCGCTGAGCGACCACAAGATTCGATTTTCGGTCTTTGACCGCGTGCGTACCGAGCCCACCGACGAATCGTTCCAGGAAGCTACTGCCGCGGCGCAGGCCGATGACTTTGACGCGATTGTCGCGGTGGGTGGCGGCTCGACGATGGACACTGCCAAGGCCGCCAATCTCTATTCGTGTTATCCGGCTGACTTTCTGGAGTACGTGAATCCGCCGATTGGCAAGGGAAAGCCCGTCCCCGGCCCCTTGAAGACTTTGATCGCGATCCCGACCACGGCGGGCACCGGCAGCGAGACGACGGGGGTTGCCATTTGTGACCTGGCCGGGCTTCATGCAAAGACAGGCATCGCGCACCGACGCCTGAAGCCGACCATTGGCCTCATCGATCCGGAGAACACTCGCACGCTGCCCGCCGAGGTGGCTGCATCCACGGGGCTTGATGTGCTTTCCCACGCCATCGAATCCTACACCGCCTTGCCTTACATCGGGCGCCCCCGGCCCGAACGGCCCATCCTGCGGCCAGCGTATCAGGGCTCGAATCCCATCAGCGACATTTGGAGTCTGGAAGCGCTGAGGCTCACAGCAACCTACCTGAAGCGGGCCGTGGCAGATCCGAGCGACGACGAAGCGCGGGCCTCCATGCTGCTGGCTGCTTCATATGCCGGTATCGGATTTGGAAACGCCGGTGTGCATCTGCCGCACGGCATGTCGTATCCGGTGGCAGGCCTGGTGCGGGACTTCCGGCCTCGCGGCTACGCCGTGGACCATCCTATGGTGCCGCACGGAATTTCTGTGATCCTGAACGCACCGGCAGTCTATCGCTTCACGGCGCGGGCCTGCTCCGAGCGGCACTTGAAGGCCGCGGAAGTTCTCGGCGCCAAAGTCAGCGGTGCGCGCGCGGAGGATGCAGGGACGATTCTCGCCGACCGGGTGGTTGAATTCATGCATGACCTGAAAATTCCCAACGGCCTGCGCGAGCTTGGCTACACGTCGGAAGACATCCCGGCCCTTGTTGAAGGCACGTTACCCCAGCACCGCGTCACCAAACTTTCTCCCCGGCCCGTTGGTGCCGACGAACTGGTCCACCTCTTCAGCGACGCCATGACCGCGTGGTAGGAATGCGCTCGGCTCGCGCGTCTGTTTCGTCATTCAAATCTCAGAATTCACAAATCACCGGGCGAGATCACTTACCGCAACTGGAAGGAATCCCCTACTGGTTGCGAATGTCCTGGAGTGCCTGGTCGAAGGTGACAACGCGGCCGCCGTACTGCTTCTGGTACGCTTCGGCATCGCCCTTTGAGGCGAAGGCAACCAGGACCGGCAGGCAACGGTCGTAGACACGCATCTCCACTCCCTGGCCGGGCACACGCTGGATGGAAGGGTCGTGACGGGTGCAATACTGCACGTCGCCGCCCATGTCGTAATAGGCAGAGCGGGCCGGAATCAGACGCCCGCTGTTGAAGTCAGTGGCCAGTTCCTTGCGCGCTTCGCCCGGGTGGTTAATGATGTGGTGCATAGCGCAAGTGGGACAGCAGGCATAGATGGTGCCATGCGCCGTCTCGATTCGAAATTCCACTTGCCTCATAATTCCCCGCCCGCAAATTTCACACACGGTCGGTTGCCTTGAACTCAGCTCGCGATGAATCAACCAAGCCGCGCCAGCGGCCAGCGCGATCACCAAAATCGTAATTGACAGCCGTTTGCCCCTCATGCCTTTCTCCTGCGATTGTCTCCCATTGTAGCACTTTGTAGATTCGCGACTGCACAAGCAGCGGGAGACGAAATCCTATGTCCGCAAAGTGCTAAGCCGGTTGAGCTCACGGACAATTTGGTTTTTCGTCAGTCTGCCTTCTCACTCTCATTTTGTGAGGCACGCAAAGTTCCTTTTCGCAGCGCGCGTTCCTTCATCATGGCGAAGAATACCGGCACGAGAACCAGCACATGGATTGTTGACGTCACCATACCGCCCACAATCGGCGCGGCAATGGGTTTCATGATGTCTGATCCTACACCGGTTTCCCACAGGATTGGTATCAGGCTGGCCAGAACCACGCTGACGGTCATGAGCTTGGGCCGGAGCCGCATCACGGCGCCTTCAATCGTTGCCGCCTCGATGTCTTCGTGGGCAACCGGCGCGGCGGTTAGGCGCTTGTCGAGCGCTTCGTGCAAATAGACGACCATCACGACGCCGGTTTCAATTGCAATACCAAACAGTGCGATGTAGCCCACCCAAACCGCAACGCTGAACTCGTAGCCAAGCAACCACTGAAGAACCAGGCCCCCCGTCAAGGCGTAGAACGTTGGAACGATCAGCACAAAGGCCTCGGTGGCAGAATGGAATACCATGTACAGCAACAGGAAAATAACGAAGAACACAAGGGGGACGATCAGTTCAAGCCGTTTCTTGGCGCGGACCTCGAACTCATACTCGCCGGACCAGTGGTAGGAAGTGCCCTGGGTCATGTGCAACTTCTGTTGCAGCACAGCGTCAGCCTCGTTGACAAAGCCGCCATAGTTGCTGGTATTCAGGTCCACATACACATATCCGGTCAGTTGTGCATCCTCGTCACGAATCATGGCCGGGCCCCGTGAATAGAAAATGCTTGCCACCTCGTTGATGGGGACCTGGGCGCCGGTTGGCGTGGCAAGAAGTACGCGTCCGAGCGCGTCCAGGTTGTTGCGGAAGTCGTGACTGTACCGGACGTTCACTGGATAACGCTCGCGTCCTTGAATATTGACCGCGACGTCTTCGCCGCCGATACCGGAGGTTACAGCACGTTGCACATCTGCAACTGTCAGGCCGTAACGCGCCGCCTGCGCACGGTTCACTTGGACGTTCACATAAAAGCCTTGCGAGACGCGCTCTGCAAACACCGAACGCACATCTGGCAAACCGGACAAAAGGCTTTCGATTTGTTCGCCGGCCTGCTGAATGTCCGCGACGGTTGGACCCTGAATTTTCAGGCCCACAGGAGTCTTGATGCCCGTCAACTCCATGTCCAACCGGTTTTGGATGGGCATCGTCCAGGTGTTGGTGAGGCCGGGGAATTGCAGCTTTGCGTCCATTTGTTGGACAAGTTTTGAGTAGGCCATGCCCGCAGGCCATTCCGACCGTGGCTTCAGGACAATGGTGGTGTCAAACATGGAGAGTGGTGCGTTGTCCGTTGCGCTGTCAGACCGGCCCACAGATCCCATGACGCTTTCAACTTCAGGGAAGGATCTGATGATCCGGTCCTGTTCCTGCATCAGACTGGAGGCCTGCGTAATTGAGATGCCAGGGTACGCCGTCGGCATGTACAAGGCGTCGCCTTCATAAAACGGCGGCATGAACTGGCTGCCCATGCGGAACGCCAAAGGGATCGTCAGCGCAAAAAACAGAAGGTTGGCAACCAGAGTGATCACACGGTGACGCAGACACCAGCGCAGGACAGGAAGATAAACGGCCTGGGTAAAGCGCGAAATGGGGTTCGCCGATTCAGGCCTCAAACGGCCGCGAATAAAGATCAGCATCAGCATGGGAACAAGAGTGATTGCAAGAATCGACGAAAAGCCAATAGCTAGGGTTTTGGTCCAGGCAAGCGGACGGAACATGCGGCCTTCCTGGGCTTCCAGCAGAAAGACGGGAAGGAACGAAACAACAATGATCACCAGCGAAAAAAAGATGGGCGGCCCAACCTGCTTGGCGGCCTTCAACAGCAGTTTGCCGCGCTCCTGGCGGAAGATTGCGCGCCGGTCGGCTGCTGCCCCGGGATCGTCTGCTTCGTTGACGGCCGGTGGGACCTGCTGCATTCCACTTGCCTCAAGCTCCTGCTGGCGTTCGGAGAGCACACGATAGCCGTTCTCCACCATCACGATGGCGGCGTCAACCAGCACTCCGATGGCGAGCGCCAGTCCGCCCAGCGACATGATGTTGGCGGTTACGTGGAAGTAATACATCGGAATAAAGGAAGCGATGACGGCGATGGGCAGAGTCAGGATCGGGATGAGCGCAGACCGAAAGTGGAAGAGGAAAATGATAATCACAAGACTGACGATGATCGCTTCTTCCAGCAAGTCGCGCTGCAACGTTCCGATAGACTTGTGGATCAGATCGGAGCGGTCGTATGCAGACACAATTTCCACGCCGGGAGGGAGCGAGGACTTGATCTCTGATATTTTCTGCTTGACCCCGTTAATCACGTTCAAGGCGTTCTGACCAAAACGCATCACCACGATGCCGCCCACGGTTTCACCCTCTCCGTTCCAATCGGCCGCTCCACGACGAATGTCGGGACCAAAGGAGACGGTCCCAAGATCGCTCACCATCACAGGTACGCCGTTGTGTGTTCCCACGGGGGTGTCGGCGAGGTCATCGAGTGACTTGAAATAGCCGAGGCCACGAATCATATATTCCGCGCCGCCCATTTCAAGCAGCCGGCCTCCGACTTCGTTTGTACTTTCGCGGACGCGCCGAATGACGGTTGAAAGCGGAATATTGAACGCCTGCAGCTTGTCCGGATCAAGGCGGACCTGGTACTGGCGAACAAACCCGCCGATTGTGGCCACTTCCGCGACGCCGGGAACAGTCTCAAGCTGGTAGCGGATATACCAGTCCTGCAGGCTGCGGAGGTCGGCCAAGTTCTGCTTGTGGCTGTGGTCAACCAGAACGTATTCGTAAACCCAGCCGGCGCCCGTGGCGTCGGGCCCCAGCACCGGATTGACCCCCGCGGGAAGTTTGCCTTGCAGTTGCTGGAGGTATTCAAGCACGCGCGAGCGCGCCCAGTAGAGGTCGGTGCCGTCCTTGAAGATGACGTAGACGTAAGAGTCACCGAACATCGTTTCGGCGCGGACGTTCTTAACGTCCGGGGCCGCAAGCATAGTGGTGACGATGGGGTAGGTGACCTGGTCCTCGATGATGTCCGGAGGCTGGCCGGCCCAGCGTGTGTGGATGATGACCTGGACGTCGGAAATGTCGGGAAGCGCGTCGAGCGAAATGTTCTTCATCGACCAGATGCCGAAGAGGACCAGCAGGAAGACGCTGGTGAATACCAGGAAGCGGTTGCGTGCGCACCAGTCAATCAAGCGGGCGATCACGTTACATTCCTCCTTCTGCATTGACGCTCAGTTGCTTTGTGGCCACGGTCTGTTCGTTCTTCCGTGCGACGACCGTCACCTGCCAAGTCCCTCCGGTCTGGAGCTCGCCGCTGCCTTCGTAGAACCCCCCTCCCTGGTCCGTGAGCGTAAACACGCTCTGCATGGCGGCCATTCCCATGTCAGGCATGGCAGGCATAAAGAAGCGAACTTGCACTTCGGCGCCCGTAATTGGTTTACCATCCGCTTCGGCCAACTTGATCCGAACTGTGTTTTGGCCTTTGACCGGCGGCGAAGGAGAGGTGGTGAATTCAATGTTAGCCTGGGCTGCGGTTTGCGCCCCGGCGGATGGTGAAGGCGGTGGCGGCGCAAACGATCCCAGCGCAGCCTGAAGCTGGCTTTCGGAATCGATCAGGAAGTTTGCCGAAGTCACAATCTTCTCGCCTGGCTTCAACCCTTTGAGCACGCTGTAAAAGTCGCCCGCGCGTGGCCCCAGTGTTACGTCACGCGGCGCAAGGTAGCCATTGCCGTGGTCGATGAAGACGATGTCTCGAGTGCCGGTATGGAACACTCCGGAGACGGGAATCGCGATGTGCCGGCCCAGTGGAATCTTCAGACTGACGTTGACGAACATGCCGGGGGTAAGTTTCAGACCCTGGTTCTGAAAAACCAGCCGCACCCTCGTGGTTCGTGTGTCCATGTTGACTTCGGGGTAGATGAAGTCCACGCGGCCGTAAAACGTCCGGCCGGGATAGGCATCTGACGTGACCGCAGCAGGCTGTCCACGGCGAATCTGGCTGATGTCACTCTGGAAAACTTCGGCATAGACCCAGATGGTGGAAAGGTTGGCAATCGTGTAGAGCCGCGTTGCAGGTTGAACGTAGAGGTTCGGTAAAGCATTGCGCTCGGTGATGTAGCCGGAGATTGGAGAATCGATTTCAAGGTCGTGCCGGACCTCGCCGGTCTTCTCAAGATGCTCGATCTCGCGCCGGGGGATTTCCCATTGCGTTAACCTGTCTTGCGCGGCGGTCAGCAGCGATTCAGCTCCCGAGGCGACGCCCGGCACAGTGCTCTGAGCAAGCAGGCCACTGTTCTTTCTCGCCAGCAGATACTCCTGCTCTGTCGTTACCAGTTGCGGGCTGTAGATGGTGAAGAGTGGCTGCCCCTTGCGGACATACTGATACGTGGCATCCGCAAAGACCCTTGTAATCCAGCCGGAGAACCGTGTCTGTACGTATGCTTGGTGGCGCTCGTCTACTGCCACATTGCCGACCGCACGGATTTCGTTTGTTAGCTCGCGCGACTCGACCTCGCCACTTGTGACGCCGATGCTTTGCAGTCGCTGTGGTGAAAGTTGGAGCGGCGCAAGGGGGGCCTGCGCAGGCGCAGGGGTGCTTTCATCTGCGGCGGAGCCAGTGGAACCAGCGGCTGGCAGTGTCGTTTTCCCCGGCGCGGCAGTGCGGCGCTTCTGAGCAACGTAGCGCCACCCGAAGAAGGCCACAATTGCGGCGAGCACTATGCTCAATCCGAGCGTGATCTGAAATGCTTTGTGATAATCCTTCATGGCAAACTCCTCTTTTCCGGGCCTGCTTCATCAGTGAATCTGTACTCCGGTCAGTTGCTCAAGCCGCGCCAGCGCGGATTCGTGTTCCGCCAGCGTGCGCCAGTATTCAATGTCAAGATTGAGGACGTCGAGAAAAGAACTCAGCAGTGTCTCAAAGTCCTGCTGGGCCGATTGGTATGCGACAAGTCCTGCCTGGAAGGTGGCCGTTGCCTGCGGGATCAGCCCCTCGCGATAGATTTTGAGAACTCTGGAATCAGAGTCGGCCACCAGGTATTGGTCACGAACTTCGAAATATGTCTGCTGGACTTGCGCTTCGTATGTCCGGCGAGCGCTGTTCAATTGTTCAGCCGCTTCGGCCACCTCCGGCCGCTGCCGCCGGCTACGAAAGATGGGAAGATTCACGCCCACGCTGAGCATGTAGCGCTCCGGAAACGGCGCGGCCGTGTGCTCGTACAGGTATTCAACGTTGAAGTCCGGATAAAAGTCTTTGCGGGCCAGTTCAACCTGCAAGCTGCGGTTCTGCACCATTTCGTGTTGAGCGCCGACTTCGGAATTGCCCGTGCGGACTGCTGCCAGGAGGTCATCCGAACTGAATGGCAGCTGCGTTTCAGTGAGTTTGTCGGCGACGATGGCTGCAGAATCCTGGGGCCGGTTAAGAAGCTGCTTCAGTTGCGCCTGGAGGGTCTGAAGTTGCTGTTGGTATTGGGTTGTGTCTCTCAGAAGCTTGGTCTTCTGTAACTGGGCCTTCAGCACGTCCTGCTGGTTGCCCTGGCCCGTCCGGTATCGCACCTCTGCTATCCTTTCGATCTGGTCCAGCAGTTGTTCGTCTTTGCTCAGGATGGAAATCGTCTGCTGAACATAGCCGAGACGGTAATAAGCTGTCTTGACCTGTTCGATCACCTTGCGGAGGACCGCGTCGGACTGCTGCTGGAGAGTGTCCGCCTTACGCCGAGCGATCTCGCCTCGCAGCCGAAGTTTTCCGGGGTAGGGAATGCTTTGTGAAACGCCAAACCCCAGGTATGTCATCTCGACCGAATGGAAGCCATCGAAGGGAAGAGGCGTTCCGGCAGACATCTGCTGGACCATCACTTGTGGGTCCGGCAGCGTCGAAACCTGAGAGGGCACCTGCGAGGCCGCCTGCCAGCCTCGCCTGGCCGCCAAAATCTGCGGATTGTTCTGTTCCGCTTCCCTGACCAGTAGCGACAAGGGCGTTGCCGGTTTGGCGGGTTGCTCCGCGGCCTGCGCGGCAGTTGCCGGGGTTGAAATCAGGCACAGGACTGCAACGAGCGGTACAACAACAGACATAAAACCCGTGTGGCTGAAACCTGGAACCATGCGTCGGCGGCTTTCGATTCTGCGCAGATAGTGGAGAGTCACTGTTGCCTCCCTTCGGAATACGCGAGACCCTTAAGGTCGCGGGCGTAGACGGCGTCCCACACGCGGTCAAAAAGCTCACGTGACATGGGCTTCTTAAGCTCGAACTCAAACGTTTCGCGATAGCCCTGAATGCGGAAGTGGTAAGGGTCGGGATTGGCAATCGTTTGGATGTCCGACCATCGCCAGCTCCGGCTGCCGCGCCCTTTGGCTGTGACGTAATCAATTCCTTTTTTTCGAAAGTGGAGCACTCCATTGGTGCCGCCGCCGAAAGTACGATGCCGGGCAGGGATTGATGCAAAGCTGGAGGCGTTCGGATCGGGGCGGCCGTTTTCCGCCGGTTTCTGGACGTGCCGGGCGAAGGCTTCTGCCACGGCGGGCGGAACAGTATCAGTGAGGCTGAAGTGGAATTCGCGATCACCGGAAAGGTGCCAGCTTCGATTCTGGTAGGTTTCGAGATCCAGACGCTTTGCCGAAAGATGGAAACTCTGAATCTCCACATAGGGCCAGCGCAGCGGCGAGCCTTTATTGGGTCGGAACTCGACACCTTGATCATTGATTACCAGAGTCCCACTAGTCTTGGTGAACAAGTGGCGTAACCGCGCCGGTGATTGCCAGCTGGCGACAACCGCAGCCGCCGAGGCCGGCTTCGGTTGCAGCGGGGGACCTGCGGTAAGCGGAGCGCCGGGAATAACCGAAAGAAAGAAAGCGAACGATGCGACGCATAAAAACCTTCGCATGAGGGACCTCCTGAAAAAACTGATTGAAGCGAACATGAGAGACGAATAGCGTGAAGAATTCACGCCGTGATGGAGGGAACTAAATCAGGAAAGAATGATGAATCGTGTAAAGCCCCCCGGGTGGCGAGGCACATTGATTCCCAACGTCACGGTGCGTGACCGCCCATCCGGCCGGTGCATCACTCAACTGAGGGAGTGTGGCAAAAACGGCGAATGCGATTGTCGGGGACGCAATCCTTTCAGTTTGCTGAATGTGATTTGCAGAACCGGGGATTTCCGGGGTGCAGCAATTTCTCGATTGGCTCATGGGATGGCACGGCATCGACTCGCAGCAATTCATCGAGCGCATTCCCGCCATCAGCGGGCCGAAGCAGCCTCCCAGGCTCGCAAAAAGGAGCGCCCACAGCAACAGAATGGGCTTTGCCATCTTCATAACTGGGAATGATACCACAACGCGCAAGACGACGTACTGTGAAATCAAACAGACCCCTTAATACGCCTTGCCGTTAACGTATTGCCGGCCTGAAAAGTAGCCGCAATCCCCCTAATTGCAGTTCCATGTTTCTAAAAGGGAAGGAACAGCAGCGGCGTAAACAATGCCACATCCACCAGCACGCGGAACCGGTCAATAGAAAGCGATTCCCTTTTGTATTGAATGAGGGCAAAGGCAACCGCGCTCAGCGATTCGGCTGCCAGTAGTTGCCAGTGCGGGTGTTCGAATCCTGGAACCATAAGGCAGAGGCAAACCGCGGCCACCGCAATCGAAAGCAAAAGGAAATGCCGGCCCATCCAGACCGTCCAAGGATGGGGCAAGCCGAACCGGCACCTGCGCAACCGGGTCCATTCCTCGTGCTCGATGGCCGCGCAGTTCATCCAGCACAGGGTCATGAACAGCAGGAATGGCGCCGCAAGCGCTGCCGCGTTTCCGGTCGTGCGCTCCCACACGGGAAAGCAAGTGCCCAGTGCAAACAACACTCCCACCAGCATCTCCTTGGGCAGCCACTCGCGCCCCGGCGAAATCAGATGCACTACCAGGAGATAGACGCCAACGAAGAGCAAGATGATGAAGCCGTCGCGAAAAGTCTTAGCGTCCAACTGCGTTAATGACATCCACGCGGCGATTCCGAATCCAGCAAAGAGCGGGACTAGGAAAGCCCACAGGTGCCGCCGGTAAAAAGTGTGCCGGGTGGCTTCGACTCCCCGCGGCGGCGCTTTCAAAGCATCCAGCATGCGGTCCGCCACATAGACGAGCCACACCACCAGTCCCAGCAGAATGGGGATGCCCGGGTGAAGCCGCGTATTGAACGATCGCGCAAAAAGCAGTTGCCAAAGCACCGCAACTACGGGAGCGTCCAGGCTGAGCACCGTGAGCCACAGCAACGGCGTTGGTCCCGAATCTGTTCGTGTGCCGGGCGTTGGTTGCGTATTTGCCTTTTTGCCAAACGCCCTGTTCGTGCTCCCAGGAGGGTCCAAGTTCATGGCCGTTTGCCGGCCGGGGAAGTTCGCTGGCTTCCCCGCTGCAATAATCGAGTGGGTTTCGCCTTCGCCATGCTTTACTTTTCTACTTGCACGGTTCGTGCGCCGCACTGGTCGGGGAATTTGACCCAGAGGATGTCCTTCACATCATCGTAGAACCATCCGTGTGAAGCGGGTTTCAAAGCACTTGCCGTTTCCACCTGGTCCAGCGCACTGCCGTTGAGGGTGACATTGCGTGGGCGATTCCTCTGGTTATGCACTGCGAACTGCATCTCGCGCGCGGGCGGCGTGTACGATCCCTGGCTGGCCGAAACGGAAAGCGTGAGTTCTCTGCGCGTGTCGTCCGCGGTCAGCCGCTCGCGAAGGAAGTCGCCTTTGCGGTAATCGAAACTGAGACCGTCATCTTCATAATACTCGCGAGCCGAACTGCCGTCGGGATAGACATGGAACGTCAGGGGGTTGATGGGAGCTTCGCTGGTGTACTGCACGAGTTGCCTCGTAGGAATGATGGAGCCGCCACGGACAAACATCGGAATATTGCTGAGTTCCGCATCGACCGTAACCTCCCTTGGTCCTGAGTACGCGCGGCCTGTCCAGTAATCAAACCATTCTCCTTTCGGCAGGTAGACCGCCTGCTTTCGCTTTCCCTGTTCCATCACGGGAGCCACCAGCAGGTCGTCTCCGAAAAGAAACTCCCCCTCCTGTTCTATAGCCCGGCTGTCGTCCGGATAACCCAGTAGCAAGGCGCGCATTACCGGCAGCCCAGTCTGCGAGGCCTGGTAAAACGCGTTGTAGATGTAAGGTAGCAGCCGGTACCGGAGGTCGATAGACTTGCGGTTGATGCCGGTCATCCGGTTGCCGTAAGACCACGGGTCCTGGCTGGGCGAGCCGTAGGTTGTATGGGTCCGGCAATAAGGATAGAAGATTCCGGCCTCAAGCCACCGGGTATAAAGCTGGCCGGTAGGGGCGCCCGCGAACCCGCCGATGTCGGCGCCCGCAAAGGTCAGCCCGGAAAGTCCCATGGTCATTAGCTCCCGGACGCTGATGCGAAGGTGTTCCCATGTGGCCGTGTTGTCGCCGGTCCAGACGGCAGCATATCGCTGGCCGCCGGAGTAGGTATCGCGGGTCAGGACAAAGGGACGCGCGTCGGGACGCAGCTTAAGCAATCCCTCTTCGGTGGCGCGTGACATCTGCATGCCGTAGACATTGTGAACTTTCGCCTGCGGGCTGTTGAGTCCGTGGTCGTAGAAAACGGCATCGAGCGGCATGGTTTTTGCGGGGACATCAAACACCGAAGGTTCGTTCATGTCGTTCCAGAAGCCGGCTACCCCGTCATCCACCAGTCCTTTGTAGAGCGTGCCCCACCATTCACGCACTTTGGGCGAAGTGAAATCGGGGAAGGCGCTTTCGCCCGGCCACACCTTGCCCACAAATATCTTTCCGTTGGGCATTCGGACAAAATCGCTGCCGGCCAGGCCTTCCTTATAAACCCAGTAATTGGGGTCGACTTTGATTCCCGGATCGATGATCACTGTCAGGTGGAACCCCTCCTTGCGGAGGTCCGCTATCATTTTGGCGGGATCGGGGAAACGCTTCTTGTTCCAGGTGAAAACGCGGTAGCCGTCCATGTAGTGGATGTCGAGAAAGATGACATCGCAGGGAATGTGGCGCAGGCGGAAGTTGTCTGCGATAAACCGCACTTCCTTTTCCGGATAGTAGCTGTAGCGTGATTGGTTGTAGCCGATGGCCCACATCGGCGGCAGTTGTACGCGGCCTACCAGTTCGGTGTAATCCTCAATCACCTTCTTTGGGCCGGGGCCGTAGAAAAAGTAGTAGTTCATCTCGCCGCCTTCCGCGCCAAACGAGTACCTGTTGCGGAACTCGACGCCCATGTCAAACGACGACCGCCAGGTGTTGTCAAAAAAGATGCCGTAGGCGCGTCCCTGGCGCAGGCCAATAAAGAAGGGCACGGTTTGATAGAGCGGAGTCGTGTTAGCTCCCCAGCCGAAAGCGTCGGTGTTCCACATCACCAAGGCCTGGCCGCGCTTGTCGAGCGGCGCCGCGTTTTCGCCCAGACCGAAATAGTGCTCGTCTTCAGGCATCTGCTTCCAGCAGCGGACCTGACTGCCGTCCCACGCCATGCCGAGATCGTTCGAGTCCTTGGAAATCATCCGGCCGCTCGCATCATCAAAGGTGATGCGAAAAGGAGATAGCTGGACGTGTATTTCAAGCTTGCCTGTGCGGATGATCTCTTGGTTCGGTGCGTTGCCGGGCTCCAGGTGGACAGTGGGCCAGTCCTTCTTCACAACCGCCCAGGAATAATCCGGGCCGAAGGTTGAAGCGTGCGCCATTCGAACCCGCACAATGTCCGGCGCCAGCACCGAGAGTTGTACGATTGCATGCTCGGTGTGGAAAGTGATCTGGCTGCCCTCCACCTTCGTGCTCGTTACCTTCCCAATACTGTGCCATTCGGCCTGCGCGGCTGCAGTGGCCACCGTGGCCACCAGAAGAACCTGTAAAAGACGAACAAAGAGCTTCTTCATCTCAGTCTCCGTTTTCAGTGTGTATGCATTGCTGCTTTCGCCGATATCGGTGAAAACGCAGCATATCACACACGATGCGCCATGTAAGGTTTGGGCGGCAAAACCTTGCGGACCGATGCGGGTCGCAGACGCATTGATACGCTATCTGCCGACCCGACCACATGGTGCCAGTTCGTACGTCTTTTCTTCAAATTCCTTGCAATTTGATGGCACATAACGGAGCCCCGTTTGCGATTTCTGCCTGCGGGGGATATATTCCAAACTGTGATGGTGAGACGCCCTCAAGTTGAAATCAAATACTGCACCCAGTGCCGCTGGCTGTTGCGGGCGGCGTGGATGGCGCAGGAACTCCTGACAACTTTTCAGGATGAAATCAGTGAACTCGTGCTGATACCCGGCACGGGTGGAGTGTTCGAAGTTCGCGTCGCTGGTGAGACGATCTGGTCACGAGCCGAGCAGGGCCGTTTTCCGGACATCAAGGAGCTGAAGCAGCTTGTGCTTGACCGCATTGCGCCGGCGAAAGACCTTGGGCATTCAGAGCGCCAGCAGCAGTGAGCCGCAGATGCCGGCCTGAGTCGTATCATCGTGCCAAAGGAGGAAATCTGACATGGCAGGCAAAAAGATTCTGATGCTGGTGGGCGACTACGTTGAGGACTATGAGGTGATGGTGCCGTTCCAGGCCCTGCAAATGGTGGGACACAAGGTTGACGCTGTCTGCCCGGGGAAGAAGGCGGGAGAGACGGTGCGCACAGCAATCCATGATTTTGAAGGCGACCAGACCTACAGCGAGAAGCGCGGGCACAATTTTCAGATCAATGCCAATTTTGAGGGTGTGAATGCCGCCGGCTACGACGCGCTGGTGATTCCGGGCGGCCGCGCTCCGGAGTATTTGAGGATGAATGAGAAAGTGCTGCAAATCGTCCGGCACTTCTTTGATGCCGGAAAGCCGGTGGCGGCTTTGTGCCACGGTGCGCAGTTGCTGGCAGCAGCGGGCGTGGCGAAAGGAAGATCGATCAGCGCTTATCCGGCCGTCGGGCCGGAAGTCACCGTGGCCGGCGGAAAGTACGTTGACCTGCCGATGACGGAAGCGCACGTGGACGGCAACCTTGTTACCGCACCGGCCTGGCCCGCTCACCCCGCCTGGCTTGCCAAATTCCTGCAACTCCTTTAGCGGCGCTCGTGGGAAAATACAAGTTGCCCACGGCTCACGTATCGGGTTAAGGTGCAGAGTCTGGCTCGATATGCGGATCGAACCAGCAACGTGGAGGAAATCAACGGACGATGCGAGTGCTTGTCACCGGTGGTGCGGGATATATTGGAAGCCAAACAGCCAAAGCCCTGGCCAGGTCAGGGCACGAAGTCATTGTGCTGGATAACCTTGTCACCGGCCATCGCGAGGCGGTGAAATGGGGGCCCTTCGTTGAAGGCGACCTCGGCGACAAGGAACTTCTGCCAAGGGTCTTCAAGGAGCATCGGATTGAAGCCGTTCTGCACTTTGCAGCCAGCCTGCTGGTGGGCGAGTCGGTAAAGGATCCGCAGAAGTATTTCTGGAACAACGTCGTCAACACGCTGGTGCTGCTGGACGCCATGAAAGCCAGCGGTGTGAAATACATCGTTTTTTCCTCCTCAGCTGCCACTTACGGAAATCCCGAAAAGGTGCCAATTCCGGAAGACCATCCCTTGCGGCCTTTGAATCCATATGGCGAATCCAAGCTCTGCATGGAACGCGCCATCCGGTGGTACAGCGTTGCCTACGGGCTTCGCGGAGTGGCGCTCCGCTATTTCAATGCGGCGGGCGCAGATCTGGACGGTGACTTGGGCGAGGAGCACGATCCGGAGACACACTTGATTCCGCTGGTGATCAAGGCGGCCCTGGGCCAGCGGCCGGACGTTGAGGTTTACGGGACGGACTATCCCACGCCGGACGGCACAGCCATCCGCGACTACATCCACGTTGTTGACCTGGCGGATGCCCACGTACGGGCCCTGGAATACCTGGTTGCCGGAGGCGAGAGCACTGAACTGAACCTCGGGACCGGCCAGGGACATTCTGTCCGTGAAGTGGCGGCAGGAGTAGACAAACTCTGTGGCGGACTTGTCCCGGCCAAAGACGCGCCACGCAGGGCGGGAGATGCCGCCGCCCTGGTGGCTGACCCGACCAAGGCAAAACAACTTCTTGGCTGGTACCCGAAGTATTCAGACCTTGATACGATCATCCAAAGCGCCTGGAAGTGGCATTCGTCTAAAAGCCCAAAGACAAAGTAGTCCAGGCATTTTGTCTGCCATGCCGCGGACTACACCAGATTCCTGTAAGCTTGAATTCGGTTTGCTATAGCAGGCGCAGGGTGCTAACGTGCGATGCCGGGCACAAACCCAACTTACAACCCGGAGAAAACTACGATGGCACGTGTCCTGGTAACGGGAACCAGCACGGGCATCGGTTTTGCTACAAATCTTGAACTTGGCTGGGGCGGCCGATGCAATCGCATAGGGAAAAGGCATGACCGGAGGAGGAGATCGTGGAATGGGGCACGCTCGACGACAGTTCCTGATAATAGGGTGTGCAGCTTGATTTGGGTCATGACCCTCGTCAGAAAGGCTGACCTTTGGGAGGGAGCTTTAGAAGGTCTGCTGGCCGGATACCTTGCGGGAGGGATCCCCGTCAGAAAAATTTTGCTCTCCGACGAAAGTTTTTTTGCGAGACAGACAACCCCACAGGAAGGGCTTTCATCAAAATGAGTAATTCAACTCTGTGACTACCTGGGGAAGTGGATGGCACTGGCAAGATCGGCTCTCCACTTCCTCCTTCCATTTAAGGAACAATTAGACCTGTTTTGTGTTTCCCGCTCTGAGTTTGGGCCCACTGCTTACCTTGCTTCCTTCGAGTCTGCTTTGAGTTTATTTCGGTCAGGCGTATTTTCACGTGAGACCCGCCTCCAAACTTTCGGGTGAGCCAATCCTCCAGATCGCTTTTCAGAAACTGCACGTCAACCCTTGATCCGGCTTCCATCAAACCGTCAGAAATGGGCAAAAGGTCGTCAAAGGCGCTGCGTCCAGTAAAGCTCCTCATGCAGAAACTGTCCAGCCATGTGACAGGACAATCCCTGGTTTCTCCCGGTCCCAGAACCTCGACATGAATTTTTCTGGCAAACACAATCCGATCAGCCCTGTGCAAGAATAAGAACCGGCGAGTTCCCGACCGCCTTGCTACGGCAGTGCGCACAGCCACATCGCACGGCGTGACCATACTATCTCCGAAGTATCGAAAGCCATCCCTTCTTCCGGCCTGCCTCCTTGGGGCCCAAAGGTGGCGGAGGCGCTGGCAAAGAAGCTCCATTGATTACAGCCGATGGATTCGTCTCAAAAAGCAGATCTGCCACATTTTTGCTGCGTGCCGAAACAACCTTGTTGTAGCAGGACGAAAGAACCGGCGGCCGGTGCGTCAGGTCGTGGCCATCGGAGGCAAAGAAGTGGACCATGTTTCGTTCAAGCCACTGTTCTGAGAGCGCCTGGGCCTTTGTTCCGAAGCCACCCACGTAGGACATGGCTGTGATCTGGGTCAGGCATCCCCGCAACACCCATTGGTAAAGCAACTCCGGCTTGCGCTGGATGACAGGGTTTCGTTCCGGATGAGTGAGGATCGGAACGAGGCCCGCCATTTCGATCTCATAAAAGACGTTGTCCATCTGTTCCGGAATAAAGTGGTCTGCAAATTCCACCAGCAGATACTGCGTGTTGTTAATTGAGAAATCAGACCCGTTTCCCGCCAGCCTGCGGAGATTATCGTAAGAGAGATGGAAGTCGCATCCCAGCAACAGTTTTGGACAATCTCCTACCGCGGCCTGGAGTTCCTTCAGTTTTACGCGATTGGCCTGGGCATCAAATGGATACCTGTAATTGCAGTGCGGGGTTGCAACCAGATGTGTGGTACCGTCTTTGGCCGCCATTTGGCACATGGCCATTGCGATTTCAAAAGACTTAGCCCCATCGTCGGTTTCCGGGAGCGGGTGGCAGTGGATATCAATCATCGATTTCTTTCCAGGCGCGGATGGCGGCAATCCAAGTCTCCAATTCAGACAATTTGCCGAAACTCCTGCCTTTGCCCTGCGCTAGCACATCGGATTCCCTCACTTTACCGCAATACCCCGCACAGAGGTCAAGTTTGCTGCCTGAGGGACGCATGGCCTTTATGCATCATTGGCGTTATGTTGCTTTCCGGCGGATTCGATTTAACCTTTTCTGGGCCTGTCCAGATCGCGCGGTGGCTGTCAACAGTCCTGTTGCGGGTCCGAAAGAGCCCACGAAGGGGAACTTCGGAACGCCACAACTTTGGGAAGGCCGATGGCATCCCGGAAGGGCATCAAGAAAGAAATTATTCACATTTTCGTATATTGGGCTACAAAATTCTAAATATTGTATTCTTGGAGACTCCGAAGTGTTGTCTCGATAGTAATCTATTACTGTATGGTATTTACACTATCTGACTAAATTAGAATGATTTATAGAAATTTCAGATTGTATCTGGCGTTTTTGCCAATTTGGTTACTCTCGTGCCATATCGTTGGCAGAGCTCGCCCTGGTTTACCTCTTATGAGGGACCTCAGGAGCAAGCTCGGAGATTAGACCCAAGACCCGACGCTTAGGGGGAAAGTAGAATTTCCCCCTATTTTTTTGCCCACACTAGTTCCCCAATTACTTCCTTCCTCAGAGCGGTGCATTTGTTCGGAACCGCGAACGCGGCCTCAGCGGAACTCACAGCATGGCCGGCACATTTCTTTGTTCCCGAAATTCATGTCAATGGATTGCCGAATGGACTCCCTTCGATTAGGATGGTAGTTTTAGAAGCCCATGGCTGACCTGTCCATCGACGGATACATCAAGCATAAGGTCCAAGCCGTACAGGACTTTACGTTCCTGCTTGGCAATGCGATAGCTAACCTCTTCAGCTCTCCACGATATATTGTTGACACGATCGTCCAGATGGATGTGATCGGTGTGGGATCACTTCCCATTGTTCTCCTGACGGGTTTCTTTACGGGCGGAGTGCTGGCTCTTCAGACCTACCGGACCCTGAGCACGTTTGGAGAAGTTTCGATCCTGGGGCAGGTTGTTTCCCTTTCGGTGGTGCGGGAACTGGGCCCTGTCCTGACGGCCCTGATGGTAACAGGACGGAACAGCTCCGGCATTGCATCAGAAATCGGTTCAATGCTTGTGAGCGAGCAGGTGGACGCCATGCGGGCGCTGGGCACGGATCCCGTGCGAAAGCTGGTCACTCCGCGCCTACTTGCAACGGTGATCACGCTGCCGATCCTTACGATCCTTGCCGATTTTTTCGGGATGCTGGGGGGATTCTTTGTCAGCTTTTACACAGTGCATCTGACCTCGGTGGAGTATTGGACCTATGCCTATCAGGCTCTGACCTTTGAAGACGTCACGCAAGGGCTTCTGAAGCCGTTTTTGTTTGCTGTCATTATTGCCCTGGTGGGATGCTACTTTGGCCTTACCACCCGCGGCGGCACGGAGGGCGTCGGGCGTTCCACTACGGAGGCCGTGGTGGTGGCCTCGGTGCTGATTCTGGTGGTGGACTTTTTCGTCACCAAGTTCCTGATCGCGGTTCACTTCTTTTGACCGCCCGCTCACGGATTGGCGAAGCCGCGGCCCTGCCTCTGGGCCCAGAGGGAAAGGCAGTCCGCGCCGGGCTGTTTATTGGGCTCGGCGTCGTTGCGTTTGCGCATAGCATGAATTTTCCGGCCGCAATCGAGTTCCAGAATGTCTGGCTCTACTTCGATGAGAAGCCGGCGTTGTCCGACGTTTCTTTCCGCGTGGACCGTGGTGAGACGCTGGTCCTGCTGGGGGAAACGGGCTCGGGCAAATCGGTGATATTGAAGCTTGCCCTGGGTTTGCTCAAGGCAGATGAAGGCAAGGTCTTCG
>JAJYLL010000072.1 GCA_021787735.1 Acidobacteriota bacterium | reverse complement strand
AGGCGCTCGCCCCGCCCATGTTCAGCCTCTGCCCCGCCACCCGTGACCAGAAAATGTCCCACCCGAGCCAGTTCTGGCTGGGCCGGTCGTCCCAGATTCCCGTCCGGTCGCCAAAAATGTCCCGCGGGTATGTCAGCGTCATGTAGCCGCCAAGGTAATCGGTTTGATAATCCTGCACCCGCTGCCCCAGGGCATTATACGTTACATACTGCGACCCGCAACCCGATAGGCAAGTGGACGACTTCACCCGCCCTTCGGCATCGTATTGGTAGGTCTCAAACTGGTCGTTCAACTGGTCGCCCGCTGCGTCATAACTGATGGCCTGGCTGCCGATATACGTAAGTTGGTTCTTGCCTGAACCATACTGATTTTGCGGACAGGGAAGGCCTCCCGAGCTTATATCGCAGGATACGTTGCCGTACTGGTCGTAGGTGTAGGTCATGTTGTAGGCCGGATTCCCCGTGGCCACGGCATTCGTCAGCCGGTTCAGGGCGTCGTATGAGAAGGTAAACGTGTGGCTGTAATCCGTGTTCACGCTGTCCTGACGGAACATGCCCAAAATGTCGCCATTGTCCCCAGAGCCCTGCGAAGGCGGCGCACAGGCTGAGGGGCTGCCTATGCTGGTATAGTAATTGTAAACCAGGCAGTAGTCCGCCGATGGATTGTTGGAATTGCCCAGCTCCATCAGCACTGGCTGAAGCCGGCTGTTATACTGGCGCGTTTCCTCTGACTGCGCGCAGCCCTGCCCTCCGCACATTGTGCTGATGGCTCCCCACGGTGTGTAGGCGATGCTCGATACGGCCACGCTTGATCCGTAGGTCAGACTCGTGGGCTGTTGGGCGGCGTCAATGCCCTGGGTCACGGTGAACCCTCCCGGGTTCGTATAACTCGTTACGTCACCCGCCAAATCATAAGTGTAGGCCATGTTCCAGACGCCGGCGCTGGCGCAAGTTGAGCCGTAGGGCGCAATACACTGCCACAGATTTACCGTCCGGCCCATCTGATCGTAGCTATAGACCAACGCCGTCTGTGTGCCGCCATTTGCCGTCGTCGTAGCCTCTGTCATACGCCCTGCGGTGTACTGTAGCGCCGGACTCGTCCAGTTGCCAATCGTCACCGAAGTTTGGCCGTAGCTGAAATTCACGGCGGGCGTGCCATCCGAATAAGTCTTGGAAAGCAGTCGGTTGTCCGCGTCGTAGGAGTACGTTGTGGTTATATTGCGTGCATCCGTCCTGGCGGCGACGTTCCATTGCCGTCATATGTGTAACTCGTTGTGCCAGACTCAGGATTCGTGGCCTGATACACCTCCGACAGGGAGTTGTACAGGAAGCTTCGCGACTGCCCGCCCTGGCTAGCAGAACTCAGGTTGTCCAAGGCGTCGTAGCCGTAAGTTGTCGTGTTGCCAAGGCCGTCCGAGTCGCTCGTCATTCGCCCCAAAGCGTCGGAGCACGAGGTGTTGGTCTTTTGCGCAGGGTCCGTTGTCGTGGCGCAGTTGCCAGTGTAGGTTACGCTGGCCGTGCCGCCATCCTGGTAAACCGTCGTGGTCAGGCGCCCCAGCGCATCATGGTTATAGGTTATGTAGTGGGACGAGTCGCCCGGATTTGTCCTTACGTGAAGCGCGCTCTCGCCGTCATAGGTCATGTCTGTTTCCGCGCCGTTTTCGCCAACCGTTTTGACCGCGCGGCCCATGCCGTCCATCGTGGTTGTGCTCGCGTTGGCCGAGACACCCGACGAGAGCAGCTTATCAACAGTAACCGTCCGGGTACCGTCGTTGTAGGAATAGGTGGTTTTACCTCCATCCGGGTAATCAATCTCCGTCAACCTGTTTAAGCTGTCAGCGTATTGGTAATACGTCCAATTTCCGTTTTCGTCCTCCGAGCCGATCAGTTCCCCCGAAGCACAGTCGTAGTTGAAGTTCTCGGTCAGGCCACTCGGAAGTTGAATCTGCGAGAGGTACGTGCCAGAACACATGTATGTGTAGTGGGTTGTGTTGCCCCTTGGGTCCGTCGCTGAAGTTACTTGTCCATCGCTGTTCCCGTAGAGATAGTTGGTGGCGGCATTTCCCGGCGCCCCCGGGCAGCCGTTCAAGCACACTCGCGTTTTGTTCAGCGCGTTGCCATGCGAGTCGTACCCATAGGTTGTCTCCGCCGCCTGTGCCCCGCTGCCGTAGATTGTTATTTGAGACGGCCGGTCTTCGATCTTGAACCCGAAGGAATTTGTGAGGCTTGTGTCATAGACGGTCGCCGTCTCGCGCAAGGGCGTCCCGCTCGAGGAACTGCCGCACGCCGGGGCGCTTCCCCAGTCCCACTCCTTCTTGTCGGTCACCTGTACCCCGGCCCCGTATGAATAATCAGTCCTCGATGTTTCCCCGTCCTGGGTGGTGGAGTCGCAGGTCATTTCGGTATCGCCAATCCAACTCTTGTTCTCAATGCGCATAGTCTGGTTGCTGCCGTTGTCGTAAACAACCTGCTGCTCCACGGGCATCTCGGCACCAAATGAAGGCGAGACGGTGCCGACCGGCTGGTTGTTGCCCAGTTGGTCCCCCGTGTAAGTGTAAACGGTCTCCTTGCCCACACCCGTCACTTCGTCCGTTGTGCTGACGGTGGTCTGCTTGCTGCTCCAACCATTCTGCGGGGTCGACTGCCATGTGGTGGAGTAGGAAAAGTTCTGGACGAGAGCGACCGTACTTCCATCAAAGCTGACTTGGCGTTGCGTGAGTCGGGGCCAGCCGTGCTCGTAGGCGCAGCCGCTGCCGCCCGCGGCGGTCGGAACCTCCGCCAGCTCTGAGTTGGGGTCGACGGCCCACGAATACTTGATCCATCCTCCCGTGGGGTACTTGATCTCATCGAGAAGGCCGTAAGTGCCATCGTAATAGAAGTAATATGCCTGCCCGTTCGGCAGCTTAATCTCGCTGATCACCGGAATGGTCTGATTGACGCCGCCAACGCCGTTGCATCCGTCAGCACCGCTCAGCCCAACGTTCGTGAAGCCGACATTATAGTTGGCAGTAGCTGCCCCCCAGTACACCGTATAGGGCTGGGAAAGCCCGGACACCGAGACGGTATAGCTTTGGCCGCTAGCAGTTCCGAAACCGGACGAGGAAAGGGCTGTCCGGCCCGCCGTGTCCGTGTAGCTGAAACTGCCGTTCTGCGAGACAGGGTCCCAATTGATCGTCACCGCGTTCCCGTTCCTGTCCACAACCGAACTGGCAAGGTCCTGCCCACCGGAGGCCCCGTCGCCGAAGAACGCCGTCGTGCCATCCACGTCAGCGACCGCGACCTGGTGGCACGGTTCTGACGTGCAGTTCGGGAAGGCCGCCTGGACGAAGGCGTCGCCTCCCGGTGTGATGTTCTGCGCCGGGCAGAGGGAGGGGTATTGACTGTTGCCCTCCCTTGTTGCAATGTCAAGAGGGTGGCCGCCGCCAGACGGATCGCTGTACACAAAATTCGAGTGCCACGTGCAATACTCCAACTTCCCTTTATAGGACTGCGGCTGCTGCACGAGGCTGTAGCCTAGCTGCGGAACGGAGTACGACCAGCCCCCGCCGGCGACCGGACCCGAGTCCGACGCCCAGGTCGCTGCGCCGTTAGAGGCTTGCATAACCTGGACCGCATCTGAACTGTAGTCGAAAGAGAAAGGTAAAGTGAGGCCGCGGCCTTTCGGGATGGGAACGGAAATGTTAAGGCTGACTGAGCCGTTGGCCGGGTTCACGGTTTCGTTCAGCATCTTGAAGTAATTATGGCCTGAGCCGGGAGTCGGTGCCGCGGTTTCATCGGTGACGTTGGTAATCTGCGCCTGGCAGGGCGTGAGCACAAGCAAGCAGAGGCAGACTGCAAGCACGTACATCAGTGGCGGCCTGCGGGCCGCAAGTTTTGATTTTTTTGGGAAATGCGTAAAATAATTAGCGAGTGAAACAAGAATAACAGGTATGTCCTTCATCAATGAACGAGCCCCCACATCTCACCCCCTCCACAGATTGCACCCTGGCATATTTCATTAACTAACAACCATCTTAAAATTGATGACAAGTTAGTAATACATCGCTGAATGCTTGTCAAGCTAAATTTTTATCACGCATCGTCACCACGAGAAACGGCCGGCGTAATTAGAACGAGATGTGTTCGCTGAGGGCAGAGCTGGGGTAAACCTACCTGCTCAGAGAAAGCATATATGGTGCGACATCCTAAGGACGCCTGAGAGTGGGCGATGAAAGTACAGGAAGTGGTTTTACGAGCGATGGCAAGACGGATCACGTGGTGGCAAGCGGCGGAGATTCTGGGGATGACGGACCGCAGCCTGGCGGCTCTCATTAAATCGGACCGGCCTAGTGTAGCAAATCCCGGAATCCCCGCAAACCGCAGCGAGCAACAGTGACGATTTCAGCCCTTTTTCAGGGATTTAATGGTTCTAGCCCAATCCCTCATATCGAAATCTGGCCATAACTCACCTTCCCAACGACGAAGGCGATTTTGTACCGCCTCGATGTTCTTGCACAGTTGTTCGATTTCCGCCTTGCGTACTCCTGATCCCGTCATTCTATTAATAATCCACTGGACGATTCTGTCTGCCCCCTCAATTCCCGCAGATGATGCCTTGAGTATGCGACTACGTTTGTCGTTGGGGTTGACGAGAACACTTGCCAAGCCTTTTCTCTCCAGCCAACCAGCGATGCGTGTGAGTTGGTAGTTTTCTAATTTCAACCTCATGCCCAGACTTTCAAACGTCGCTTCGGCAGAAGGCTGTGTGCGGACATATACCAGAATCTTCAGGTGATCCGGACGCATCTTGTTGAACTTCAAGGCCGTTCGCATAGCCTGAGTATAAATGTCCGTAACGAGGTTCAGACGCATGGCGAACTCCGCAGCCACATCCTCCTTGGAACGACCCATAATCCCTCCCTTCTGAAACTTGTTGCAACCTGCAAGTGAACGTGCCAAAACCTGAGAAATTTGACGATGGTGCCATAGGTGGGCAGACCAGAGCCCAGCCCAGATCATTATCGAAACCGGTGAAGAGGCACATCGACGAAGCTTTTTGACTTCTGAAAGGAGAAGGAAACCATGTTGTTATTCATGATGATAGTCTTCATATGTCTCGCAGTGGCCGAACTTGCCCTGGCTTGGGGGAGATGGCTTCTTACCAAGGGAACCGACCCTGCCCATCGTAAGATTGCTAAAGACATTGGCCTTGTTTTCGGACTTTTGGCCGATAAGCTTTCTGGATGTGTTCCACGTGGTCCTGCATGCCGGTCGATCATGTGGGGGGAATTCCTGGTTCTGCGCAGCATTGTTTCTCCTGGCTCTGCCGGAAATTGCCTGCGGGTACGCATCGCGGTGGCGTATGGGGTGATCTTCCATTTTTTGGCAAGTGCTTTGACCCATGTGAGCCCCCGGTTAGAACGTCTTGCATTGCTGGAGATGGTCGCGTCGCTTGAGATGTTAGTTTCAATGGCTGGGATCTCCCTTTGAAAATAACCCGTCATCTCACTCCTATCGCTTTTGCCTAGCACTAAAACTCGACAAGTTTACCCCATGGGCGCGCAGCATTCCCAGGCCAAACCATAGCGCCAAATAATCTATTTTCTGCTGGACCAGATCGGAAATGGGGTTTCGGGGCGGACTTGACGTATGTTTTCGTCCATGTAGTTGCATAATGCAACTAATAACTTACCTGCATCCAATCACTTAGATGTTGAGAGCCTTTTGGGGCCTATCACCCGTAATTTTTTGATTTTTTCATTTGAAACAATGGAAGTAGGACAGAACACCGTCCACTTCCGCGGAAGCAACAAACCCCGCGGCAATTGTGAAGGGGGTTGATTGATTGAGGTCGCTCAAGAAAGGCGGAGGCTGTTGCGCAGGGAAGAGGTAGTCGAGCTGCTTCAGCTTCCAGAAGACGATGTCCAGTGGCTGATTTCGACGGGCCAATTGCTGGAACTGTGGATCCGAGGTCATAGGCGCTTCGATAGCAAGGATGTTTTAGAACTGGTTGAAACTTACAAACAAATCCAGAAGAGGAGAAAAGCACATGAATAAGAACACAAAGTATCAGGCGGGTAATAAGAGGGACAAATTCTACCGTAAGGGAAGGCCCGTTATAGAACGCACGGCCCCTTACACCGAGGAGGAAATTGCAGAAATCTGGCGCCTCTTGGATCAGCGGGGAGACACGCGCTCGAAGCTGGTCGTGGCACTCATCGAAGATGTTGGCCTTCGGATGAGGGAAATTTGCGAGCTGTGTGTTGCCGACATAGACCTCGACAGCCGGCAAGTTTCCGTGCAGTCGGTCAAGTCGGCCCATGGGCGCACTTTACCCTTTGGTGATCGGGTCCAAGGTTACCTGTTGCTTTGGATTAGAGAACGCCGTGGAGACTGCGGTGACGACTTTTTGCTGCACGATTCTCAAGGGCGGCCTTGCGCTGAGCCCAATATTAGGTACGAGTTGGCGAGAAGGCTCTGCAGGAGCCTCGGCGGACGGAAGGTCAACGATGACGGGCTGGAGAACTTTTCGTGGTATCGGCTGCGGCTCGCAGCACTTCGTCGGTAACGGCCGAAGGTTCGTGGCCTTCTGACCATCGATACCTCGACGCCGAGGAGACGATGGATCTAGCAAGTACTTATAAATCTGCTGCTCAACGGAGAAAGGGAATCTATGGACAAGAAGAAAGAGAATCGGTTTAAGTGTGCAATCTGTGGAAAGCCTCTGTCCGCAATCGAACCTCGGCCGAAACTGGATGTGGTGTGTGGAAATCCTGAATGCCGGCGGCTCGCTCGAAGACCTCATAAGACGAAGAGATGGGTGGGTGAGGGAGAGATTCCCTGTATGGGGCCCGATTGTCACCGGTCAGTGCCTGCGGGATACTATGGTATCAAAAAAACTCTATTCTTTTGCAGCCACAGGTGCCAGCTAAGGTTCGGAGGATTGCGGCATGTCGTCGGGAAATGTTTATTCTGTGGGGCTGACCTGCATGGCTTCCCGTGTTTCGTGGGAAGGAGTCGCTTCTGCAGCCTCGAACACAAGAACAAATACTACCTGGAAGGAATGATATCGCAGAAATGCGGCCCGCATGCTGAGATCCTGAAGACCTATATAAATGGCTTCGGCAAAATTCATTATTCGCGAGCCGCTCTCAGGTCAGCTCGCACGTATCTGATTTCATTTTTGGGTTTTGTGAATGAGAAAGGGATCGTTGACCTCGAAGACGTCAAGCCCAGTCACATTACCGCCTACATCGCTAAGGAAACCGGTCGTGGAATTAACCACTCTGCCTATGTTGGTGCGATTTCCGTATTTTTCGGGTGGCTTATTGCTGAGGGACGGCGCAAGGCAGCCAACCCTGTTGTACCTCGAATTCACAGGGGTCCCCGAAAGAAAAATTCGCCTCGGCCGTACACCGACCAACATATGCAGGAAATGTGGAAAGTTCTTGAAGAGCATGGGAGCAAAATTGAAAAATTGGCCTTTGCTTTGGGGGAAGAGTCTGGACTTCGCATAAGCGAGGTTGGCAACCTTCGGTTGAGCGATATTGATCAACTCGCTCAACGACTTTTCATCCGGCTTCCAACTAAGAACAAGACGACCCGGCGCCCCTTTTACCACGAAAAGGTAAAGCGTTTCCTGGCAGAGTGGCTATCAGAACGGAAGCACGATTGTGGTCACGACCATTTGCTCTATAACAGCCGCTTCCAGCCAATCAAGTACAGCGATCACCTGCAGACCAAGATAAAGACGATTCTCGCCAAGCACGGGATAAATGGGTTCAGTTTTCACCGGCTTAGACACACTTGGGCGACTCGACTCGCCAATTCTGGCATGGATCCAGCGACATTGATGGAACTTGGTGGATGGAAGCATTGGGAAAGCATGCACCAATACGTCGAGATTTGCCAGAAGCGTGTCGAAGAGCAGTATCACGCTGCGATGGAAAAGGCAAAACAAGATCGCGAAATGTCGCAGGAATCTGTAATGTCGCTGTCTGAGTTAGCGTTCATCGAGAGCCCCGATACTGCAACTAACAGTGATTCCAATACCTTAGGGTGATATGCGGGTAAACACGCTTACCCGCAATTACTCAAATGAGTGTTTTAGGAATATAACACATGCAAATTGAAGACTTTATGAAAACTCTTGAACTACGAACGACAAGCGCCGAAACGCTCAGGGCGTACCGAGCTGACTTGGAGAAATTCCAAGCATTCCTCCATGCTCGCGGCCTTCGTGCAAATCAGGCCACGGTCGAAACAATTGAGGATTTCGTTCGCTACCGGGCCTCTATGCCCACTCGGAAGCAGGGCAAGCAACTCTCCCCTGCTTCAGTTGACCGGATCTTAAGCGTCTTGTCGAGCTATTACGAGTTTCTGCGTGTCAGATCGAATGGCAGAACTCGTAATCCGGTGAATCTCTACACGCGTCCGAAAGTTGATAACGTGGACTTCCGGGCTCTCGATGATCAGACCGTGCTGCGGCTCCTTCACGGAATTACCGACGTCCGAGACGAAGCGATCATAATGGTGTTTCTCTCCTCCGGGCTCCGCTTTAGCGAATTAAGCCAGCTGAATATCGACACGATTCAGCAGAGGAGTCGAAAATTGCCTGATGGCCGAGTTCGTACTATTGGGGTCGGCGAGGTTGTAGGAAAGGGTCAAAAACGGCGTGCTTTCTTGATTGACGAGGACGCGCTGAAAGCCCTGGTTGCATACCTCAAGGTACGCGGCAAGGATGACAACCCAGCGCTGTTCATTTCCAAACGTCACCAACGTCTGAGTTGCCGCAGTATCCAGGACATTCTGAGTCGCTGGTGTCGGCGGTTGAAGCTCACCCATGCCCATGTCCATCAATTGAGGCATACTTTCGCAACGCGCATGGCGAACGCGGGAATGTCAGCCCTGGTTCTCCAAGAGTTGATGGGCCACAGTTCCTTCACTACGACAAGACGGTATTTTGCCATCCGGCCGGAGAGACTTGCTCGGGAGTATTTCAGCTCAATGGAATTCGCCCGTGGGCCAGAATTTTGAGGAAACTATGAATCTCTTGACTGCAGAAGAAGTTTCAACAATGACAGGTCTATCACTCGATACGCTCGCTCAGTGGCGGTCACAGCGGCGCGGCATCCCGTATTTGAAGCTTGGCCGCAGGGTGATGTATGATGCTGACGAAGTAGAAGCCTACTTGGAAGGTTGCAGGGTTTCTGTCTCCAATCCAAACGAAAGGAGACGGAAATGAGTATTTACAAACGAGGCGGTACTTACACGTATGACTTCTGGTTTCAGGGTGAACGTTATCGCCAATCGACTGGGCTCGGCAACAAGACGGCAGCACAGCGGGCTGAGTCAATTCGTAAGGCCGAATTGGCAGAAGGAAGGGCGGGAATTGCCAGCCGTGGTCCCTGCCCGATATTCGAGGACTTTGTGACGAACGAATTTCTTCCTTGGTCTGAGAGAGAGCATCAGGCGCATTGGAGAACTCATCAGCGGTATAAGACCGCATCAAAGCCACTAATGAAGTTCTTCGGCAAGTTTCATCTTGATGTGATTTCTCCGGGTCTGGTGGAGAGATTCAAAGTCGCGAGGTGCGTGGATGTTTCGCCAGCGTCAGTGAATCGGGATATGGCGGTTTTCAGGTACATGATGAACTTCGCCATCCGCCAGGGTTATATATTGCGGAACCCTGTAAGCGGGGTCCGATTTCTAGACGAAGGCCCGGGGATCATGAGGATCGTATCCCATGAGGAAGAGCAAAAGTACTTGAAAGCGGCTAGTCCGTTACATAGGGATTTCGCAACCGTGATACTCGAAACAGGAATGCGCCCGGAAGAGGTGTTCACGATTCGGAAAGAAAATGTTCACCTCTCAAAGCGTTACTTGTTCGTGCCGATTGGCAAGACAAGATACGCGCGCCGGAATGTTCCCTTAACAGAAAAGGTTGTGGAGATTCTGAAGCGAAGGTTGGCAAAAGCCAAAGGGCCTTACCTCTTCCCGCATCGGCACGACCCAAACAGGCCCCTTACCACCCTCAAGAGAGCGCATGAAAAAGCTTTACGGAATGCGGAGATCAAACCACGGTTTAGGATTTACGATCTTCGTCACACGTTCGGCTCTCGGACGGCAATGGCGGGTGTTGACTTGGCAACACTGAAGGAACTCATGGGACACTCGCAAATCTCCATGACCATGCGCTACGTTCACCCCACACCGGAACACAAACGGCAGGCAGTTCAAAAGCTCGAACAATTCAACGGCGAGCAGGTGTTTGCGTTGTACGAAAACCGGGAAGGGGTCCCCACAGAAGTCCCCACAGCGGCAAACTGAGGGCTGTTAGATGAATTATAAGTACTTGAAAATATGGAGCCGGCGAAGGGAATCGAACCCCCGACCTACGGTTTACGAAACCGTTGCTCTACCGACTGAGCTACGCCGGCTGACTGCAAGAAATGCCGTTACTTCTCCTGGTGTGACTGCTGTTAACTCCCCGGCAAACATCGCGGCCTGCGAGCGAAACCAGAATCTGCCTCTTGAAGAAGTCTGAACGACTTTCCACGACTCAGATTGCCTAAAAGGCTCGTTCCGGCCGCGATGGTTTGCAGACTTCGTCAATCTGCCTGACTGACCATCCTGAATATCGTACCTGACAGCCTGCCAAATGTTCAAGTGGTGCGTTTGCCAGCTGGCTGGATCCAAGGTGCCTACCCGAACCTTCCGGTTGCTGATCTCTACTCAACTGATTTTATTTCAAACAGTTATTGGCATGGAGCGTTGCATCCACAGCTTCTGCAAGGCCAGACGGCGATCTTACAAAAAAGAAAATGCTCACCCGACAGCGGAGAAAATCATCCCTCGGACCTGCGGGTGAGCATTTTTTTGAGAGGAGAATAGAAGGACGGACGCGCTCCGCCATCTAAACTCGGTTGGAGTTTAATTAAAAGCAGGCGGCCATGTCAAGCAATTTTTATGGAAAATTGTGCAGATTAACTTCTTTATTTACTGTTATTTACAGAGATGGAACTTTCGGCGAAAACTCTGAAAAATTTCCTGAGCCAAGCCGTAAAAACCTCCCTTTGGCCCTTAAGCTCCCTTTTTGGTTAGGGTTAGTATCGTTTCAGGTTCAGACGGATGATGGAGCCTTCATATCCGCGGGCCCAATCCGATTGCGGGAACAATCGGCCTGCCACTATGCGGCAAACGAAGAGAAGAATGCCTGTAAGAAAGGCCAGCCCAACTAGTAATAGAACCAGCATGATGTTTCCAACGATCAGGTGGAACATCTGTACAGTCACCGGTTTGCCCGGAGGTGGCTGGTCCCAACTGACCACTTGCTGGACGGTCAGCCGACCCATAAGGTTTTCTGCAACATCTTTTGATTGAGTGCCTTGCACCAGCAGAACGTAGCTCTTCAGGAGCTTCCCAAAGATTGTGCCCGCCCCTGTTTTTTGATTGATGTTCAGACCCTGTTCCAGACCGGCGTACCGTTCCCGTGCGATGGAATAAGTGGGGTAGCTGATAAATATCAGCGCCAGGCGCCGGCCATTGGCTTGATATTCAGCCGACTGGACTTCCGCCCCCTGGCGGAACCCCACCAGTCCTGCGGGCAGGGAAGGGATAGCCTGGTGCAGGGCTATCGGGCCCAGGATATATTTCTCCGAGCACGGGACGATGCCTTCCATGGGGAGTGACGGAGGCAACAACGCCATGCTATCAGCCGATGGGGATGCGCCGGCGATCTCGATTAATGCCGAGCGCAAATCCTCTTCGGACATTTTGGCGGGGCGCATCACTCGGACAAAGAATGTGCCACGTGCCATCAATGCCTGTGTGGGTCCGATGACAGCCAGCCTCATGCCCTTTACCGGTTTCATTGATTCATCCTGGTAGAAGGTTAGCAATCCGTACGCAGAAGAAGGATCCTGAGCTTTTTCCAGAAGGGCCTGGATGGTCTGGTTGCCCTGGGCGTAGGTGCGCACTTCCGCCTTTGTCACGCCGTACTCCAAGTCAATATCCGGCTGCACTCCCCATTGGCGCACGTCGTTCAGGCTGACTTTCTGGTCTTGTTGCACCTGCCATTTGGGAAGGGTGGCCAGATTCACAATGGTAGTGCGCTGAAAGCCTGCGAGCGGTACGCTCAAGGCAAGAAGACCCCAGAACGTTATGCTGAGGAGAGTAATGAACTTCATTCATTTTTAGAATAGCAGAAATTTGACTTGGAGGAGCTCCATGAGTGCAGCGAGGGATCTACCTTGCTGCTCGCCAGCGGCAACAGGTTCACACCTTGCCCAGCAGAGTCAGTTTGCCGTTGCCATGCGTGCCGGGCAGGGCGGCGGGTCAGTGCGTCCGTTGCGCGACGCGCACGCTGCCTAGGTTGTTGATGTAGTTCTCGACGCCGCTGAAAATCGCTTTGGCGATGTCTTCGCGGTACCTGGGCTCGCGCAGGAGGTGCTCAGAGCGCGGGTTCGACAGGAAAGAGATTTCCGTCAATATGGAGGGCATGTTGGCGCCGATCAGAACCACGAAGGGGGCCTTGCGTACGCCACGGTCGTGAATGCCATGCGAAATGCGGGACATGCGCCTGTAGAGCACGGTCTGGACGTCGTGCGCCAGCTCCTGCGACTCCTCGATCTTGTTGTTGAGGGCGATCTTTTTGATTAGATTTTGCAGCTGGTGGACGGATTCCTGCGACGTCGCGTTTTCACGGGCGGCCAGTTGCAGGGCTTCAGGATCGCTTGTGAAGTTCAGAAAGTAAGTTTCGATTCCTCGCACGTGAGGGTCGCGGCTGGCGTTGGCGTGAATGGAAATAAACAGGTCCGCACCGTCTTCGTTAGCGATGGCCGTGCGTTCTTCCAGCGGAACGAACTTGTCGGTGCTGCGGGTCATAAAGACTTCGCTGTTGGTTCGCGTCTCAAAGAGTTTCCGCAGCCTCAAAGCGACATCGAGCACGACGTTCTTTTCTTCCAGACCCGTGGGCCCGATGGTTCCCGTATCAAAACCTCCATGGCCCGGATCAATTACAATGCGGTCCACCTTCAAACCCAGGGCCCGGGTGAGAGTCTGTGAGCCATCCTCAATGGGAGATGCCGGACGGGTTGAGATTGTCGAAACGCCTGGCGCGGCATCATTGCCGCCGGTCGCAATCTCGCGTTTTGCAATTTGAGGGCTGCGATGCGCGGTGGCGACCTCGATCTCTTTTTTTACAGCCACCGGGATCTCGCGCGTGGACGCTGATTCAGCCTCTGCCTTTGGCGTCTCCTGCAGGCGAGTGCTGGCAGCGGACTCAGTTTTCTCTTTTGCCGCACGCTCGGGGTGTTGGTTGGAGGCGATTTCCGGCGCAGCCTTTGAAGGCTCCTGAATGTGGCGGTTGCGCGCGGCTTCGGAGGTCTGTTTTGCAGCTTCCAAAGCGTTCCGGCCTGATGTCGCTTCAGGGCTTCCTTTGCTGGCCTGCTTCGTGCTTTCCCTGGCAGCATCCTCCGCTGCCGCCTTTGCAGCGTCCTGGTCTTCGAAGACAATGGCGGGACTGGTTGTTTGCGGAACCGGCGGTTCTGTTTCCCGGACTTCCTCAACCGGCGGCATGGTGCGAGGGGAGGCGGGGCGCTTCAAGGCCGGGGTCTTCTCCTGAACGGACGCCTGCTCGGTGGGCACATGTTTCGCGGCGGGTGAAATATGGTTTACGCGTTCCGGGGTGTTTTTCGCCACCTCGGGAGAAGCCCCGCGCACGTCGATAATCAGCCTGAAGGGGTTCGGAAGTGGAAACGCGGAAAAGTTGCTGATGTTCTTGACGTCGAGCACGATTCGAGTGACGTCGGGCTTGAACTGGCCCACGCGAATATCGTGCAGAAAAGCCCCGTTGATGGCAATGCCCTTCTTGGCCAGCGCCGGGCTCACTCGAGTGTTCGGCAGATCAAAGACAATTCGGTCCGGGTGTGAAAGGCGCATCGTATTGTATTTGAAGGATCCCTGTGCTTCGATGACAACTCGAGTGTAATCCGGCCCCACCCAGTCGTGAATGTCGGTGACTTCCACCGGTCCGCCGGCAGATGGGCGGCTGGTGCTGCTGTCGTCCCGATCGCGGCCGTCGCCGGGCGCGGTAGTCGACTCGTCAGCGGTGTTGACCGTGTTTTCAAGGGCGCTGGCGGTGCGTTCTTCCTGCTCTTTTTTCGCAGACTCGATTTCGGCGATTTCCTTCAGTTTTTTCCGTGCCGCGGCCGACTCTGGTGATTTGGGGTACTTCGTCAGGAACGACTGGTATGCGTCCGCTGCCCGCGCAGGATCATTGAGGTCATCAAGATAGACCTTGCCCAAGGCCAGACCAGATTCGCGCGCCATGCTGGTGCCGGGGTATTGCGACACCACATACTGGTATGCCTTGATAGCGTCCTGAAAATAAGCGGGATCGTGAAACTGGCGGCCCATTTCGGCGTAGAGATCTCCCATGGCCTGGCCCGCAACCGGGGCCTTCACGTAAGCAAAATCGTAGTAATAAACGTTGTGGAACTCGCTGATAACTCGCTTGTACTCCGCAGCAGTTCGCGCTTTGGGATGCCTGGCATCGAGTTCTTTCTGCAACTCCACGGCGCGCTGATAGGCTTTGTGGGCGAGCGCGGTGTGCCGGGTTGCAGCAAGGCCATGGCCTGCAATGAACAGACCACAAATGCCAGCAAGCACAGCACTTCGGAATCTTATCCGCTTTGCCGTCGCTTTTTGTCTGCCTCTTGCTGCTGCCGTTGTTTTAACCCCCATGAACAGGTGAGTTCACCTTGTCCCCTGGCTGCCGGCCACTGCCGTGCGCTCACTCGGCGTTGGTAAAGTGGACGACCCCTTGTGAATCGACGTACCGCACAATAGGCATAATCCGCGTTGCTGCCGCCGCAGTGGCGGAGCCGCTGTTCTTCGAGCGGTAAATGTGCGTAATTGCCCGCACATAATGCTCGGTCTCGGGGATGTCCGGAATGCCTCCGGACTGGATCACCCTCTCCTCGCCAGCATTGTACGCGGCCAGCGAGAGCGGCAGGTTCCCTCCAAAAAGGTGCAGAAGATATTTCAGGTAGCTGACGCCGCCTTGAATGTTCTGCTTGGGGTCAAAGGGATTCTGCACTCCGAAGCGCTGGGCGGTAGCTGGAATCAATTGCATTAATCCCATGGCGCCTTTGGATGAAACGGCTGACGGATCGTAGTTGGATTCGACGCGGATCATGGCATGGATCAGCTTCGGGTCCACCTGATAATGGCTGGAAACCCGGTCAATGATCGAGTCGATATTCGACGGACTGACAAAAAGCCCCATGTCCGAATCAAAATCGGGCTGAACGCCTGCAGGATCCGAGTTGGCGTTGACGTAGGCGCTCTGGCCGTTCTGGTCTGTAACAGCAGCAATTTGGCCCGCCCGGAGAAAAGACACACCCGGCAGGTAACCGGCGAGAAATACAACGCAGGCTGCAATTAAGGCAGGCACTTTGGACTTAAACCAGTTGCGCATAGAGATCCAGCTCCCACAACGCCGTGGGAGATCGGAACTCATCCCCTCCCGCTGCCCGGCTTGACCCTCCGGGTTCGCAGTTTGCCCTTCTTCATCTTGCGGGAACGGCCTGGCACACCACCCGCCAACTGCAGCTTCGACGAGTGGAACCGTCCAAAACGATTGAATTATAACGTTCTTTTGCCGAGTGAACAAGGAAAAATTCAATAAAGTTCAGAGTTCAGGGTTTTGAGTTATGGGTTGTCTGGTCCCGCTTGGGAGCGTCTATTGCTGGATGCAGAGCCCATAAATCAGAACTCAAAACTCAGAACTTATTATGCCTAAAGCATCTTATCGATGATCCCCGGCACCGACTGGACGCACTCGTCCAGCTTTTCGGGATTTTTACCGCCGGCTTCGGCCAGGTCTTTGCGGCCGCCGCCTGAGCCCTCCATCAGCGCCGCGGCCTGCCGCACGATCTTCCCCGCATCAAGCTTGGAGGTCAGGTCCTGGGTGACGCCGATGATCAGTGCGGCTTTGCCGTCCGCAACCGATCCCAGCGCAATCACGCCGGAACCGAGCCGCGCCCGCAACTGGTCCACCATCTGCCGCATAGCGGGCCGCGAAACGCCTTCCACTCGCGCGGAAACCACCCGCACGCCCTTGATGTCGCGGGCCTGGTCCAGTAAGTCGCCGGCCTGCGCTGCCGCGCGCTTCATCTGCTGGGCATCGAGTTCCTTGCGCAGCTTCTTTTCCGTCTCGGACAGTCTTTGCGCTGCTTCCACAACCTCGCCGGGCTTGGCTCGCAACGTTTCGCCCACCATTCCGAGCGCCTCATCGGATTTGCGCAGGTGCTCCAGCACGCCCAGCCCTGTAATGGCTTCGATGCGCCGGGTGCCGGCCGCAACGCTGCCCTCGTTGACAATCTTGAACAAGCCGATATCACCCGTGCGCCGGACGTGCGTGCCGCCGCAAAGCTCGCGCGAAAAGCTGCCGTCATCCACCGAAAGCACCCTCACGCGGTCGCCGTATTTCTCGCCAAACAGCGCCATGGCGCCGGTTGCGAGCGCCTTGTCGATATCCATCAGGTCGGTGCGTACTTCCTCGTTCTTCAAAACGTGCTGGTTTACAAGGTCTTCGATGTCGAGCAGGTCCTGCTCGCCAAGCTCGGCGTAATGGGAAAAGTCAAATCTCAACCGATCCGGGGCCACCAATGATCCCGCCTGCTTTACGTGCGTGCCCAGGGTCGTGCGCAGTGCCGCGTGCAGCAGGTGCGTTGCCGTGTGATTGCGCCGGATGGCGTCGCGCCGCTCGTTGTCGATTGCGGCCGTTACCACGTCGCCCACGCGCAGGGTATCGCGCGCCGTAGCTTTGTGCGCCGTCACGCCGCTCACTGGACGGTAGGTATCTGTGATGTGCGCGATTTCCTGGTCGCTATCCGGAGCGAAGAATCGCCCCGTGTCTCCCACCTGGCCGCCCGACTCGGCATAGAACGGCGTGTGGTCGAGAACGATTTCGATTTCCTGCCCGGCCTTTGCTTCCGTTGTGGGCTGGCCTTTCTGAATCAGCGCAACAATCTCGCAATCGGACGACTTGACCTGCGTGTAGCCGTCGAAAACCGTTTGCACCTTATCGGCAAGTTCCTGGTAGGCTGGTGCAGCGGTCTTCTTTTCCGCGCCCTTCCACGAAGCCCGCGCCCGTTCGCGCTGCTTCTCCATGGCCCGATCAAAACCAGCCCAATCTACCGTGATGCCGGTGTCTTGTGTTACCTCCTCAATGAGGTCACGTGGCAACCCGTAAGTGTCATAAAGGCGAAATGCCTTCTCGCCGGGAAATACCACCTTCGCCCCAAGGTAGGCTTGGATATAAGCTTGCCGCAGCACCTCTCTCGCTCGGGCCGAGCGGGCCGTCATAGCTTGATCCGGCACACGGCCGCGCTCCTCCGGCAGGGTCGCTACTATCTCCCACAACTCGTCCTCGAGTTTTTCAAGGCCGACCCTGACGGTGCGCTGGAATCGGTGCTCCTCGTCCAAGACGACCTTTGAGATATGGGCTCCTGCAGGCCCTAAAAGCTCCGGGTAGGCACCGCCCATCAAATTACGGACTGCCAGAACTACGGCGGTGAAAAGCGGTTTCTCAGGGTTGAGCAGAAGAATGTGTCGCATGCCGCGGCGCATGATTTTGCGCAGAACGTAGCCGCGACCTTCGTTCGACGGAAGCACATCGTCGGAAATCAGAAATGTGGAAGCCCGTGCGTGGTCGGCGACTATGCGGAAAGATGTGTCGAGAGTCGGGTCCTTCCCGTACTCTGCGGAAACCTGCTCCTCGACCTCGCGGATCAGAGGCATAAACAGATCGGTATCGAAATTTGAAAGCTTGCCCTGCAGCACCGCCGCGATGCGTTCGAGTCCCGCGCCGGTGTCGATGGAAGGGCGGGGTAGCGGCGTCAGTTGCCCCTGCTCGTCGCGGTCGAATTGCATGAACACCAGGTTCCAGATTTCGACGTAGCGGCCGCAATCGCAAGGGAACCTGCAATTGGTGTGTCCCAGGTCGCTCGCTTCGGGGCCCATGTCGTAGTGGATTTCGGAACATGGGCCGCACGGACCCGTATCGCCCATCTGCCAGAAATTGTCGTGCATTCCCAGCTCGAAAATCCGCTCGGCAGGAACGCCCACCGAGCGCCACAAATCGTAGGCTTCGGAGTCGCGAGGTATGTCAGCGTGCGGTTGCATCGCCCCTTCAAAGATGGTGGCGTAGAGTTTTTCCTTCGGGATGGCAAAATCCTTTGTCACCAACTCCCACGCCCAGGGAATCGCCTCGGCTTTGAAGTAATCGCCAAAGCTGAAATTGCCCAGCATCTCGAAGAAGGTGTGGTGGCGCCGAGTGCGGCCCACCTGTTCCAGATCATTGTGCTTGCCGCCCGCGCGCACGCATTTCTGCGAACTGCAGGCGCGCGTGTAGTCGCGCTTCTCGCGGCCCAGGAAAACGTCCTTGAACTGGTTCATTCCGGCGTTTGAGAACAGCAGCGTGGGATCGTTCGCCGGCACCAGCGAAGACGACCGCACAATGCGGTGCCCGCGTCTCTCAAAAAATTTCAAAAAACGACTTCTAATTTCGTCAGAGTTCATAATTTCTCAGCTTCGTCCGTGTCATCAATGATGATATTTTCTGCCACCGGCGTGAGTTCGGGGCGTGAGCGTATCACTCTCATAATATCATCAGCGCGGAAGCCTCGGCGGACGAGGCTCTGGCAAAGCGAGGCGAGTTTGGAGCGGGTCATGGGCTTACGGAGCGTGCGGATTTTTTTGTCCACGGTGCGTTCCAGCAGTTCACGTTCGTCGACGGACGTGAAGGCGCTCTCCACCGCGCCGTCGATCACGCCGTAATCGACCAGCTTACTCTTCAGTTCGCGGCGGACGCGGTGCCGGCCAAAGTTGCGCACGCGGGCAAGCGAGGAAGCGTAAGCTTCGGCGAACTTGGCATCATCGAGATATCCAAGCTGGCGCAGGCGGGTTAGCACATTTGGAACTTCGGCCGAATCGGGAAATTTTCGTTCGAGGGCGCGGCGCAGGTCGGCCACCGAATACGGCCGCCGCGAGAGCATGGCCACGGCGGCTTCAAAGGGAGTTTTGGGCGGTAAGGGTTTACCTCGCAAAGCGGTCCACCTGGCTGGCTCTCTCCATTTCGTCTCTTGCAGCGTCGGTCGTGGAACGAATTCCCTGGATGCGCAGCTTGAATTCGTCGGCGTTGGACGCGTACAACAGCGCTTCCTCCAGCGCGATCAGTTCCTCAGTGTACAGATCGTAGATGGACTGGTCAAAGGTCTGCATACCGTATTGCGAGACGCCGGAGGCAATGGCTTCGCGGATCAGGCGGGTTTTTTCCGGGTTGAGGATGCAGTCGCGGATATATTCCGTGGCGATCATGATCTCGGCGGCGGGCACGCGGCCGATGCTGTCGGACTTGCGGACCAGCCTCTGAGAGACGATGGCCCGTAGCGTGCTGGCCAGCAGCAGGCGGATCTGTTTCTGTTCAGGCGGGGGGAAAACGGCGATGATGCGCTGGATGGTTTCCGTGGCGTCCAGCGTGTGCAGGGTGGAAAGCACCAGGTGGCCGGTTTCAGCGGCCAACAGGGCGGTGTGGATGGTTTCAAGGTCGCGCATTTCGCCCACCAGGATGACGTTGGGGTCCTGGCGCAGGGCAGCGCGCAGCGCGACGCCAAAACCGGCAGTATCCACTTCCACCTCGCGCTGGTTCACAAATCCCTTTTTATCGCGGTGCAGAAACTCGATGGGGTCTTCGATGGTGATGATGTGGGCGGTGCGCGTGGAGTTGATGCGGTCCACCATGGCGGCGAGCGTAGTGGTCTTGCCGCTCCCGGTAGTCCCCGTCACCAGGATCAGACCACGCGTCTCCTGGCAAATTTTTTCCAGCACATGGGGCAGGGCAAGTTCTTCCAGGGTACGAATCCTGGTGGGGATCACGCGAAGTACCATGCCTACGTTGCCCCGCTGCTGGAACAAGTTCACCCGGAAGCGGCCCAGTCCCGATACGCCGTAAGCCATGTCAAGTTCGGTGCTTTCCTTGAATTTCTGCTTCTGGCGGTCGGTCATCATGCTGAAAGCCATGTTGACCATATCTTCGCTCGAGATGCGTGAATACTCCGTCAGCGCGCGCAGTTCGCCATCCACGCGAATGTAGGGATAATTGCCCACCTTCAGGTGCAGGTCGGAGGCCTTGCTTTCGCATGCTTTGCGCAACAGTTCGTCAATGGTCACAGTCCAATCCGCCAGGTTGAATGTGAGAACGCGGCCCCGTGGCCTGCTGTTTCTGCTGTTGCGGCAGAATGCGACGGGCACAGCGCCGGCAGGATTAATTATCGGCTTGTGACGGTTTGCGCTTGAGAGCGGATGCGGGCCGTGCATCCGGGTGGGAGCGCGGCTCAGAGAAATTTATCGCTGCCAGGCAGTTTCTTCCCGATGCGAAAAAGAGAATGGGTATGATGGGTTGCAGGAGGCCCGCAACCTTTGCGGGCCCCCAAGTCAAATGTCAGTGTGGAAATTGGCCGGATCCATTTTGAAGGCGCTACCGCCTAGTTGCAGTAGGTCAGCCAGCCGAATTTGTCTTCGGCGCGGCCTTCGACGATGTCGAGGTAGCGTTTCTGGAGTTGTTGCGTGACGGGGCCTGGCTGGCCCTTGCCCACCGGAATGCGGTCCACCGAGCGCACCGGAGTGACTTCCGCCGCAGTGCCTGAAAAGAATACTTCATCGGCGACGTAAAGGATTTCGCGCACCAGCACCTGCTCGACTACTGGAATTCCGGCTTCTCCGGCAAGCTGGATAATGGAAGCGCGGGTAATGCCTGGCAGCACGGACGATCCGAGCGGAGGCGTGTATATCGTTCCGTTGCGCACGACAAAAACGTTTTCGCCGCTTCCCTCGCTGATGTTGCCCGCGTGATCGAGCGCGATGCCTTCCGTGTAACCGTTGGTGATGGCCTCCATCTTGATGAGCTGCGCGTTCATGTAATTGGCCGCGGCCTTGGCCATGGCCGGCAGCGTGTTGGGCGCGATACGGTTCCAGGAACTGACGCAGACGTCCACACCCTGCTTAAGCGCCTCGTCGCCCAGGTACTTGCCCCATTTCCATGCCAGCAGGTAGATCTCCACCGGGTTGTTCAGCGGATTCACGCCCAGCCCGCCGTAGCCGCGAAAGATCAGCGGGCGGATGTAGCAGGACTTGACGCTGTTCACGCGGACCAGTTCGATCATGGCCTGGCGGAGCTGCTCGCGTGTGAAGGAGGTCTCCGTACGGTAGATCTTGGCGGAATTGGCCAGGCGGTCAACGTGGTCGGCCAGACGCATGATGGCCGGTCCCTTAGGAGTTTCGTAGGCGCGGATGCCCTCAAACAGGCAGGAGCCGTAGCTGACTACATGCGAGGCTACATGGATAGTGGCTTCATTCCACGAGATGAACTTTCCGTTGTGCCAGACCTTCTCATAAAAGTCTAATGCCATAAACAGTTCCCCTATCTCCGCAGCCGTCCGCAGGCAATCTGTCGTTCTTCCTGTTCAGTCCGCGAGTGCAATGAAGTCTGATTATATCACGGGGTTTCCAGCCCTTGGCGCGAGATGGCACGTGCTTTTCCAGTCCATGCGGGCGTGTTTTCTTGCACAAAGTCCGGTTTCATTCCCCACAAAGGGACCCCGCGGTTCGCAGGAGGTGCGGGAACTTTCTTGCGGGGCTTCGGCGTCTTCAGTTCAAAAGTGCGGCAGCCTGTTGCGCCAGTTCGCTCTGCCGCGCGCCGAGGATGCGGCCCAATTCGAGGCGGCCGCGATGGACCCGTGACTTCGCCGTGCCCGACGGGATTCCCAGGACCCTTGAAACTTCCGTGTATTCCAGACCGCGAAGATCGCGCAACACCACCGCCCGGCGCAAATCGGGGGAGATTAGATTCAGCGCCTTTCGCAGCACTGCCTGCCTTTCGCTGCGTTCCACGTGGTCGTGCGGAGCGCCGTCTTGTTCCGGTCCTTGTTCAAGCTGCGGAAGCTCTTCTTCGATTGAAACCGTTACGCGGTCCTTCCGCGAGCAGCGATAGTAGTCAACTACGTGGTTCCTGGCCACACGGTGCAGCCATGTGGAAAAACTCGCCCGGCGGCTGTCAAAGCCTTCGATGGCGCGGAAGACCTTCAGGAAGATTTCCTGTGTCAGGTCCTCGGCTTCTTCTGCGCAGCCGGTGGCCCGGACGCACAAGCTGAAAACGTCGCGTGTATGGCGCTGGACCAGTTTCGTCCACGCTCCGTCCTCTTTCCGGCGGCAGAGTTCAACCAGTTCATTGTCAGGTTCCACGCTACACCTCGATTTTTGAAAATCGCCACGCGCCGACGCAAACCAGCGCGGCGGAAACGGCCACCAGCACCACCAGGTCCGTTACTGTGCTGAAATGTCCTGCTCCGATCAGCGCGTGCCTTATACCATCCACACCGTAAGTGAGCGGATCGATCGCCGCCGCAGCCGCCAGCGCGCGCGGCAGGCCGTCCAACGGAAACAGTGCGCCTGAAAAGAAGAAGATCGGCATCACCAGGAAGCTCATGATCAACTGGAAGCCCTGCATGTCCTGCAGGCCCGATCCCATCGCCACGCCCATCGCTACAAACAACGTCGCAATGAGGACCATGAACAGCAGTCCCAGCGGCAGGGAGACAAGGCCCGCGGGCCGGAAACCCGCAATCAGGCATGCTGCGCTCATCAGTATGCCCTGCAGCATGGCCACGGTCGCCCCGCCTAGCGAGCGGCCGATCATGATTGATACTCGAGGCACCGGAGCAACCAGCGTCTCCTTCAGGAAACCGAACTGGCGATCCCACAGCAACGCGATGCCGGAAAACATGGCAGCGAACAGCACTACCATGGCAATGATTCCCGGCGAGACGAATTGCATATAACTCCCTTCGCCCGCCTTGCGAAACACGGGGCCCAGTCCGAACCCCAGCGCCAGCAGGTAAAGAATCGGCTGCCCCAGTGATGCGACAAGCTGCGACCGCGAACGCGTGTAGCGTTTCAGCTCGCGCAGCCACAGAATATAAATCGCCCCCATCATCTCCTCCACATCCGCGCGAAAGTGCGCATCTGCGCCGCCGGGTCGGCTGATTCGGCGCGGATCGAAGTTCCGGTCAATGCAAGGAATGCGTCTTCGAGCGAGCTGGTCTGCGTGCGGGCCTTCAGTTCCTCGGATGTCCCGGTGGCCACGATCTTGCCGTGATCGATGATTGCAATCCGTTGCGCCACGCGGTCTGCCTCTTCCATGTAATGCGTGGTCAGAAACACGGTGACCCGCTCGGTTTCATTCATGCGCCGGATATGCGTCCACATCTGGTTACGGCTCTGCGGGTCAAGGCCCAGCGTTGGTTCATCGAGAAAGAGGATTTTCGGCGTGTGTAGCAGGCCGCGCGCAATTTCAAGACGCCGCCGCATGCCTCCGGAAAACTTTTTCACCAGATCGTTGCGCCGGTCCCACAGTTCAAACAGCTTCAACAGCATTTCAATGCGCTGGCGACGCACCGCTCGCGGCACGTGATAAAGCACCGCGTGGTATTCCATGTTTTCCTGCGCCGTCAGGTCCTGATCGAGGCTCGGGTCCTGGAAGACGATGCCGAAGTGCTTCCGCGCTTCGTGGGGATGCACGGCCGGATCGAGGCCGTTCAGCGTGACGGTTCCACTGGTTGGCGCCAGCAGCGTGGTCAGCATCCGGATAGTTGTGGTCTTGCCCGCGCCGTTCGGCCCCAGAAAAGCGAAAATTTCGCCTTCGCCCACTTCAAAGGAAATGTTGCGGACAGCTTCGAGCTTTCCAAAGGTTCTGCTCAGGTTTTCCACGCGAATCATAATTCGGCCCTCATGCCGGCGGCCGTAAACGCCACCAGCCGGCGGATCAGTGACTCTGCGTCCAGGCCTTTACGCACCTCTGGAGGGATGGTCCCCTCTCGCCCCATGGTCAGCATCGTGTGGTGGAACGTCCCAGCCATGAACATGATTCGCCAGAATATCCCCTCTCCTGTTTGG
>JAJYLL010000180.1 GCA_021787735.1 Acidobacteriota bacterium | reverse complement strand
CGCGACACCTGACCTGGACCCTGCCTGCTATTGCTTCCCTGATTCTGGCGCTTCTGCCGGTGCAAAATCTGACCAGCCCTCGCAGGCCGGACGGAGTTGGCAAAGCATTACCGGAGAGCACTAAAGACGCCCCCAAGACGTCAGCCAGGCAGGATGGACCCACCTTGAAGGACATGCACGAGCGCCTCGCCTCCGCAAGGCCGTTGGCCCTGTATTACTCCGCCTGCGACACCTTCGGACTGGACTCGGTTCTGGAGCACGCCACCGATATGACGGTCCTGGCACCGCAGTGTTATTGGATTGACCCGAATGGAAACGTTCAGGGAGGCATTCCAGTCCCCGTGTTGGAAGCCGCCAGGCAGGCCGGTCTGCCAGTTATGGCCCTGCTTTATAATCAGGATTTCAGCCGGCAGGTCGCGTCAGGACTGCTGCGCAAACGGACCCTGCAGAAGCAAGTAATCAAGAAACTGGTTGAAATCTCACGGCAAGACAACTTACTGGGGTTTCAGCTCGATTTTGAAAACATCGACCCTGACGACATCAATCTCTATAACCGGTTCGTTCATGAGGCTGCCAAGGAGCTTCACCATGACGGGCGGCTGCTAAGCGTCGCCGTGGTTCCACGCTTTATAGGTGCGCAGCCTGGCCAGTGGTCCGCGGCTTACGATTATGCTGCGCTCGGCCACGCGGCGGATTTCGTGACTCTGATGGCTTATGACAACTACAGTCGTCTTGGCCGACCCGGACCCATTGCAGGGTACGACTGGGTCGTAAACGCGATTGAATACGCCCGAAGGCGTGTCCCCCAGAACAAACTCCTGCTCGGAATCCCGCTCTACGGCCGAGAATGGACCGCCGACGGCCAAGGCTTCCAGGCCCGCACTCTGCCCTTCCCGCAAACCCAGACATTGATTGAGCGCCTCTCGCTTAAGCCACATTGGGATGAGAAGCGTCGCTCGCCATGGTTCGAATACCGGACCAACGGAATCGTCCGCCATGTATGGTATGAAAATGCCAGGAGCGTTGAGGAAAAATTGAAGTTGGTCGGTCAGTTTCACCTGAAGGGTTTTGCCGCGTGGCGGCTGGGGATGGAAGATCCACGGATCTGGCCACTGGTTTCAGCCATGCGGGGAAGTGCTCCTGGGTCTCAGGAACGCCCCCGGGCCGCAACAGGTTTTTGATTCCTCCGCTGACATGGCAACCCGTCCGCCGCAGAAAACGCGGCTTATGGCAAAATATTCCGGAGCGGTTCCGGCCGTTGGACAGAGTCGAAACAGATCCGCGAAGGGGGCCCTATGAGGTTTCCATACCACCGTTCAACCGTATTCGGCGTGGTCCTTGCCTGTGCCCTGGCCTTCGGCTATTCCTTCATTGCCGGGCAGAAAAATAGCGCTGTGAGACCCGCCGCGCCTGCCGTCGCAGTCTCAGGCGCATCATCCATTCAGGGCCCCTATTTTTCTGACCGGGACAGAATTTCCGACCGCATCATTGCTGCCATCAACCACACCCGGCGCACCCTGGACATCGCCGTCTACAGCATGACACAACCTGAGATCGCTGGGGCAATCCAGGCCGCCCGCCATCGTGGCGTTCAAATAAGAATCGTCACCGATGAGGGGCAGGCACTTGACCGGCACTCGGAGGTCGGTTATCTCCGGTCTGTGGGAATTCCCGTCCGGCTAAGTGAGGGTTTTCGAGGGGAACGCTCGCTGATGCACAACAAGTTCGCTGTCTTCGATGGAGAACTTGTTGAAACGGGAAGCTACAATTGGACGATCAGCGCCAATAGCTACAACTACGAGAACGCCATCCTGATCCGCAACCCAGAGGTGTCAGCGCGCTACGAAGAAGAGTTTGATCGCATCTGGGAGCAAGCCCGCTGATGCCCGTCGGGCTGCGGCGGACCGCCCCCGCCGTTCAACAGCAAGCCGGTTCTACTTTTTTTTCAGCGCAGGCAGAATGTACCTGGTAATAAGGGTATCGTATTCCTCGCGGACCTCGTCCGTAATCGGAGCCGGTGCCAGGGGGCCATCGCTTGTGGGTTTCAGATAAAGATCACCAGTGCCACCAAGGGGACCAGGATCGAGCTTCTCAAACTTCGCGACGTCCGAATTCCCAAAGTTGTAAACCTGCTTGGCATCATATGTTTTCAGCTGCGCCGGGTCCATTTTACCAACCTCACGCACGTCAATCCGAAAACGCCCAAAGAAGCGGTCCTTGTCGTAGTCCACCCGTATCACGCGCTGTAGCTGGTTCCCAGGGCTTTGTGGGTCTGCATGAACACCGGCAAGCATGTAGAAATCCGTCAGCTTGCCCCCATATGAATCGTTCAGAAGTTGATAGACCATGTAGGTGGGATCATCTGGACTGACAGTTTTGTGTTTCTTTCTGGCCCACGCAGATGGTGCCGCAACCACCAGCACAACCAGGCCCGCTACAACAGCAATCGAGTATTTGCTCTTTATCAATTCACCCTCCCCCGTCCCAATGATGTTTTGTTGAGGTTCAATGCAGACGGATTCAATGCCGGAAAAAAGGATACCACGGTTTCGGGTGCCGTCAATACGAACCACCCAAGTCAAAATCTTCGCGATGTCCACCCTTGCGTATAGAGTTAGAAGGAAGCATGGGAAGGGTCGTGGTGTTTTGCGAGTAACGAAGTTACAGTGTTTCAGTTCTGCCCGCGATAACCGGTTGCACCAACCCTCAGATGCACAGCGGAAGGCTTAAATCGCTCATAAAGGCAGTAGAGACTGGAACGACACCCCCCACATGTGCCGTCATTGCGTCTCCACCCGACCGCCAACTGCGCTATTCATATGGCACGTGGTGCTCCAACACGACGTAACTGGTGTGACGGAACAATCGGGAGATCGAGTCCGCAAAACTATGCATCCCCGCCGTTGCCGTCAAAGAGACTAACACCAGCAACAGCGCGTATTCGGTGAGGTCCTGCCCGTCTTCTTCCTGCCAGAGCCGCTCAAACAATTCTGTCATTGACCATTCCCTTCATTGGAAGAATGCGAAGTCCAACGTCCGCAGTCTCCCTTACCAGGCTCCCAGCAATCTACGTTCCAAAAGTTCCGGTCTGCATATGACGCCGAAACGAAACTCATAGCCCCTTAAGAATGTGGAAGTTAGAAGTACCACGAGGATCGGACCAACCAATGGCAGAGGTACGCGGCGTGATCAGGTCGCCTTTCGGTCACTCAAAATAGACTTTTTTCACTATATTGTTACAGGTAATTTGATATCTATGTACTTTTTGAATAATAGCTGCGTTTTGGGTTGCAACCTTATACAGCGGCTGTTCTCGAAGCGCCAAAAAGCCAGGCCCGATCGGGTATATGCAAAGTGAGCCTCCGTCAGTAGAGCCCTCGCGTCTGCCGCCATGGTATCCCCATGAAGGCCGCAGAGATACCCCTTGGCAAGACATAGTAGTCGCGCCAAAAGGGATTGCACGGACCGCACAACATTCGCGAATAACTTCAATAGGTTCTGCACGACGTTCACGGTGCAGGATAAAGCAAGTATTTCGCGCGCATCTTCCGAAAATCCACGAGCTGCTGTTGCCACAGAAATTGAATGCGAGCAGGATCGACGTTGTCCCGGATCTCATTTACCACGGTTTGCGATCCAATCAGACGCAACGTCTTGTCCAATTCAAAATCCTTTGGGAAAAGCTGGTGGAGCGCCGAGGCAAGCTCGATGCCCAGTTCCGGTGCGTTGAGTGCCTGCCGGTCCACCAGATAGATCTGAACGCCGTGGCACACCTGGCCGGCGAATTTGCTGCTTCGGGGCGTGAAGTCCACAGGCAGGAAGCGCACTCCCTGGATAACACGGGAGTTCAGATAAACCGCCAGCCACTTCCCGTTGATCCAAGGCGCACCTACCAGTTCGAAAGGCGTGTCGGTCCCGCGGCCCACGCTGACGTTGGCGCCCTCGATCACTCCGACTCCGGGATAAAGAATCGTCTCTGTCAGGGAGCGCAGGTTGGGCGACGGATTTCTCCACTGAAGCCCCGTCTCATCGTACCAGTCGCTGCGTTCCCATCCCTGCATTTTGATCACGTGCAGATTGGCGTTCAGGTGCTCCTCGCTGTTGAACATTTCGGCGAGTTCCCCCATCGTCATGCCATAGCGGACAGGCAGCGGGTAGTAACCGACAAACGATCGTAAATCTGAATCGAGGATCGGTCCCTGAACGATCGACGCGCCTATCGGATTGGGCCGATCCAGCACATAGAACGCAATGTGATGCTTGGCAGCCTCTTCCATGGAGTAGGCCATGGTTGTGATGTAGGTGTAAAAGCGTACGCCAACGTCCTGAATATCAAAAACCAGTGCGTCCAGGCCCTGGAGCATCTGGGCCGTAGGCCGGCGGGTCTTGCCATACAGGCTGTAAACCGGAAGGCCGGTCGCTGGATCCTTGGTGGATGCGACCTCCGTATCCTCCTTGCCCCAGAGACCGTGCTCGGGGCTGAAGATGGCCTTGAGCTGGACGCCGGGCGCGTGGTCCAACAGATCGATAGTCCGGTGCCCATTGGTGTCCACTCCCGTCTCATTGGTGATGAGACCGACGCGCAGGCCTTTAAGCGGCGCGAAATTTTCCTCTTCCAGAACGTCGATTCCTGTGCGCACGTCGCCGTTCCGCAGGCCTGTGATGCGGTAACTCCGCATCAGTTCGAAATAGCCGGTCAGAGATCTGCGCGAGTTCAGGATCTCGCGATCAGAAGCTGGTCCCAGAGCGGCTGCGATGGCCGTATCAATCATCGACCGGAGCGCGACCACGTCACCCGTGCCGTTCGGATGAACACGGTTGGTGAGGAAAACAACGTAGGTGTGGGTGACCGGA
>JAJYLL010000179.1 GCA_021787735.1 Acidobacteriota bacterium | reverse complement strand
TATAACCCGCTGGAAGTTCCGGTGACGCGAACGCTGACTTTGCCGCTTTACTATACCGGGCTAACCGGGACAGTCAGGATTCGCGAGCAGGAAGGCGAAGCGCGCGAGTACCGCCTGAACAGCAGGGCGGAGGCGGAAGTTACGTTGTCCTTGCCCGCCCTGGGTTTGACTTGGCTGGTGATTGATTAGCCAGCGAATCGGCGGCTTGGTCAATAAGGGAGTCTGCGGTGACATGAAATCGAAACTGGTGCAGCTTCTAACCGGCGTGCTGATTGCGGCGGTTCCGCTGGCGGCCGCCAAGGCACCGCGACCCGTGTTGAGTGCTGCGGACGCGGCGTTCCTGCGTGAGCAGGCGCGGCGCATTGTTGAATCTGCGCGCCTGGCTCCTGGGGAGGCTCGCGGTAAATGGTGCAACTCCACGCCTTACACTCTTCATGTTCCGGGCGGCAACATGGGCTACCCGGCGTTCTGGGTTCGCGATGCCGTGATGATGCTTGGCGGAAAGCTGATTTCGCCGCAAGAGCTGGAAGGCTGGATTTGGCTGATGTCGGCGGGCATTCAAGGGCCGCAAGCCTGGCACGTTCGGCCCGGAGTTGTGGTGCCCGCGTATACGGTTCCCGATCATATTGACTTGAACGGGAAGCCCAGCTTCTACCCGGGAAGCTATGACACAGGTAGCCAGCAGGGTGGGTATCCGTTCGGGAAATATCCGCCCTTGGACGATAGTTTCTACTTCTTGCAGGCGGTTTACGAATATTGGACGATGACGCATCGTCTTGCCCTCTTCCACTCTGTGGTGAAGACTTCGGTTGGAAAGATGAAGCTTGCAGATCTCTGCGAGTACGTTTTCAGGGCCGCGCCTGTCGACCCCGCAACCGGGCTGGTAACAGCAGGCGACATTAGACACGAAAACGCGAAGGACTGGGGATTCTGCGACACTGTGTTCAAGTCCGGCAAGCTGCTATTTCCCTCCGTCCTGAAATACAACGCTGCCCGGGAATTGGCGGAACTGTTCCGAGCGTCCGATGAAAAAGCGAAGGCAGGTGAATATCAACGCGAGGCCGACCGCATCAGGAGTTCCATTCCTAAAGTGTTCTTCCACGCCACGCGGAACAAGGAGGATGGATGGCTCTATTCCGCCACGGGCGTTGGGAACCAGCCGGATGTGTGGGGAAGCGCTTTTGCCGTGTGGAGTGGGGCTGTGGGAGGGCGCGTGGCCGACCGGGTGAGCAGGGCGCTCGCGCGTGCGTTCCGGGAAAAGACCGTAGTGCGGGAAGGTTGTGTGCGGCAGATTCTGACGAATGATTCGACCAATCACGGAGGCTGGCAGCGTTCGATCGTCAAACTGGGTACTTATCAGAACGGCGGCTACTGGGGCACGCCGACAGGCTGGTATATCGCGGCCGTCGACAGGGTCGATCACCAGGCTGCCGTGCAGATGGCTCAGGCGTACGTTCGCTTCCTGAAAGATAACATGCGGGCCGACGGCTTAGCTGAAGCCTGGGAATGGTTTAATCCGGATACTGGTGCGCGGAACAATCCACTTTACGTTGCCACGGTCGCTTTGCCCTATCTGAGCCTTAAAGAAGCCGGCCTGTTCAAGTAACCGGATTGTCACCTGGAGTGCCACTTTTCAATATGTGACTTCAGTGACCTGATTCTGAGGCCAAATGGAGGTAGGATGTCAAAAAAGGGAAAGCTTTCGGACGAAACATTGCGCTCGAAGTCCGAAAAATGCTGGCAGATACTTCTGAACCGGCGTGACTTTGCGAAGCTGACCTTGGGTGTTATAGGCACAGCTGGGGCCGGGTGGTGCCCGCTTTCGTGGGCAGCGGAAACAAGTCTTGCTGCCAGTGTCAGGGCGATTCAGAAAGTTCTCTATGGAATAGGCTCCTGCTGGCCTCGCGAGCTGGGGGACGTTCGAGCCGAACTGCGAGTATCAAAGAGAGCCGATGCCGTTACGGTGCACATCCCTTGGCGCCGAAGGGACCGGATGCCGCAGGAAAAAGCGATCATCCTTGTCAATGCCAAGAGCGGCAAAACTGTCACGAATCTTGTAGAAATCTCTGTCAACCGTGAATTCGGTGATCTGGTGTTTCAGCCGGAAGCGGTCCCCGGGAATTACTTTCTATATTACTTGCCTTACAAAGTGGATACTGTCCCCTGGGCCTATTCGATCACGTATCGTTCTCCGAAAGAGGCTGCAGAACCAGAATGGCTTGCACGGAATCAACTGGACGCGCGCTCCCGCGGTGAAAACTCGTGGAAAAGCCTGCCACAAGCAGACGTCCTGGAAATCCAGGCTCGCAACGACTTTAATCGTTTTGACCCCATGGAAGTCATTGCAACGGAAGAAGAGATTCGCAATCTTCTGGCGCAATATTCCTCGCGAACCTATCTGACCTTCCCGGAAGAGCGTCAGTTTCCCATCCGAATGACCGAAGACCTACCACTCCGCTGGATTGAAAGAGGCCCAACCACGGAGTTTCGTGGTGTGGCTGAACGAGGAGAATTTTTTGCTTTCCAGGTAGGGATTTATGCCTGTCGAGCGGCGATCCCAGATCTCTCCGTGCAGTACGAAGACTTGAAATCAGCCCGCGGAGCAAGGATTCCACACACTTCCATGCGATGTATCAATCTAGCTGGGATCGACTGGGCTGGGCGCCCCACCACAAAGTCTTTCGCGGTCTCCAGAGGGACGGTACGTGCGCTTTGGTTCGGAATGCAGATTCCTGAAGATGCCGTGGCTGGTAATTATCAAGGAAACTTGATCCTCCGGCCTGAAGGCGCAGAGGAGACTGCGATCCGTTTATGCCTGAACGTCTCACCGCAAGTAGTAGAAGATTCCGGAGACAACGATCTTTGGCGGCAATCGCGTCTGAGATGGCTGGACTCCAACGTTGCAGTCGATGACGAGGTGACCAATCCGTACACTCCTCTGAAGGTACATGGCCGGACGGTGAGTTGCCTCGGACGCGAAGTGCAATTTGCGGCTAATGGCTTTCCAGAAAGCATTCAGAGTAACGGAAAGGAAATCCTGGCCAGGCCGGCATCCTTGGTGGTTGTAACCCCCAAGGGAGAAATCCATTGGGCTGTGGGCACGACGGACATTCTCAGCTCGAGCGCAGGCGCGACCACCCGTCAGACAAAAATGACCTACGGCGACCTCACTCTTGTTTGCCAATCCCGGATGGAGTTTGACGGTTACATCGACTATCGCGCAACGCTCACGGCACACGACAGAATCTCGGTGGATGATATCTGCCTGGAGATTCCTTTGCGGAAAGAGATCGGTACGTACATGATGGGCCTGGGACGCAAAGGGGGCTATTGTCCGAAAGACTGGAAATGGGTCTGGGATATCGACCGGGCCAATAACCAGGTGTGGGTCGGGAACGCCGAAGCGGGCTTGCAATGCCGGCTGAAAGCACCACAGGACGAATGGAATTTATTTGATCTCAAGCAGGTGGGAATTCCAAAGGCTTGGGGTAACCAGGGGAAAGGCGGCTGCACGGTCACACAGGAAGATCAGCAGGTGATGATCCGTGCTTATAGCGGCAAGCGAATTATGGAGCCTGGTGAAGAATTGGCATTCAATTTTGCACTCCTGATAACTCCTGTGAAGCCTCTGAATTCGGACCATTGGAGCCAGCGATACTACCAGCAGGGATACCCTGATCCAGGTGCTGTGCCTGTAGAAAAACTGCTGCGCTCTGGAGCGACCATTGTTAACATTCATCAGGGCAACGAACTCAATCCCTATATCAACTATCCTTTTCTCACCGTGGACAAATTGGCAAGCTACGTGAACGAGGTACATGCGGTGGGACTGAAGGCCAAGATTTACTATACGGTCCGCGAATTGAGTAACCGTGTAGCCGAAATGTGGGCTCTGCGAAGCCTTGGTGATGAGGTTTTTGCGGATGGACCGGGTGGTGGAGGATCCTGGTTACGCGAGCACTTGGTCTCGCATTATGCGCCAGGCTGGCATCAGCAGCTTCCAGACGGGGAAGTTGACGAGGCAATCCTGGACACTGGAGTCACAGGTCTTACCCGATGGGACAATTATTATCTGGAGGGCTTGGCGTACCTTCTCCGGAAGGCCGAGATCGACGGCTTGTACCTGGACGGAATTGGCTACAACCGCACAGTTATGATGCGGGCCCGGAAAGTTCTCGACCGCAATCGTCCTGGCAGCTTGATTGATTTCCACTCTGGCAACGCGTTCCCATTCCATGACCTCAGGATCAGCCCCGCGAACCAATACATGGAGCTTTTCCCTTATATTGACAGCCTGTGGTTCGGAGAGGGGTATGACTACAATGAATCTCCCGATTACTGGCTGGTTGAAATTTCCGGCATACCCTTTGGCCTGTTTAGCGACATGCTCAATGGTGGAGGTAACCCTTGGCGCGGAATGATCTACGGAATGGCTACCCGACGTTTCGGCAACTACGACCCTAGTCACATCTGGGATTTTTGGAGTAGTTTCAAGATTCAGGAAGCAGAGATGATTGGCTATTGGGTCCCCAGCTGTCCTGTCAGGACGAGTTGTAAAGATGTGCTGGCCACAGTGTATAAGAAAAAGGACAGCGCCCTCATCTCGCTTGCCAGTTGGTCGAAAGATCCTGTCTCCGTCTCCCTGGAGATCGACTGGGCAGCCCTAGGGCTGCCGCAACGAAATGCAAGGCTGACGGCCCCCCCGATTCCTGGTTTCCAGGAAGCGAAGACATTTTCCCCAGCCGATAGTGTCCCGGTCGAACCAGGGAGGGGCTGGCTGCTGATTGTCCAGTGACGGAGAGGCCACATACATTCTTTCTCATAGTAGGAATTCACGATGTTAGTACTGAGACTTCCG
>JAJYLL010000071.1 GCA_021787735.1 Acidobacteriota bacterium | reverse complement strand
ATCGCCATCTGGGGACACGAGCGCCGCATCTACGCCGCCGTCAAGTTTTTCATCTTTACGCAAATCAGCGGCCTGCTGATGCTGATCGCCATCCTGACGCTGTACTTCATCCATCACAGCGCCACGGGCATCTACACCTTTGAGTACAACGACCTGCTGGGCACGGCGTTGACGCCGCACACGGCGATGCTGCTGATGCTGGGCTTCTTTGTCGCCTTTGCGGTCAAGCTGCCCATGTTTCCGTTCCACACCTGGCTTCCGGACGCGCACACTGAAGCGCCTACGGCGGGCAGCGTCATCCTGGCCGGTCTGCTGCTGAAGACCGGAGCGTACGGAATGCTCCGCTTTGTGGTGCCGCTATTCCCCGGCGCGGCGCACGAGTTTGCTCCCATTGCTATGCTGCTGGGCGTGATTGGAATTATCTACGGCGCTGTCCTTGCCTTTGGGCAGACGGACCTGAAGCGGCTGGTTGCTTACACCAGCGTCAGCCACCTGGGATTCGCGCTGGTCGGCATTTTTGCCTGGAACGCGATTGCGCTGCAGGGCGTGCTGATTGTCATGATCGCGCACGGCATCAGCACAGGCGCACTCTTCATGCTCGTCGGCGGATTGCAGGAGCGCACCCATACGCGCGAGATGGACCGGCTGCGCGGACTTTGGGCCACAGTCCCAGTCATGAGCGGCGTCGTCATGTTCTTTGCCCTTTCATCAGTCGGACTGCCGGGACTGGGGGACTTCATCGGAGAGTTTCTGACGTTGCTCGGTGCATACCACGTCAGCCTCGGCATCACCATCGCGGCCACCATCGGGATCCTGATCTCTACTCTCTATGCGCTGAAGGTTATTCAGCGTGCGTTCCACGGTCCCAACGCCCATGAATGGTCGTTGCCTGACCTTGGAATACGCGAACTGATCATGATGGTTCCGATGATGCTGATCCTGCTTTGGATCGGCCTTTATCCGCAGCCGCTGTTCAGAACCTTTGAGCCGGCAATGCACAAGCTGCAACAATACGCCGCACCGCAGCCGGTGATGACCATGGCGCCGGGCACGCGGCAGTTGTCTTATGTCCAGAACGGGCTTCCAGGAATGAATTCGGAGATGAACCTTGAACGGCACTGATCTTACTGCGGTACTTCCCCTGCTGATCCTGACCGTGGCAGCGGTTGTGGTGATGGTGGCAGTCTGTATCCGCCGGAGCCATTTGCTGGCCGTCTGGTTGACCCTGGCCGGCCTGGCCGGGGCGTTCGTGTCGCTCTGGACAGTGGCTACGGTCGCGCCGATTCAGGTGACGCCGCTGCTGGTCATTGACGGTTATGCGCTCTTCTACATGGGCCTGATCATCGCCGCTACGTTCGTCACCGTCATCCTTGCCTACGGGTACATGGAAAAACAGCAGGCATATCGCGAAGAGCTTTATGTCCTGATCCTCACGGCGGCGCTGGGCTCTGCAGTCATGGTTGCCAGCAACCACTTCGTCTCATTCTTCCTGGGGCTCGAAGTGCTGAGCGTTGCGCTCTACGCCATGAACGCCTACCTCTGCAACCGCAAGCTTCCGCTCGAGGCTGGAATCAAGTATCTCGTGCTGGCTGCTGTTTCCGCCGCGTTCCTGCTGTTCGGCATGGCGTTGATTTACGCCCAGCTCGGCACACTGCAGTTCGGCCAGATCGCGAGCATGCTGATTGGCGGAGTCTCCTACGACAAGACGTTGATCTATCCGGGCTTGGCTCTGATGATCACGGGAATCGGATTCAAGCTGGCCGTCGTGCCGTTCCATATGTGGACGCCCGACGTTTATGAAGGCGCGCCCGCGCCCGTGGCCGCGTTTGTCGCAACTGTATCCAAGGGCGGCATGGTGGCGTTGTTGCTCAGGTACTTTTATGAGACGGGCGCTTACCGGCTGCACTCGGTATTCCTGGTTTTCAGCATCATCGCGATCGCGTCCATGATTGCCGGAAACCTGCTGGCCCTGCTGCAGAACAACGTCAAGCGCATCCTGGCTTACTCTTCGATTGCGCACCTGGGTTACATGCTGGTGGCGTTCCTCGCCGGCGGGGACCGCGCGGCCGAAGCCGTCACGTTTTACCTGGTTGCTTACTTCGTCACCACGCTTGGAACGTTTGGTGTGGTCAGCGTTCTTTCCAATGGCGAACGCGATGCTGACTCGATGGACGACTACGAAGGCCTGTTCTGGCGACGGCCCATCCTGGCCGGAGTGTTTACGCTGATGCTGCTCTCGCTCGCGGGCATTCCACTGACCGCCGGCTTTGTCGGAAAGTTCTTCCTGATCGCCGCCGGAACCTCCGCGTCGCTCTACGGACTGATCTTCACGCTGGTTGTGACCAGTGTCGTGGGACTGTTCTACTACCTGCGCATCATCGTGGCCATATATAAGACCCCGGCCGAAGTCGTCACAACCGTGCCGGCCGCGCTCCCAGCGCTTTCACGCTCGGGCAATCTTGCCCTGGCAGGGCTCACCGTGCTGCTGGTCTGGATTGGAGTCTACCCGGGGCCGATGCTGGACGTCATCCAGCACGCGGTTTCAACGCTGCGGATTTTCTGATTTTCCCGCGATTGTAATTCTTACCCGCTGCGCAAATATGAAACGCAATTTGCGAGAGTATTGACTTACGCAGGCCAGAGTAAATGCTAACGCCTTAGTTTTCAATTACTTAAGAAATTCAAATTTTTGGAAATGAATATCCCATACGTCCCATCCGGGGCGTTCACGGACCGATCGCTAGCCTAGTTATAAAGACCTACACAGGGAATGCGAAATACACGGCAAATTTCCTTCCCTGCGCGAGCAGACACCAGTCTGACGCGGAGAGCGGCTGAAGTCATCCTCCTGTGCGGCGCGGTGGCAGCGTCGGATGTATAATGCACCGGGGCGACGGGACAGGGATTATCAGTGCGGAGCTGTTTGGGCAGGTGCAAGGTCGGCCGCCGGTGCTTATTTGCGCCGCCTGACCGCAAATCCGCCGGCGTCGAGAGAACACCAGCATGCGAGAGGCCGACGCCTTACGCCGGCAAAGTCCGTTGCCCGCGCGACCGAAAGACGCTCAAGTGCTTCTTTGCCGGACGCGCAAAGCAAAGTTCTCCCGGCCTGAGCTGACCCTGAAGGAATTGCGACGATGAATCGAGTTCACCGCTGGCTTTGCCGCTCCTCCGGCTGGAAGAAGATGCTGGAAGAGACGATCCTTCCCTCCGTCGTGGACGGCCTTGATCTTGGAGACAATTTGCTCGAAGTGGGTCCCGGCCCCGGCCTCACCACGGACTGGCTTCGCCGTCGGCTCAATCAGCTCACCGCCGTTGAAATTGACCGTCAACTGGCGCAATCATTGGCAAACCGGATGCGCGGCACCAACGTGCGCGTGATCCGCGGCGACGGGGCCGTCCTGCCTTTCAGGGACAATACTTTTTCAGGGGCCGTTGCCTTCACCATGTTGCACCACGTTCCATCCGTTGAGCTCCAGAACAAGCTTTTTGAAGAAGTCTGCCGCGTCATCCGCCCCGGCAGCGTGTTTGCCGGCGTGGACAGCACGGATAGCCTGAGGATGCGCCTGCTCCACATCTACGACACGCTGGTTCCCATTGACCCTTCCGCGCTGGCGGCCAGGCTCCAATCCGCCGGGTTCACGCGGATCTCCGTCAACACCGTTGGCAGAGGATTTCGCTTTTCTGCAATCTGCCCCTGAGCGGTGAACGCAATCTTAATAGGGCGCCGAAGGCGGGCACACTTGCCCCTGAATATACGGGGCAGCTCTACTCTGCCCGCCCCGCATGCGACTAACGCAAAGCGGTTCCGCAACCCCGCGGATTTTGATGTTAAAGAGAAAAACGCAGAGCAACGCGCTCAGCGCAAGACTGTGCGCCGCGCGCTCGCAAGTTGGGCAGCGCGACACCTGCACGTGCGGCCTGCGGCTACACAGATTTATTTCAGCGTGGCATGGGCGTCTCGCCGATCAACACGGCCGGGACGGCCGTGCCACGTTTGTTTGCGCGTCCCGCCTCGTTACACCTTGCGGACTTCCAAGCCTTACGGCCGGGTATAGAGATAGACCGTGTGCACGGCACCGTGTTCGTCCGTGACCTCCTCGGTCTGCTCGGCATTCCAGCCGCTCATTTTGAAATCATGCGAGACCACCCGCGTGCCGGGCCGGAGCTGCTTCTCGAGCATCGGGCGGATTTCCGCATTCACGCTGGTCAGCAGGTAGAGCGTAACCACCGTCGCCGAGTGAATGTCCGCCTTGAACATGTCGCCGTGCAGGATTTTGGCCTTTGAGGCAAGCCCTAGCTCTTTGATCCGCGCAGACGATTCCTCATACCGCTTTCCGTCGAGTTCCACGCCAACAGCGTGCGCACCGAACTTTTGCGCCGCCAGAATAACGATCCGGCCGTCACCTGAACCCAGATCGTAAACAACATCGTTGGGGGTCACCTTTGCCAGTTCCAGCATTTTTTCAGCAACGTTCGTGGGAGTGGGAACAAAAGGAACAACATCGTGAGAGACTTCATATTCAGGCGTCAGATCAGATTGCGCCCTGAGAGGCTGCGAAAAGGGGAAGCCAAAAGCAGCCAGAACGGCAAGGACAACCACCAGACGCCCTAAATGGATGCGTCGCAGCATGGTTTGCCTTCCTTATTGAAGAGTTAACCCCATTCTACCACCAAACCCCCGCCGCCGATGCCCATGCCCCGCCCCGTCATCCTGAGCGCAGCGAAGGATCTCCGCATTTGGAATTGGTGATTGACTGAATTGCGATTGAGTGATTGAAGGAACCGAGTGCCCTCCGCCGCGGCGGCCCTCAGATAATCCGGCCCCCTCCAGGGGGAGAGGGTGTCCCCGCCGACGGGCATCACCCATCAATCCAAAGCCCTCTACCTTAGGGAGAGGGTGTCCCGACTTGGCGGGACGGGTGAGGGGCAGTCAAAGGAATTGCTGGTTGAGGGAATTGCGATTGGGTGATTGAAATTAACACCCGCCGCCCATGACGGTCATCCTGAGTGAAACGGAGGATCTCTGTATTTGCTCCAAAAGACAAAATGCGAAGATTCTTCGCGGCGCTCAGAATGACGATGCGCCCCCCATGTTTTCCACTTCATAACCCGCCGGCCGCCATTATCGTTCTTGCCTTTGAATTGCATAAGTGGTATACCATTGGCGTAGCAAATACGCGGCCCCTGCCCGCCGCACCGATTGCGGTGGCCGTTTTCTCCATACGCACTGACGGCTTGGACCGCGCTACGGCCTGGACGGCCTGAAACGCCATTCTATTTATTCACTCCAGGCGACATTTCCCGGCGCTCAATTTCACTCAAGCCGGGAAAAAGCAAGTTGCAGCCTTCGAGAAAGGTAGCGCAGGGCTGTTCTTCGACTCTGCGGGTGTTAATCGCAATGGAAAGGAGAGAGTAGCGCAAACCGCCGCCGTTGCGGTCTGCGTCTGTTGTTCTCATTTGTGGGAAGAACTCGCTGCTGGGCCAGTTGCCGGTCGAGATTAGCGGCTACAGAAAGAGCATGTGCGCCACCCGCCGATGGGGTGCTTTCCAGTATAGTCACTTCGTAAGGACAACATGATGGAAATTCCGGTGAGTCCGTGGGAACGTTGGGCCTATCGGTTTGGCTTGGCAGGAGAAGGACAAGCAGACCTCATCGAGCGGGCTCTAATACGTGAGCCGGGGACAGTACTTGACATCGGGTGCGGACCGCAAGGTCGCCATGCGGCGAACCTGGCAGCGCTAAGCAAGCTTCTGATTGCTGCAGACAAGGACTCGGGTATGGTGCGATCCGCTAGGTCAGATCGCCCGATGCCTACAAACGTGCGCTTCCTCGTTGCTGATGCCTTCAATCTCCCTTTTTCCTGTAATTCCATTGATCACGTAATTGCGTTGGGACTGTTCGCCTATGTGAAAGAACCAGACGGCGTTCTTGGTGAGTTCCGCCGAGTCATTAGGCGACACGGCAAGATTTTCGCGTCTAACTCAGTCGCTCACGAAAGGGGCATGTTGATCCGAGCCGCGACCGCGGTGGGACTTCGTTTGACGCATGACCTTGAAGGAAGGTGTCCCGCAGCTTCCGGGCCCGTCAAGAGGCGATACCTGTGCGTGTTCGAACCTTCATGAACATTAGCGGGTTGCCACTGTCAGCGATTTTCTGACCGTGGGTTCTTCGTAAAGGAAAAAGCCCACGGACAAGAGGGCATTGTCCGTGGCTCTCCCCTCGGAGAGGGCTTTAGTTTGAGGGGCGATGCCGCCGCGAACGCCCACCCTTTTACCTTGGCGAGGGCTTGGATTGTTTGAAGGCTGCCGGTGCGGATACGGCATGAACCGCAATCCGTAAAGGGCCGCGCTACGAAAACCCTTCACTAGCGGCCGTCGGCGAGCGAGGCGCTATAGACGCTGGCACCGCCGCCCGATTGCGAGCTTGGCGTCGCCGGATGCGACGCGACGCGCTCCACCGGAGCGGGGCTGAACCTGTGCCACTGTCCATCCGCTACGGGAGTGATGTAACGATTCGCAGGGTTCTTTGACTGCGGACGCGCTACGGGCCGGGCCGAAGCCTGGCGCACCGCCGGCGCCGCGGCTGTCTGCTGCTGGCCGTCGGTTACGGGAGCGATGTAACGGTTTGCAGGGTCGTTTGACTGCGGCTGCGCCACGGGCCGGGCCGAAGCCTGGCGCACCACCGACGCTGCGGCTGTCTGCTGCTGGCCGAAGCGGTGCCACTGTCCGTCCGCATCCAGAGCTTGCGTTGCCGGCTGAGCGCTGCCTCGGGAATACGCATAGGCAGACGGAGCCGGGTCCGGCGGATCGTAAGCCGCGCCATAACCATAGCTGTAGCAATTGTAGGGGCCGTACGGATAGCAACCATAGGCCGGGTAGCCGGGATAGTACGAATAGTACGGGTAGTAAGGATATCCATACCCCGAGTAATAGCCATATCCCCAATCGGGTCCGTACCCGTAGCTCCAGGGCCAATAGCCCAAGCCGAACCCAAAGCTCCAGCCCCAGTCATCCCAGTCTCCGCCATGCCATCCGTGTCCCCATCCGCCGTACCCCCAACCGCCGTAGCCATGGTGATAACCGCCGCCGTAGTAGCCGTTGCCACCGTAACCGCCTGACCATCCGCCATGGCCGCCATAACCGCCATGTGAACCGCCACCGTAACCGCCTGACCATCCGCCATGGCCGCCATAACCGCCATGTGAACCGCCACCGTAACCGCCTGACCATCCGCCATGGCCGCCATAGCCGCCGTGTGATCCGCCACCGTATCCGCCTGACCATCCGCCGTGGCCGCCATAGCCGCCGTGTGAACCGCCACCGTATCCGCCTGACCACCCACCATGGCCTCCGAAACCGCCGTGTGATCCGCCACCGCTGAACCCACCACCACCACCACCGTGGAATCCTCCACCGCCGTGGAACCCGCCCCCACCGCCGTGGAAGCCACCGCCGCCGTGAAACCCGCCGCCCCGCTGGGCCAGGGCGTTTGTGCCTGCGGCAAAGCAGGCAATGGCCAGTGACAATAGAACGATAGGTATCCGGCGCATAGGTCCCTCCTTCCCCCAAGCCTAGCACCGTTTTCTGCTCAAACCAAGCGCACCTGCAAAGCGCCGGGGAAGGGCCGCGAACTCCAAAACCGGACGTTCGCGCTGCTTGCTTTTGGAGAACCTGCCTTCGTCAGGCGACGTTCTCCTGTGCTTTCTTGAAAATGTTCAAGGCGTTGTCGTGATAGATATTCTTCAGCACGTTGTCCGGCAGGCCAAAGGCGTTCAGCGTCCAGTGGTAATTGAAGTTGAAATTCGCGGTCTCGACCAGCCCGCGCTCGTAGAAGTGTTCATCCTCGGTTTCCAGAATCCGAAATGTGACTCTGAAGAAGGGCTCGTTGTAGGTCACGTCCGTCCCGTACGCAACGCGGTCGGGATATTTCATCAGGAACTGGCGGGTGAAGCGGGGAATGGTGGCCGTCTCCGCAAAGCGCGCCGCAATGTCGGCGTAGAGGTTGGGACTTCGGTCAAACATCTCACCCAGGCGCGTCAGGTCGTAATCGAGATTGCAAAGATGGCAGGCAATGAAGATGGTCTTGGGATGCTTCTGCACCGTTCTGTCCAGGCTGTTCACGAGCTGGTCGTGATCGTACATTCCGGGCTCGAGAATGATTCGCCAGCTCCAGCCGTTCATCAGTCCGTCGTTGGTGTAGTCCATCTTCTGGTAGGACCAGATCGGGTCGGAAACGTGAATGTTGATCGGCATGCCCAGTTGGCCGGCACGGTTCCAAAGCACGTCCAGGCGCGGATCGTCGGCGTGAGGTCCATTGGGGGCGTTGGGATTGGGCGGCGAGGGATTACGCGTATACGTCGGTCCGCCGTTGAGGGGCGCATAGGCGGGCCGCGGGCGTCCGGTGCGGCGAGGCCGTCTGGAAGCAAATTGCCAGACGAAGCCCCTGCCCTTGTCGTGGAGTTCGCCGACGCCTCGGGCACCCGCACGGCGGCAGTCTTCCAGGGATTTGATCGATTTCTTTTCAAATTCGGGCTTGCCGAAATCGTCCAGGTCAAACATGCACCACATGTCGAAGCGGTCCGGGTATTTGGCGTATTCGCGGCTGACCTCTGCGAAGCGGTCGACCGTGGAGGCGCCCGTGAAAATCACCGTCTTTTCCACGCCCACCGTGTCCATCATCTTCACCATCTCGTCAACGCTTAAGGGTCCATGCCCGTGACAATGGGCATCGATCACCGGGTATTTCGCTTTGTTGATGTTCGTTATCGGGATCCGATAAAGGGAACGCGGCAGGTAATCGTTCAGCAGAATAGTGGGTGGCGATCCGGGAGCAGGCTGCGGCACAGGGTTCTCCTGCCCGGCAGAGGCTTCTGTTTGGCCGGCACCGATGGCGGGCGTCACTCCGAGCGCCATGCCGGCCAGGATAAGTTCTCTTCGGTTCATTATTTATCCCCTTTCATGAGTGCTGGCCTAACAGGTTTTGAAACTGTTTTGCCCATGAATGATATGCCTTCTGAAGGAAGAAGCCTGCGCTCGCTCGGACCGCGCTTCTGCAAACAGGAATGACCACTTCCACTGTGTCCAAGGTTTTCATTGCGCGGCTTCGGCCCTGCTGAAAGATACACCCGGCCGAACCTCAACGCAAACTGAGGACTCGACTGATAGTGGAAAGCCATCGCTCGGTCGCCCTGCCGCGAGGGGCGAGGCTCAGGTCATTCTGCGGCGGATGCGTCCCAGTCCACCTCGCCGCTGGCGCCGGTGCGGTGTCCGACCAGCATGGTGGCTCCTCGGCGGAGCACGCCGGGATGGCGCGACTCACGCCATTGCATGTAACCAAATCCGAAGATGAGCGCCACGACAAACAGGAACGGCGTGATGTCGTCGGGCCAGGCGGGCGCCGGATAGACGGTGATGACCAGCACGGGCAGCAGAGCCAGCGTCCCGATCCAGGGAATCAGCACGTGCCGCCAGATGCGGAAGTCATCCGGATGCTCGCGGCGGATGTAGGACGTCAGGGCTACGTTCGCCATGGAATAAAGAATGATGACGCCAAGAGTGGCGATGGTGCCGAGAAAGGCGAAGATGTCGGCAGGCCGGAACAGCAGGCCGACAATCAGGACCGAAACAAATCCGAGCAACTGGATAAAGCCGATTGCGAAGGCAGGCGTTCGGTGAACGGGATGGACGCTGCCAAAACGGGCGGGCAGGGTGCCTGCCTGACCCATCGTGTACATCACGCGGGAGGCGGCGTTGGTGCAGGCCATGCCCGTCCCGATAGCGCTGTTGACAAGGGCCAGAACAACCAGCCACCAGCCTGCTCCCCACAGCGCGCGGCCCAGGGCGTAATAGGGATTCGCGTTGGAGGCGAAGGCCGCCATGTCACCGGTGCCCCAGCCGATGGCGCTGGCATACGAGGTGAAGACGTAGAAGATTCCCGTAGCCAGCAGCGAGAAGTTAACCGCCAGGCCAATCAACTTGTCCGGCTGGCGGCTTTCCTGCGCGAGCGGCGCTGGCGCCTCAAACCCGCTGAGCGCAAGGATCGAGAAGACCATGCCGCCCAGAATGCCCTGGAAATGATGCGGCGACGAAGAAAGCCTGAGCGGCGCGGCATAACTGGAACCGGGCCCCGGATGGACAAGAAAGGTGATTGCCAGCGCCAGCATGATCAATACTTCCAGGCTACCCAATAACGCGGTGGTGCGCATCGAGAGCCGGACGCCGTAAAAAGTGAGCGCCCAGATGAGGGCAAATGACGCCGCAGCGATGAGCCACCACGGGACGTTCAGGCCAAGCTCGGACTGCAGAATGTCGGAAAGCATGTAGCCAAGAAATCCGAGCGCTCCGGCCGGTCCAAGGAGGTCATAGAGCAGATAGTTCCAGGTGGCGATGAAGCCGCTGCGGCTGCCCATCCCGCGCGTGACAAAAGAATAGTAGCCGCCGCTCGACGGCATGTAGGTGGAGAACTGCGCCACCGTGTTCCCGATAAAGAAGCATAAGACCGTCGACAACAGCAACGAGATCGGCATGTCCGGCCCCGCCTGGCGCGCGATGATCGGGAAGGTGAAGACAATGCTGCCCGCCGGGGCAATGTGCGTGATGCCCTGGAACACCAGCTCCGGAAGGCCCAGCGAATTGCGGCGCAACTGAGGCGTTACGGCAGGATTGGTCTGGGGCACCAGCGGATCTCCCGGATTGCCTGGAATAAAAGCTTTAACAATAGCGGGCCTGCAAGAAGATCGTGTGCCGCTATTGCCTGGTAAAATGACCGGCGCTAAAAGTGCCGGCCCGATTCAGAATGCGTGTGCGGTTCCCGGAGCGAATTCACGTCTCTGAAGACGTACCCGCCATCAGGAAAGGGATTGCCGCAACCTGAACATCGAAACAATATAAGCGCTGCGGCGTGCTGAGGCAATAGCACGTATCGGCGCGGGTTCGCAGACGGTAGAAGACGAGTCTGCCTGCGCTGGCCGTCCGTCACAGTCGTCCTGAGCGGAATGAAGGATCACAGCGTTTGAATAGGGACGTTCTTCGCGGGGTTTGTCCTGAGCACCATTCGACCTCTCTCAGGGCCGTTCGTAAATGGAGGGCGAACGGGCTCAGAATGACGTGGCGCGAGGTGGCGGCTAAAGGGTGATAAATGTCACATTCCCAGTTTTGGGGCTCCTGTGAATAGCGATTGAAGGCCGTATTTAGAGCCCGAGTAAGGTTTTTGCATGAGACGACCTGGAGTGAATACTGGATTGTATTGCAGGGTGAATCGTGCGAGAATCTGCGCATTTGCCAAGGTTCGGGAGGAATTCACATGAGAATGTTGAGATTGTTTTTGATCTGTTTTGCTGCCTTCAGCATGGCGGCGGTGGCTGCGTTCGGACAGGGTGCCCGTGCACAGCATGGCAAGGTGGTTGTTCCCCAATCAAACGTGGAGCTCCCAGAGAACATCGGCAAGAGCGCCCATACCAAGCTCGCTGGCGTGTGTTTACGACACGTGGGCAGGGCTGATTTCCGGCTGCCCGATAAATCCGCCCAGCGGCTCCAGCTACAATAGCCCGAGCGGCGGCTCAAAGGTCATTGCCATTGTGGATGCTTATGATTACCCGACGGCCTGCAATGACTTCAACGTTTTCTCGACTCAATTCGGGTTGCCCACCGCTGATTGCACCAAGAGCGACGACCCACACTTTAGGGTGGTTTATGCTACCGGCTCAAAGCCCCGTTCCAACTGCGGTTGGGCGCAGGAAGCAGCCCTCGACATTGAATGGGCACATGCCATGGCGCCTGATGCCCAGATCATTCTGGTTGAAGCTGCGTCAAACAATAACAGCGACCTGCTTAACGCCGTGAGTGTGGCCAGTAATCTGGTCGCGCCGGCCGGAGGTGGCCAGGTTTCAATGAGCTGGGGCAGCAGCGAATTCTCTGGCGAATCGACCTATGATTCGGATTTTTCTACCACAGGAGTCACCTATTTTGCCTCCAGCGGTGACACCGGCGGCAAAGTTATCTGGCCCTCGGTATCGGCCAATGTGATTTCGGCGGGAGGAACATCGGTCAATCGCGATGCCAGCGGAAAATTTACCGCTGAGAGCGCCTGGAGCAGCGCCGGCGGCGGACCAAGCAAGTACGTGTATGCCCCAATCTACCAGAGCGGCATTCAAACCCTCGCCGATCTTCTTAACGGGTACAGAGGAACGCCGGACATTTCTTTTGACGCGGACCCCTACACTGGCGTCTCGGTCTATGACAGCACTTCCTGTCAGGGCTACAGCGGCTGGATGGTTTTTGGCGGGACCAGCGTTTCGGCGCCTTCGCTGGCCGGCATCTTCAATCTGGCCGGGGCCTTCAACGGCGGTTGGGATAGCGGGGGCAACACCTCCAGCGTTCAAGACACTCTTTACAAGAGCTATGATGCGGCCTCCAGCGGCGGGAAAGCTTCGTACACAGAGTACTTCTACGACGTGACATCGGGCTCAGCGGGCAGCTATCCGGCGGGCAGCGACTGGGACTATGCCACCGGCATCGGGACCGTCCGCGGCGTTTCCGGACTGGCCGGCTCAACCACGCCAAGCTTCTCGCTTTCAGCCTCTCCGTCAAGCCTTTCAGTGACGGCGGGAGACCATGGTGCCAGCACGATCAGCGTAACACCGTCAGGTGGGTACACCGGCAACGTCACGCTGAGCGGGCTAAGCACTCTCCCCACGGGCATGAATGTTACCTTCAACACCAATCCCGTCGATATCACTGGTGCGAGTGCGGTTTCATCAACCATGACGGTAAGCACAACCGCTTCGACACCGGCCGGTACGTATAATTTGGTAATACAAGGAAGCGATGGCAACCTGAGCAATTCAGTTACCGTTCCGGTTACCGTCAGCGCGGCGTCAACGGGCGGGAGCATTTCACTCTCTGGGTTGGACTTCAGTGTTAAGAAGGGGAGTTCACAAGGCACCACCGTTACCGTGACGGCTAACGGCGGATTCAGTGGACCCGTCAACCTGAGCGTGAGCGGATTGCCACCTCAATCGAGCGGAAGTTTCAGCCCCAGTTCGGTCACGCTGGGTTCAACCACTTCGGCAGATTCAACGCTGACCGTGACGACAGGGGCTCACACTCCGACCAAGAGTTACGTACTCACGATTACCGGCACCGATTCGACCGGCAAGATAACCGCATCGACCACGGTCAATCTTACTGTGGTGAAGTAGCCTCTTTTCTTTGGGAACCAGCAGGCCGTCTCGTTCCGGCGGGACGGCCACCCGCTCTGCACGGCTGAAGGTGCCGGCGGGCTAGTCGAAGAAGTCGCGATCTTCTTCCGACAGGTGCGCTTTGGCTGCCTTGACGTTGAACTTGACGCCGAGGCCCGGCTTGTCCCAAACCTCGATAAAGCCATTCTTGACGATCGGGTCCGGCAAACCCTCGACAATGTCATACCACCATTCCGGCTGGCCCTTCGCATACTCGAAAGCGATGTAGTTTTGCGGCATGGCCGCCCCCATATGCACCTGCGCAGCGACACCGAACAATCCGTCGAAGATGCCGTGCGGGGCCACCAGGATGCCGTGGAGATCGGCGTATTCCGCGATCCATTTGAATTCGGCCATTCCTCCCACGTCTTCCACGTCGCAGCCAAGCACATCGACCGCCTGGTGTTCGATAAGATCCTTGCAATTCTCCCGCAGGTAGATCTCCTCTCCCGTGTGAATCCGGGTTGAGGTCATGTCAGTGACCTGCTTGAAGGCCTGCCAGTTCGGGTATGGCGAGTAGTCGCCGGTGATCAGGTCTTCGAGCCATGCCAGGTCATAGGGTTCCACGGCGCGGGCAAACTGGATTGCATCCTTCACCGTCCAGCCCGGCCCGCAGTCACAAGCCAGCCCGACGTCTTTGCCCAGCGCCTTCTTCGCGGCTTCGACACAGGCGATGACATGGTCGAGGCCAGGTTGCGTCAGCATCCCCATGTTCTCCATGTAAGGATCTGCCAACGGCGGCTTCCAATGCACGCCGTACCAGGCATCATGGATGGCATTGAGCATTGCGGCATTATGAAAACCGACGGGCATCTTGATCAGAGTGTAGCCTTCCCTGGCCTCCTTCACGCCCGCCACCATCTCGGCGTAATCCTGCGGGGTGCGGGGTGTTATGTTGGGCGGGTTGTTTTCGGTGTTTCCGTAGGCGCGGACGCGGTCGCGAATCTTTCCGCCCAGCAACTTATAAACCGGCAGTCCAGCCACCTGCCCCGCGATGTCCCACAATGCGATCTCGATGGCGCTGACCGCCGCGCCCCAGGGCTTGGTGGCGCCCATCCGGCGGATCTTCAGCATGATTCGCGCCACGTCGGTCGGGTCTTCGCCCAGAAGGTACTGCTTGTAAAACAGCACCATCGGCTTGAGATACGGCTTGGCAGACTCCGCCTGGCCGTAGCCGGAAATGCCTTGGTCCGTGACGATGCGAACCGTCGGGTTGCGGCCGATGATGGCGCATTTCAGGTCTGTGATCTTGATTTTGGCATTCGCCGTTCGTGTTTCAGGGAGCGGCATACCGTTCCCGGGCTGAGCGCCCAACGCGCTTGCGGCTGCCGCGCCCGAAAGCGATCCGAGAAATCCTCTTCGCGTCCAGTTGTCCATGGGTTCCTCCTTCTGCTGGTATTTCAAATCAGAGTCCTGCTTACCTCCCCACACAAGGCAAGCAGGGCAGCCGGCCTTTCGTCGTGCGACGGTGGGATTTAAGAGCACTCGTCGCGGTCGGGCCATGCCACCTGCTCACGCCGGGCCCATGACTGTTCAGCCGTGTTCAAGATAAGTTCTTACACTCAGGAGGCGGCATTCTATCACAGCAGCGGGTGACCCGCATCACAGAGGCGGAATTGGCACAACCTTAGAATGCGATGACATATCAGCACGGCCGCCTGCGTTACACGAGCCGGCATCAAGAGGCGGCATTCATAATCGGCTCCCCTTGGCGTCATCTATCCTTCGGCGCACAACCCTTTTACGAATTCATAAAAAGGGCGGAGGAGGTGCAATGCGGCACGGCAGGAAAATTCTAGCTTCACTACTTTGGATCGGCGCCTTTGCCGTCCCGGCACTGGCTCAACAGCCCGTGCAGGCCGCGGGGTCATGGTGGATGGGGGCCGAATTCGGCGCGGGACAACTCAAACTGTCGTCGGACCAGTCACCGGGAGAACGCAACACAACGTTTGCCATGGGGGCTCTCGGTGGGTACAGTTTCGGCAGCCATCTCCGGATCGGGGCGGAGGTTAACGGCTGGCTTCTGCAGGCGTTCGATCTCAACAATCCCGCAGTCGGCGAGAGCGTAAGCAACGTGATGGGTATAGCTGACCTGTTCCCCATCGCGAGAGTCCCGATTTTCGTCAGGGCCGGCGCCGGCGTCGGGCATTATGAAAACGCTCGCCCTGAAGGTTACAACGGCAGCGGGTGGTCATGGACGGCGGGGGCTGGCTATGAGTTTCGAGTACTACGAAGAGTGGGGCTGGCTCCGATGGTAGCATGGTCGACCGGCCACTTTGGCGATGTGCACAACCCCATTACGGTAGAAACCGGGCGTCGGTTCTCGGTGGTGGAATTCAAGCTTGACATCCTCTACCACTTTGGAAAAAAGAATTAGCAGGGTGGGCACAACTTAGACTTTGCTGAATGGGGTTATTGTGTGCCGGGAACGGCGAACCCAGGGCATGAAACCATCCTGGGGCCGCAGGCACGAACCGTCGTCCAGCTATTTTGCTTTCTGAGATTGCAGGAATGAAGCCAGCGCCTCGAGTTGGCGGCTTGTCAGGTGGGCAAAAGCGGGCATCACTGATGCTGGAGAGTAGGCCTGCGGATCTCTGAAATGGCTGATCAGCCAGGCAGTGGACCGGCCACGGGTGCCTTCGATTGCCAGGTCAGGGCCGATCTTTCCTCCGCGGCCATGCAGGCTATGGCACCTGAAGCAGCCTTCGCCCCGCTCCGCCTGAGCGTTAAGAGCTGCCAGAAGGCTGGCGTTCTGGGCCTGCTTCTCGTACTTGCTGGCGATGACGTGATAGTGGCGAGCGTTCCGGCCAATATTAAAGTGGTTGGGGGCAGCGAGAGGCTTTGGGTCGCCAAAGTTGCGGGCTATTTGCTGGTTCTCTTCCGCTTCGGAGTTCAGGCGGCCGGCCTGGCTTCGATAGTATGCTTTCTGCGTAGCCGGGGGGAGAGTCAGGCAGCCTGGGAAGGGCTGCTGATGGATCTGTATCGGCGTGGGCTGGAAGGGAGGAATCTGAGGCTGGTTATCACCGACGAATGCGAGGGACTGGCGGCTGCCTTGCAAACCGTCTATCCGCAGGTGCCGCATCAGCGCTGCTGGGTGCACAAGATCCGGAACATTCTGGAACACGTCCGCAAGCGTGACTACGACCGGGCAAGAGCCAATGCCCAGGCGATCTATCGCGCCGAGAGCCGCCAGGCGGCACGGGCCAGCCTTCCGGTTCTTCCGCTCCCGCTGGCGAAGCAGCTATCCGGCGATGGTGAAACGCTTGGAGCGGGACCTGCCGGAGTTGCTGGCGTTCTTCAGCTTCCCGCGGCGGCTGTGGCGCAAGCTGCGTACGACCAATGTGATCGAGCGCTGCTTTGTCGAGGTGCGACGCCGCACCCGCCCCATGGTCTGCTTTGTCACCGTCGCCAGCGCCGATCGGATCATCTATGCCATCTTTAACGGGATGAACGAAAAGTCCGAATGGAAAAATCGCACCCTCCGCCTTTTTACACAAGCAGCTTGACATCACCCAATTTTCCGCACCTCTTGCTGTATCCTCTTGCCGGGGCTATCATGCTTCGTCGCCAGAATTCGAGTACTGGAGAAAACACTGAACCATCTCGCATCGCTGCTGGGCATTCTGCTCATTCTTGGAACCTGTTACGCGCTTTCGCGCAGCCGCCAAGCCATCCGCTGGCGGATTGTTGGCTGGGGCCTGGGGCTGCAATTTCTGATCGCACTTTTTGTGCTTAGGACGGGAGCCGGTTACTGGCTCCTGAACAAAGCTTCCAACGGCGTGGTATGGTTTCTGCATTTTTCCTTTGAAGGCTCCCAATTCGTCTTCGGCCCGCTGGGTGATCCTAAGGGCAGCCTGGGTATGGTCTTCGCTTTCCAGGCGCTGCCTTTGATCATCTACGTCGCCGCGTTTTTTTCTCTCCTTTATTACTTGCGGGTTCTGCCGGCACTAGTCTCGCTTGTGGCGAAAGCCATGTTCCGGCTGATGGGAACCAGCGGCGCCGAGTCGCTGGAAGTCGCCGCCAGCATCGTCATGGGGCAGACGGAGGCGCCACTTGTCATACGTCCCTACCTCGAATCTCTGACCCAGTCGGAACTGATGACCGTAATGACGGCCGGAATGGCGCACATCGCGGGGTCTGTGCTGGGAGCATACATCCTGTTTGGCGCGCACGCGCGCGACTTGCTGACCGCGGTGGTGATGACGGCGCCGGGAACCATGCTGATCTCGAAGATGCTGATGCCCGAGACTGCCCAGCCACAGACCGCCGGCGAGGTCAGGATGGTGATCGAGAAGAAGTTCGTCAACGTCCTGGACGCCGTTTCGCATGGTGTTACAGACGGCCTCCTGATGGCCCTCAACGTTGGTGCGATGCTGATTGCATTTATCGCGCTCATCGGGCTTGCCGACGGAGCACTAGGTTTTGCGCATACGAATCTGCACACCGTATTTGGCTACCTGCTGGCCCCGGTGGCCTGGCTGCTCGGCGTGCCGTGGCATGACGCCATGGCCGTGGGAAATCTGCTGGCCGCAAAAATCGTTTTAAACGAGTTTGTCGCCTTCTCGATGCTGGGCCCGCTCAAAGGACACATCGCCGCCCGCTCGTTCACCATTGCCACCTACGCGCTCTGCGGATTTGCCAACTTTGCCTCCATTGGAATCCAGATCGGCGGCATTGGCGCGCTTGTTCCCAGTCGCAGGCAGGACCTTGCGAAGCTGGGTTTCTGGGCTTTGCTTGGCGGAACTCTGGCAAACTACCTTTCCGCGGCCATCGTCGGCCTGTTCATCCACTGAGGCATGCCATGCCCGCTCGACACGAACAGCACGGATACTCACAGGCATTGCGCGCGGCGTGTTACCTGAAGGAACGTTTGCCGCAGTTCCCGCGAGTTGGCATCGTTCTGGGATCGGGTCTGGGCGCACTGGTTTCACACCTCAGTGATCCTGTCTCGATTCCCTATTCCCGCATCCCGCACTTTCCCCGGACCGCGGTTGAAGGCCACGCCGGCAGGTTGCACCTGGGCCGATGGAAGGATCTGCCCGTGGCGATGCTTGCAGGGCGCGTCCATCTCTACGAAGGTTACGCTCCTGCTGAAGTCGTGTTTCCCGTGCGCGTTCTGGGCCTTGCGGGCGTCCAGACAGTGATCCTCACCTGTGCCGCTGGCGGCATTGCGCCGGCTGCGGATGTGGGTAGACTGATGGTCTTTTCCGATCACCTCAATTTCATCGGATCGAGCCCGCTGGCTGGGCCGCACGACAAGCGCTGGGGTGAGCAGTTTGTTGATATGAGTCAGGCTTACGATACCCGGTTGCGCCGTGCCGCGATGAAGGCCGCAGGTTCTCTCGCTCTGAAATGTTTTGAGGGCGTTTATGCAGCCATGCCGGGGCCGCAATATGAAACCCCCGCGGAGATTCGCGCGCTCAAGCGATTGGGAGCGGACGCCGTCGGAATGTCAACAGTTCCCGAAGTGATTGCGTCTCGGCAGTTGAACATGCACGTTCTGGCGATTGCGCTCATCAGCAACCGCGCTGCGGGACTGGCCCGGCAGCCGCTTCGCCACGGTGAGGTGCTGGCCGCAGGAATGCGCGGCTCAGAGGATCTTGCCCGGTTACTCGACCGCATTTTGCCCGGTCTTGGGGGCTGAGGGGAATGCTCCAAAAGCCTGGCACAGGCATTCTTGCACGCGAAGCGGTCCTGAAGGCTCTCCCCGTCAGTGCGGAACAGGGTTCTGGCCAGTCGCTCTGCGGGTATAATGGGGGCAGATGTAGGTGACGAAGCTGGTTCCAGCGGTCGCAAAGGAAGATGAAGGCTGATTTGAGAGCCCTGCAGAGATTTAATGAGCTGGAGGGGAAGTAGAGTTTGCCTGGCTCCGCGAAACTCACGAGCAAACCTGAAACAGAGCTTGGGTTCAGATGGACGCGGCTCTTCGGGCTGGAGTGCAAGCTGCCGCTGGGAGTGTGGCTGCGGCGCGTGTGGAAGTCCGTGTTGTGCGACTGCTGCGAAGACCTGGCGGCGCAAATGTCCTACTTCTTCCTGGTTGCGTTGTTCCCCTTTTTCATTGTACTGGCGGCCATTATGGGCTACCTCCCGTTCACCGGCGCCTGGCCGCATGTGTTGACTTGGATCACGCAGTATTTTCCCGACCCCGTTCAGCCTTACGTTTTCAGGACCGTTACCCACCTGACGCAGGAGTGGGGTGGCCTGCTCAGCTTCGGCCTTATAAGCTCCATTTGGATTGCCACCCGCGCCGTCATCAGCCTGATGGACGGCCTGAACAAGGCCTACGGCGCGCGGGAAACGCGCAGCTTCTGGAAAAGGCGGCTGCTGGCCTGCGTCGTGATGCTGGTCTTTGCCCTTACCTTCCTGGCGGCGTTCGGGCTGCTCGCTTTTGGCGGCCTGGTGGGCCGCTGGCTGGGAACGCACTCCGGCCCTGGAGCCGCTTTCGTGATCCTGTGGCACGTGTCGCGATGGGTGATCCCGCTGGCGTTGCTGAATTTTGCGGTGAACTTTGCGAATTACGTTCTGCCCAACAGCAAGCGCCCGTGGCGTTGGGTGACTCCGGGCAGCCTGTTTGTTGCGGTGACCTGGATGCCGGCCACCATCGGGTTTAACTCCTTCCTGCACCACTTCAGCAGGGCGGGTGCTTATGGGGCTGTTGGCACTTTCTTCGTTCTCATGACCTGGATTTACATCTCCAACTATATTCTGCTTGTGGCGGCGGAAATGGACTCTGAACTGGAAAAAGCCGCCCGCACCTTCCACTCCGAAAGCGCGGCGTAGCGCATGTTTGCGGCAAGCTGACGCAGACTGTGGTGAGAGCCCACGGAGCTACAAGGCGGCTGGGCACAAGTCGGGGAATCACCTTGAACATCAAGGCGGAATTAACGTCCGAAGTGGATGACGAATCCGGCGGAATAGACGATATTGTTGGCGCCCGCACCGATGGGGAAATAGGCCGTGACAGCGGAACTGGCCGACGTTGGAAGACCGAAGGTCGGCGAAGCAAAGCGGTGGTCGCGGGCATCAATCCTGATAGCAAGGAAGTGAGTCAGGCTGTATTCCAGGCCGCCGCCGAAGTTCCATCCGAAGATGTTGTCCGGCTGCAGCACCGTACCTGGCACGCCGTTGAATCCCCGCGACCGCGCCAGCGCCGCGCCAGCGCTGGTGGGCGAAAAGCGGTTGTAGTCAAGCCCGACCACAAGGTAAGGCCGAACGCCCTTGACGGGCTTTGCTGAATGGGCCAGGGCGTCCACGCTGACCCTTTGGCCCTGCACACCGTATCCGATGACATCATTGGGAGTGGTGGAATTATAGAAGTTAGTGACGGCCAGGTTGTTGCGGAACCTGCTGTACGACCCTTCCACACTGAGGGCCTTGCGTAGCGGAATTTCCCCTCCCACGGTAAAGCTGTTTCCGGTCCTGTAAGTGGACCCGAAAGACGCGCCGTAAACGGTGTAGTAACGCTTGTCAAAAAGGGTGGAGACACCGCCCTCGACAAATACGCGGTAGTCCTGGGCATGGAGCACCACCGCAGTCGAGCCAAGGAGTACCACCACCATGAATCCCTGAACCAATTTGCGCATCTTCAATTGCGAGCCTCCAATCAACCCTACTGTTTCTGCCCGGGTGCGGTGCAGCGGAAGATGGCGAATAAGCCGCGTTTTCTCTGCCCCGACTCCCAGACTAGGAATTTTACACGCGTTTGCACAATTCAGTCATGAGACTCTCACAAGCGCGCTTGAGTTATGCTCTGATGGCGAATTTACTGGAAAGGTTGCGGCGCGGTGGTTGCAGACCCTTGCACAGGCAAGTTTACCTCGACACGTTCAGGTCCGATGGCGGGATAAGTCCGCCGCTATAGCAAACCTCATTCCCCGGCAACGTGAATGATGGCCTTGATGACGCCGTCGCGATAGCCGGAAACCAGATCGAACGCCGCAGCGGTCTCCCGCAGCGGAAAGTGGTGAGTCATCAGCGGATCGACATTGATCCTGCCGCTTGAAACCAGGTCGATAGCCGGCGCCATGCAATGGTTCTGCCGCCGCACGTTTTTGATGGTCAGCTCTTTCCGTCGCAGGGTGTGGGCGCCGAAGCTGATGTCATCTGCCTCGGGAATCCCCACAATCACCAGCGTTCCGCCGGGCTTCAACAATTCCAAAGCCTGATCGAGCGTTTCCTGCTCGCCCGCGCATTCGAACACGATATCCATGCCTGCGGGTTCAGCATCCCCAATCTCCTTCACCACATTTTCTTGGCGTGGGTTGCCGGTCCACCGGGCGCCCAGTTGCGCGGCCATCGCGAGGCGATCATCAATCAGGTCCGTCATGTAGGCCGTGCAGTCGCCCGCCGCACGGCACGCAAGCAGTACGCTGAGGCCGATGGGCCCCGATCCCAGAATGGCAATCGTAGCGCTCGCCCCCATCTGCGCGAGCCTTTGCGCGTGGACGCCAATCGAAAGCGGCTCAACCACAGCGGCCTGCCCCGCCGTCATGGATTCCGGGATGGGATAGCAGCAATCCTGCGGCAGCACCACGTATTCCGCCAGCGCTCCCGACAATTCACCCGGATTGCCCAGGAACAGCTGATTCCGGCAGGTGTTGGGCCGCCCACCGCAGCACTGATCGCAGTGGCCGCACGCCACCAGCGGATCAATAGACACGCGCTGCCCCAACTGGAGCCTGCGTACCTCCGATCCCACCTGCTGCACCGTCCCCGCGCACTCATGGCCCATCACAAAGGGATACTTCACCACGGCTGCACCAATCCGACCCGTCTTGTAATAGTGCACGTCGGAGCCGCACACGCCTACCGCGTCAATGCGCAGCAGAACGTCGCGCGGATCTGTCAGCTGCGGCTCCGGGAGGTCGCCAATTTCGATCTCCCGAAGCCGCGTCAGTAAGGCAGCTTTCATGACTGCTTATTTCCGCTGTTCTCAGTTTGGCAGTGACCAGATTTGCGTTGCCAGATTGTGGCCGCAGACCCGTACCTGGAGGCTTTGGGGTTTACTCTCCACCCCCGCAGCGGTCAGGCACTGCAGAGTGCCGTTGTTGATGAGGTTCCCTTTCAGTGTGTAGCGCCATTGCTGGATGCTTACAGGCTTGCAGGCCTGCATCGTTGGCTTGTCGTCTACGACGGCCAGGCACTGGTCGCCGGAAGATTGCAGCGCGCCGTCCGGTGTCACCGTCCACTTTTCCGCGGCAGCGCCGGTGCATTCTGCAACGCTTCCGGACGCAGCCAGGCAGCGCGCGTAATTCTCAAAGTCCCGGTTGCGCCGGCCGGCGGTGATCATCGTGATGGTGCCCGTGCGCGACGGCTTGCCGCAATCAGCGGAAGGCTGGATGCGCCAGATGGCGGCGTCATGTGACGCGACTTGCGCCTCGAGAGCCGATGCCCCGGATTGCTCCTTGCCGCTCCACAGGTTCTTTGCATCCAGCTTGCACCCGGAATCAGACGCAAAGCCCAGATCGGCCGGGGTCACATCAACATTAACCGAGGTCTTACTGTGGTTTGCCACGGCCACGGCATCATCGCCGCCTGAAAGCCGCTTGAACAGAACGTCCATCTGTGGAGTTCGCCGAACAAGCGTGGCCATTTTGCCCAGCGGGTCCTGGTCAATTGCGATCAGATCCTTGTTGCCGACAATGGCAGTCGCTTCCGGGCTGAGTTTTGAAACCTCCGAACTCAGAATCAGCGGCGCGGACATCATGGACCATAGCGTCATCTGGGTGCGGCTTTCCGGCACGCTCATGCCGATGTCTCCGGCGATGATGAAGTCCGGATCGTTCCAGTTGCCGGGTTTCTGGAATCGGCCGAGCGGCAGGTTGTAAGAATAGTTCCACATCATGCTCTGGTAGCGGGTGCGCTGCGGAAACATGCGGCGAAAACGCTCCGGCAGCGGATGCGCGTGATAGGTGGCGATGTCAGAACCTTCACGCCACAACTGGCCGTACTTTCCAACCCAGCTCAGAACGTCGTACCACTCGGGAGTGCCCTGGAAATACGCGGGGGCCGATTCCGAGAAGACAATGGGGCGGCCCACTTTTTCAAGCGCCTCGTGTTCCGACGCATAGGCCAGGTGATAAGACTGCTCTTCGGTTTCGCCGGGCGGCGCATAGACGTTGCAGCCGTCCAGCTTCAAATAATCCACGCCCCAGGAAGCGAACAGCCGTGCGTCTTCCAGAAAATGTGCATCGCCTCCGCCCTGCGGCAGGCCGCTGCCCGCAAACTGCCCGCAGGTTTCAGAACCGGAGTCTTCATAGATGCCGAATTTGAGTCCCAGTTTATGGATCTCATCCGCCACCGGCTTCATGCCGTTTGGAAATCGTTCCTTGTCCACCTGCAGATTGCCGCTTGCGTCGCGGTCTTTCTGCATCCAGCAGTCGTCAATGGTCACCGTGTCATAGCCAAGCGCCGCAAGCCCCGTTGAGACCAGAGCGTGGGCGTTATCGAGAATCGTTTGCGCCGTGTAGCCGCACTGGTAATGTGCCCAGTCGTTCCAGCCCATGGGCGGCGTGGCGGCCAGCGGTTTCTTGTTCCCGGCAGCGCCAAAAGCCGGCGTCGCCGCACTACAGATGGGAATGAGAACCAATAAAAAGACGTAAATAGCCGGCCCCAAAAAATTCCGGCCGGAATGACTTCTGGTAAGACTCTTTCCTCGCAACATGAGTGCACCTCCCGCACAGAAGCTTGAATGATAACGACAGCAAACAGTACAACCGCGCGGCAACTCGTTGTCAAGCAATTCCTGCCAGCCCGCACCCCCATCCCAACAGCCGTCAGCCGACACTATGTGAAAGTGCGGCCGGAGCATTAGCGGTTAAGGGCACACATCGTAGCGAGAAGAATCTGTACCTTTTACCCAGTTGCGGTTTGAGGGAACTTTGTGGTCGGGCTCGCTTGTAATACTTGACATTACTAATTATTTAGTACTATAAGTTGCGGATGAGAGTCCCACGATAGGTTCTGGTCCTCAGGAGGAAAGGTCCATGACAAAATGTGCCACGTTTCTTTGCCTTTTGGTCTTTCTGCTGGGTGTCCCTCTGATCGCGACACCTTCCGATATTGTCGCGACTTCAAAGGGCACGGTTGAATTCATCGGCCTGGAGAAGTGGACGCCTGAAATGATCGAAGAAAAGCTCGGGTACAA
>JAJYLL010000070.1 GCA_021787735.1 Acidobacteriota bacterium | reverse complement strand
GAAGATGATTTGAACGCTCTGGATGCCGGGAAACTCCAGCGCCTTCAGGCCTTCTTCCACCGTCTTGACGCTGACGGCGTAGTGGCGGATATTGCCTTCCTTTACCAGTTCGTCGAGCGCCTCAAAGGTTTCGGGGCGGTAATAGACCTGGTTCGGCGGGCAGTGGAGCTGCAGGATGTCCACACAATCCATTTGCAGGTTGCGCAGACTCTCTTCCACAAAGCGCGTCAGGTTTTCCTTGTTGTAACCTTCTGCCGTGTGCGGCCGCAGGCGCTGGCCGGCCTTGGTGGCGATGTAAAAAGTTTCTTTCCGCTCCTTGCGAAGCTGACCGAGCAGGCGCTCGCTGCGGCCGTCGCCGTAAACGTCGGCCGTATCGAAAAAGTTGATTCCCATGTCGAGCGCTTTGTGCAGCGCCGCAATGGATTCCTTTTCATCCACGCTGCCCCACATCGACCCGATAGCCCACGCGCCAAAACTGATCTCTGAAACTTTCCAACCCGTCCTGCCCAGTTGCCGGTACTTCATTCGTTGTTCCCTTCATTCTCGTAGGTTCGTTGCGGCACGGATAAATCCGTGCCCTGACACGAAGACTGCAAAAAGCCATGTCCCTTTCCAGTCGTCATGCCTTTGCCGCTTCTTCCAGGCTCTTGTCCAGAATGGCGACGGCCTGGTCGATATCAGCCACGGGGATATTGAGCGGCGGCGACATGCGCAGGACGTTGGCGTAAAGGCCGCCCTTGCCGATTACGAGTCCGTTGGCCCGTGCGCGTTCCAGCGCTTTGTTGGCCAGGTCTGCTGCGGGCTCTTTGGTCTTGCGGTCCTTCACCAGCTCGACGCCCTGCATCAATCCCATGCCGCGAACGTCGCCGATGGAGGCATGTTTTTCCTTCAGCGCCTCCAGCCCTTGGCGGAACCGCTTGCCGGCGGTTTCGGCATTGTCCATCAGCTTGTCTTCTTCAATCAGGTCGATGGTGGCTTTGGCGGCCACACAGGTGACGGGATTTCCGCCAAAGGTCGAAATGGTCAGGCCCTTGTAGCTGTCGGCAATTTCCTGCCGGGTGATCGTGCAGCCGATGGGAACTCCGTTGGCCATGCCTTTGGCGCAGGTCATGATGTCCGGCTCGACCTCCCAGTGCTCGATGCCGAACCAGCGCTTGCCCGTGCGCCCGAAGCCGGCCTGGACTTCGTCGGAAATGAAGAGCCCGCCGTAATTCCGCACGATGTTGGCAACAATCTTGAAGTACCCGGGCGGCGGAACGACGACACCCCCAAGCCCCTGGATGGTTTCCGCCAGCAATCCGGCCACGGCGCCGCCGGTGGAAGTTTTGATCACTTCTTCCACGTCCTTCGCGCAGTGCAGGTCGCAGCTTGGGTAGGTGAGGCCGTAGGGGCAGCGGTAGCAATACGGTCCGGGAGCGTGAATGATGCCGAAGGGCACGATGCCGGCCTTACGCCACGTGCCGAGACCCGTGAGGGATTTTGTCAGTTGCGTGTGGCCGCTGTAGCCGTGGCGCAGCGCAAGGACATCGTAATTGCCCGTGTGCATGCGGGCCGTCAGAACGGCCACTTCGTTGGCTTCGGAACCGCTGTTGGTGAAATAGCTCTTTTGCAGTTTGCCGGGGGCAATCTGCGCCATCTTTTCGGCCAGCGCCACGATGGGTTCGGAAGGGAACAACGTCGAGGCGTGCTGCAGGCGGTCGATCTGCGCCTTGATTTTCGAGGTCACCTTTTCATTGGCGTGCCCCACGCTGATGGTCACAATGCCGCCCAGAAAATCGAGATACTGTTTTCCATCCACATCGTAGAGATACTGGCCCTTGCCGTGGTCGAGAACCAGCGGGTCCTTGTAGTACGTCGCGACGCAATTGAAGAGATATTCCTTGTGCTTGCGAACGATTTCGTCTTTGGTCATAGGTCCGTCCTCCGCGGAGTGGTGTGAAAGAAGAGTTTACAGGCGAAAGCCGAAAGTTGGAAGGGGACAACGCCGCCCACCCCAAAATCCCTTTGGTATTGGCCTCTTAACTTTCGGCGTCACGCAAAGCACGCCGGCTTGAACCGCCAGCGATACGTCATTTAACCTACTGGCCTTCTTGGGAACAGCATTGGTGTTCTGGATTTGTACTCGAGATATGAAGTCCCAAATCGAATCTCCAGTTCGCGTTCTTCATACACCTTTACGAAGACAAGCAATGCCGGTGTAAACACGACGAGTACCCAGAGCAAAAACAGAACTGACTGAAACCAGATTCCCAATGACAGGAAGAAGGCCAGAACCGCAAGCACCATAGGATTCCGCGTCCAGGCATAAAGCCAGTCTGCTGCCAATTTTCGACTGAGCGCAATGTAGAAGGGCGCACCGAATCCTTTCAAGGCAAGGTTTAAGACTGTCAGTAAGCAGGCTGTGCCGGTAATAATGACCAGCGCGTAAGCGATTTCAGATGGTACGCGGATTGCCCAGCCGGACCAATCTTGATGAGTGCTTACTGCGCGAATGATAGGAATCCCCAATAAAAATCCCAGAGCAAAATGTACAAAGGTGGTTATCCAAACGGCACGGCTCATGGTCGGCTGCTTGTCGAGCATCTTCCTCCCGATCCAAACAACCGGAAAGACCAATAAGGGTCCTCCGACAATGATGGAAAGATTTTGGACTCTTGAAAGCGGTTGATTGAGTATGAACGTCCAGAGAAACAAAGTCAGAAGAAAAAGCGCAACCCTGATGAGGAGTTCACAAGCATGTTTCATCGCGAACAAACCTGGAACCCTTCTCACCTGCCGGGGCGAGACTTCCGCAAACCTTGTTCAGCGCTCAAAGCCGCATGAATACTGGCGCTACAGGCATCGTAAGCGCAGTTGGCTTCAGTTCGACGAGGAACCGGACGTTAAATACTTTGCCAGCCAGTCCTGAACGGTCTTGTACCAGAAACCGCTGTCGTCCGGCTTCATTACCAGGTGGCTCTCCTGCTCAAGATAGACAAGCCTGGAGGGCACGCCCATGCGCTGGAGCGAGGTGAAGAGTTGGAACGCCTGGCCCTCAGGCACGCGGAAATCCTTGGCGCCCTCAAAGATCAGCATGGGCGTTTTAGCATTCTGGATGTAATACGACGGCGACCATTTTTCGTAGAGCGCAGGATCCTTCCATGGCACGCCTTTCAATTCCCATTCCGGGAACCAGAGTTCTTCCGTCTCGCCGTACATCGAGCGCAGGTCGTAAACGCCGTCGTGGGAGACAAGAACCTTGAAGCGAGCCGTGTGGCCTTCAATCCAGTCGATCATGTAACCGCCAAAGCTGGCGCCAGCCGCTCCGATGCGGCCCTTGTCAACGTAGGGAAGGTTCGAGAGGTAATCGGTAGCCTTCATCAGATCTTCATAGGGAGCGCCGCCCCAGTCACCCGAAATTGACGCCGTGAAGGGCTGGCCGTATCCGGTGGAACCGTGAAAGTTTGTCATCATGACTACGTAGCCGAAAGAGGCAAAGAGTTCCGCATTCCAGCGGTAGAACCACGAATTGTTCCAGGCCTCCTGCGGGCCACCGTGAATCAGCATCAGGCCGGGATATTTTTTGTTGGGGTCAAAGTGGGGCGGCTTCACCAGGATGCTTTCAATCTGTGCACCCTGCGCGCCGGGAGTCTTGACCGATTCACCGGGATTCATCTCAATGCCGGCCATCAGGGCGCGATTCATATGCGTCAGTGGCGTCAAAGCGCCGCCGGACGTTGACGCCGTGTAGATTTCCGATGGCTGGGTCAGGCTCTGATGTGTGAAAACGAGCCGGCCGCCCGAAACCACCGAAAGCTCATCGTCGTAACCGCCAAGAACTTTTGTGACGTGCGGCTGGCTGACCGAAGTTTTGAAGATGGGCTGCTCGATGCCTTCGGGCGCAGTGAAATAGATGGTGTCAGAGTCGGGCGCCCAGGCGAAGCTCAGCACCCACTGGTCAAATCCGGTGGTGAGGTCTTTGATCTGGCCGGTTTGGAGGTCATAGACGCGAAGGCGGAACAGGGAAGATTCGTAGCCGTTGGTGGGCTGCGAAGTGTAGGCGATGTAGCGGCCGTTTGGAGAGAACTGCGGTGAGGCGTCGGACCCGGGATTGGCGGCGGTAATATCTTTTGCAGGCCCGCCGGAAGAGCTTACCAGAAACAGATCGTTGTTGGTGGTCCAGGCGACCGAACTCAGCGGTCGGGAGCGGTTCGACGTGTAGCAGACTTCCTTGCCGTCAGGCGAAATGGCGTAACCGTCAGGCGCGCCCAGGAAAAACGTCGGCGATGCGTAGGGGCCGGGTGTGAGGTCGCGCGGTTCGCCGCCTTCGGCCGAAACTGAAAACAGGTGCGTGACTTTGCCATTGAGCCAGTGATCCCAGTGTCGGAAGAAGAGATGGTTGATGACGCGCGCCTTGACCTTGTCGGACTTCGCTGCATCCAGGCGCCGCTTGTTGCAGGCCGCATCGTGACAATCGGGATAGACGTCAGAGGTGAAAAGCAGCGTGCCCGCGTTGGCGGCCCATGTGACGCCGTCGGCTTCCGTTGCGATGCGGGTCAACTGGCGGGCTTCTCCGCCATCGGCGGGGATGATCCAGACCTGCGATTCTCCGCTCCTCGACGAAACGAACGCGATGGACTTGGAGTCGGGCGACCATCGCGGGCGCCAGTCGGAAGCGTTGCCGCGCGTGAGTTGCTGCGGTTCGCCTCCCGCGAGCGGAACCCGCCAGATATGGCTGACCATAGTGTTGGCGTCGAGGTCGGGCGTGGAGACGACATAGGCAACCCACCGTCCGTCCGGCGAGACCTGCGGATCCGAGATGCGGTGGACCTTCATCATGTCATCAAAAGTCAGCGCGTGCTTTGCCTGGGCAAGGGCCGGCAGGGCAACAACAGCAAGGACGAACGGCAGAATGAGTCTGAGAATTCTGTGCTTCATATCGACCTCCCTGATGTACCTAACAAGAATCAATTGTGGTCTGGCCGCACAAAGCGTGCTCCAAAGCGCCGCAGGTGGACCGAACGAAGGCGTTTCCCGGGACGCGCGCGTGACGGTTCCGGCAAGGAAAGGGCTCAGGGCTCTTACTTTGCCCACTCGGTATGGAACACGCCCTCTTTGTCTATGCGGTGATACGTGTGCGCGCCGAAGCAATCGCGCAGGGCCTGCAGCAGGTTGGCCGGAAGGCGTTCCTGCCGGTAGCTGTCGATATAGCCGAGCGACGTGGAAAATGCCACGCAGGGCGTGCCGACATGGATCGAGGCTTTCACTACCTCGCGCAGGGCGGTCGAATACTTGTTGATGTTTGCACTGAACGTCGGGGCCAGCATCAGATTCGGCAGGGCCGAATCCATGGCGAACGACTGCTGAATGTGATCAAGCATCTTGGCGCGGATAATGCAACCGCCCTTCCAGATGCGTGCAATCTCTGCGAAGTTCAGGTTGTATTGATATTCATTCGAGGCCACCCGAAGCTGCTCAAAACCCTGCGCATAGCAGACCGCTACGGCAACCCGGTATGCCTCGCGCAGATTGTTGATGAAAGCCGTGAGGTCGCCTGAAAAGACTTCTTTGGGGCCGCTCAGGATATCGGCGGCTGCCACACGCTCCTTCTTCTGCCCGGAAAGGATGCGCGCTTCCACTGCGTAAGAGAGGGTTGGCACGGCGACGCCCAGGTCCATAGCATTCTGCGCCGTCCATTTTCCGGTACCTTTTTGCTGGGCTTCGTCCACGATCAGATCAACCAGCGGTTTGCCGGTTTCGTCGTCTTTCTTGCCCAGAACCAGCGTGGTGATTTCGAGCAGGTAGGAGTTGAGTTCAGAAGCGTTCCACTCGGCAAAGATGTCGTGAATTTCCGGGGTTGTCAGCCGCGCCACGTTCTTGAAGATGTCGTACGTCTCGCAGATGAGCTGCAGAATTCCGTACTCAATTCCGTTGTGGACCATCTTGACGTAGTGGCCGGCGCCGCGCGGCCCGAGGTATGTGCAGCAGGGGCCCGCCTTGGTCTGAGCGGCCATCTTGGTGAGCAAGGGCTCAAGGTGCCTGTAGGATTCTTCATGTCCGCCCGGCATCAGCGAGGGACCGTGCAACGCGCCTTCTTCGCCTCCGCTCACGCCCATTCCAAAGAACCGCAGGCCGGACTGCTCCAGCTCCTGCACTCGGCGCTCGGTGTCCTTGAAGAAGGAGTTCCCGCCGTCGATGACGATGTCGTCCTTTTCCAGGTAGGGTTTCAGGTCATTCACGATGGCGTCAACGGCCTTGCCGGCCGGGACCATCAGCAGAATGCGGCGCGGTTTTTCGAGGACCGCCACAAAGTCCTTAAGCGAATTTGTGACTGTGATTTCCTTGCCGGCCACCGCTTCCGCAACCTTCTTGACCTTTTCCGGATCGATATCAAATCCGGCGGCGGAGAAGCCTTTGCTCTCCGCATTCAGAGCAAGGTTCTTGCCCATCACTCCCATTCCTACAACTCCAAGATGTCGTTTGACCATTGTCATCTCCTTCATTCCAGTGCTGCGAATTGGTGTGTTTTTTTAGGCATGTGCGGACCCATGCCGCAGGTTCGGTGTTAATTTCAAGTCTTAAAAGGAATATAATACACCCCTTGGGCGTTACATCCGGCTCCCTCATGCATCTAAATGATATGTATGTTGGGTTGAGCGAATTGCGTACGTCGCTCGCCAGGGGCTTCGATTCATTGGTGCGCAAATCCAGAACAGGAGCGAATTGCCTTGGACGGAAAGACAGCAGCTCAAACTTCTAATGACATCCTGAGCGGGGCGGAGCTTGATAGACTTTGCATCAATACGATTCGTGGCCTGGTGATGGATGCAGTCCAGAAGGCAGATTCCGGCCACCCTGGAATGCCCATGGGTGCCGCGCCAATGGCCTATGTGCTCTGGACTCGGCACCTGCGTTACGATCCTCTCAAACCTCGCTGGCCCAACCGCGACCGCTTTATCCTTTCCGCGGGCCACGGCTGCATGCTGCTTTACAGCCTGCTCCATTTGACCGGATACGACATGCCGTTTGACGAACTCAAGCAATTCCGCCAGTGGGGAAGCAGGACACCGGGCCATCCTGAATACCGGCCCGAAGAGGGAATTGAAACCACCACAGGCCCCCTGGGCCAGGGGCTCGGAAACGGCGTCGGAATGGCGATCGCTGAAAAATACCTGGCTGCGCACTTCAACCAGCCTGGGCATGAGCTGGTGAATTACAAGGTTTGCGCCATCGTCAGCGACGGAGACCTGATGGAAGGCGTGGGGTCAGAAGCCGCGTCACTGGCGGGCCATCTGGGCCTGAGCAATCTGGTTTATCTGTACGACGACAACCATATCTCAATCGAAGGCGCCACGACGCTGGCTTTTACGGAAAGCCGCGCAAAGCGCTTTGAAGCTTATGGATGGTTTGTACAACAGATTGAAGACGGGAACGACCTGGAAGCCATCGACAAAGCCTTGAAGGCTGCGGAGGCTGAAACTGATCGGCCATCGATCATCATGGTGCGGACGCACATTGCCGACGGCAGCCCCAACAAACATGACACCGCAGGCGCCCACGGCGCTCCTCTCGGCGAAGAAGAGGTAAAGCTGACAAAGGAAAACCTGGGGATTCCTTTGGAGCCGAAGTTTTACATTCCGGATGAGGTGCTTGCACATTTCCGCAATTCCATTGAGCGAGGCGAGAAAGCCGAGACCGAGTGGCAGGAACGCCTAAACGCTTATCGCCAGGCCTTCCCCGAGCTTGCCGCGGAGTGGGACCGCTTTGTGCGTGGCGAACTGCCCGAGGGTTGGACATCGAGGTTTCCTGTATTCAAGCCCTCCGATGGCCCACTGGCGACGCGGCAGGCTTCCGGCGCCGTGCTGAGTGCGATTTCACCCGTGCTGCCGACGCTGCTTGGGGGTTCGGCCGACCTTGCGCCTTCGACCAATACGCTTATTAAGAAAGAAACAGATTTTGAAAAAGGGAACTACGGCGGCCGCAACTTCCATTTTGGAGTGCGCGAGCATGCGATGGGATCGGCACTGAACGGAATGGCTGTCAGCGGATTGATCCCTTACGGCGCTACGTTTATGATCTTTTCGGATTACATGCGGCCGACAATCCGGCTTGCGGCGATGATGGGAATCCGTCCCATCTACGTTTTCACACACGACAGCATCTTCCTTGGCGAAGACGGGCCCACGCACCAGCCCATCGAGCAGCTTGCATCGCTGCGGACGATCCCGAATCTTTCGCTGATCCGCCCGGCAGATGCGAATGAGACTGCCGTGGCTTGGCGAGTGGCCATTGAAAGAAAGGATGGCCCTGTCGCGCTTGTTCTGACGCGGCAAAAACTTCCTGTCATTGACCGTGAAAAGTACGCGTCTGCCGAAGGTTTGGCGGAGGGCGCATATATCCTTGCGGATGCAAAAGGCCAGCGACCCGACGTGATCCTGATCGCATCCGGATCGGAAGTTTCCGTGACGCTTGATGCTTACGAGAAGTTGACCGCCGAAGGCGTGGCAGCGCGGGTCGTGAGTATGCCTTCATGGGACCTGTTTGAGAAGCAAACACAGGATTACCGGGACAAGGTCCTGCCACCTGAGACCGCCGCGCGCCTGGCCATCGAGGCAGCCTACCCGTTTGGCTGGGAGCGATACATCGGCAACAAAGGCGCGGCGATTGGGATGACGCGCTTTGGGGCATCGGCGCCTTACAAGGTGCTGGCGGAAAAGTTTGGTTTTACGGCGGACAATATTGTTCGCCGGGCCCACGAACTGATGGGGCGGTGATCCTTTTTCTTCGGGGGCGGTTCGGAAACCGCTCCGTTTTGTGTTTCTGCTGTCGCTTGCGGCGCGGATGGGGATGCTGAACGTGCTTGTTTACCCTGCATGAGGGGCGGTATGAATTTGAGCGAGCCTGGCGCATCGGATGAGTTATTGGTGCGCGGCTTGCCGGAGGGAATTGCGAAGAGGAGGTAATTGATGAGCGGAAATGCGTTAAAAGAATTGGAAAGATACGGGCAGAGTGTCTGGCACGATTACATTCGCCGCAAGGAAATCCTGTCCGGTGCGCTGAGGAAGCGAATTGACGAAGACGGCTTGCTGGGCGTTACTTCAAACCCCAGCATCTTTGAGAAGGCCATCGCCGGTAGCGATGATTATGACCAGAGCATCCGCCAGTACGTGGCGGAGGGGCTCGATGCCCCGAAGATTTTCGAGAAGCTGGCCATTGAAGACATCCAGAAGGCAACGGACGAGTTCCGAGGCGTTTTGAGCGAACCGGCGGGCGCGACGGCTACGTGAGTCTGGAAGTCTCTCCATTGCTTGCGCACGACACCCAGCGAAGCCTTGAGGAAGCCCGGCACCTGTTTGCCGCCGTCAACAGGCCGAACCTGATGATCAAGATTCCCGGGACCAAAGAAGGTCTGCCTGCCATTGAACAGGCGCTCGCCGAAGGGATCAACATCAACGTCACGCTGATCTTCGCGGTGGAGCGGTACGAAGAAATCGCCAACACCTACCTGAAGGCGCTTGAGCGGAGAGTCGCGGAAGGCAAGCCTGTTGACCGCGCAGCATCTGTCGCCAGCGTGTTTGTGAGCCGGGTCGATACGCTTGTAGACAAACAGTTGGAAGCAAAGCTGGCGAATGCCAAGACTCCCGAAGAGCGCAAGAAGATTGAAGGGCTTACCGGCACAGTTGCGGTGGCTAATACCAAGCTGATTTACCAGAAATACAAGGAAATCTTCCTGACGCCCCGCTTTGAGGCGCTGGCGAAGAAAGGCGCGCGCGTTCAGCGGCCGCTCTGGGGTTCCACCAGCACCAAGAATCCCAACTACAGCGACACCCTCTACGTTCAAGGCCTGATTGGCCGCGATACCGTCAACACCATGCCGACCCAGACCATTGATGCCTACCTCGACCACGGCAAGCCTGAGGCGGACACCATTGAGCAGGGCCTCGATGAGGCCCGCAACATTGTCGCGCAACTGCCGGGCCTGGGCATCAACCTGCGCGCCGTGACGCAGCAGCTTGAGGACGAAGGCGTCAAGGCCTTTGCGAACGACTACCAGAAACTCCTGGCGAGCATTGAAGAGAAAAAGAAAAGTTCCCTGGCCGCAAGCCGCTAGCGGGATAATTCTGCGAGACGGTCACAACTAAGAAATTCAGCAATGCACTGTCTGGCTCGACCGGTCGGAAAGATCAAGGGCCGATTGTGACGGACTTGCCGGGAATTCGGCTCACTCTGCATGACGGCAGCAGGGACAACCTTGCGGCAAGCTTGATGGACCCTTGCAGCCAGGTCCGGAAAGGACGAAGGTCATTATGGCGGATATATCGGTCGCCGCAAATCCCTTACGCGAAGGAATGCGCATCCGGAGGACACCAGCCCCCTGCTCGATGGTGATCTTCGGCGCTTCCGGTGACCTGACACAACGAAAACTGATTCCCGCGCTCTATTATCTCTATCGCGAGCGTCTGCTGCCCCAGGGCTTTTCCGTGATCGGTTGCGCGAAGACGCCCTACGACAACGAAAAATTCCGTGAGACCATGGCGGATGCCGTCCGGAAATTTTCCGAGCAGCCGTCTTCTGTGGATGATGCCTCGCTCAAGAGCTTTACGGAATCGCTCTATTATTTGACCGACGATTTTGGCGACAGCAAAGCGTATACGCAGCTTGGCGCCCTGCTCAACAAGTTGGACCAGGAAAGAGGGACCGGAGGGAACCGGCTCTATTACCTTGCAACTCCTCCTAGCGCATTTCCCGTGATCATCGGCCATCTTGGCTCCGCGGGGCTGGCGGCGCCGGAAGATCCGGGAAAAAGCTGGACGCGCGTAGTGATTGAAAAGCCCTTCGGCCATGATCTCGAGAGCTCCCGCGAACTGACCACCACCGTGAACTCGGTTTTTAAGGAAGAGCAGGTTTACCGCATTGACCATTATCTGGGCAAGGAGACTGTCCAGAACCTTTTGGTGTTCCGTTTTGCCAATGGCATCTTTGAACCCATCTGGAACCGGCGCTACATTGACCATGTTGAAATCACTGTCGCCGAAGATCTGGGCGTCGAGGGCCGGGGCCGCTATTACGAAGAGGCTGGGTTGCTGCGCGACATGATCCAGAACCATGTGATGTCGGTGCTGAGTCTCGTCGCGATGGAGGCGCCTGCGTCGTTCGATGCCGTGGAAGTTCGTGACGAAAAGGCCAAGGTGATGAGGTCCATCCGACCCATTGATATGGAGCACCTGGACAACTTTGTGGTGCGCGGCCAATATGGTGAAGGCTGGATCAGAGGCGAGAAGGTACCAGCCTACCGCGCGGAACCCAACGTTTCTCCGAAATCGCCTACGGAGACATTTGCTGCTCTCAAGCTGTTTATTGATAACTGGCGATGGGCGGACGTGCCTTTTTATGTCCGCTCCGGCAAACGGTTGGCCAAGCGGGTTTCGGAAATTGTGGTCCAATTCCGGCGCGTCCCGCACATGGTTTTCGGAAGGAAAACCCAGAACCCGGTTGAGCAGAACGTGCTGACCATGCGCATCCAACCGAACGAAGGCATATCCATCAATTTCAACGCCAAGTTCCCGGCGCCCATCATGGAAATCCGTCCCGTCAAGATGGAATTCCGTTACGCCGAGTCGTTCGGAGGCGAACCGCCCAGCGCCTATGAGACGCTGTTGCTCGATAGCATGCTGGGCGACCAGACTCTCTTTAACCGGGAGGACGCAGTGGAACTTGCGTGGCAGTTGTTTACGCCGCTGCTCGAACGCTGGCAGGAAGAAGGCGACAAAGGCGTGCAATTTTATCAGGCGGGGAGCTGGGGGCCGGAAGCCGCGGACAGATTGCTTGAGCGTGGTGGCCACCGCTGGCATCGGCTCTAGTCTCCGATCAGTCAGTCGATCCGGTCCAGTTTGGTTCGCCCGGTGTCTCATCAACAGGAGGAAGCGTTGCCTGTATTTAAGAAGTTCAAATCTCTGACAGCAGGCGAACTCCAGCCGGCCAATGTCGCCACGCTGGAAGAAGAGTTGTCTGAGCTTTGGAAATCTGCCGCGATCGATCCCGGGACAGAGCATCCCGTCGTGAGGGCCTCCGTCCTCACCCTTCTTGCGTTTGTAGAGAACGAAGAAGAGGGCCGCGAGACCTTCAACCTGATAAGCCACGTGATCGCCCAGAATCCCTGCCGCGCAATCCTGATGATTGCTGAACCCAGGGAGCAGCCGGAAGGTCTGTCGGCGTGGATATCGGCGCAGTGCCATCTGCCTCCCTCGGGCGCAAGGCAGGTTTGCTGTGAACAGATCTATGTGCGAGCGCGCGGCGAAGCGGTGAGTGGATTGGACAACGTGGTCCTTCCGTTGATCGTCCCGGAACTTCCTGTTTATCTCTGGTGGCGGGCAGGACGGTTTGCTCCTCCGTCTTTTCTGGACGAGGTCCTCCGAATTACGAATCGGGTGCTCGTGGATTCGGGACGCTTTGAAGAACCGGAGATGGACCTGGCGACTTTGGCCCGGCAGGTTGGGCGGTCCCGGGATGCGAAAGGTACGGCATTCAGCGATATCAACTGGGCCCGGCTTACCCCTTGCCGCGAACTGATTGCCCAAAGTTTCGATTCTGAAGAAGCTCGTTCCTGCCTTCAAGACATTGCAGAGGTATCGTTTGAGTGGCAGGTGGGAGCCAACGACCCTGCGAACCGCATTGCCCATGCGCTGCTTCTCAGCGCCTGGCTGGCCACCCGTCTTGGTTGGCAGCCGTCAGGGCGCATGGTTGCCAGCACAAGTCCAGGCCGCGTAATTGAGTTCCGGCAAGGAAACAATCCAGTTCGAGTGGAATGGGCTGTTCGACGAGAAGACACACAGGCGCCAAATTCGTTCAAAATTCAAATGAAGACACGTTCCTCGCCGCCGGCAATATTCTCGGTCACTGAATTTGCGGAGGAAGGTGCTGTACGTACCAGCGCCCAGATGCCGGGGCGTGCACCGCTCGAAAGGACCGCCCGGCTCGTGGTGATGGATGACGTGGAACTTGTCAATGAAGAACTCAAATTCCCGGAGCGCGACAGCGTTTACGAAGAGGCTCTGGCTCTGATTGCTCGCATGGTTGAACTGTAGAGTTCAAGGGTTTGCGCTGTTCATGCCGCAGGCGGCATTCAAATGAGTGAGACGAAGATCCAGATATTTCCTGACTTGGAAGTGTTGAGCCGGGCAGCAGCCGTGCGATTCACCGAACTTGCCCGGGAGCGCATCCAGCAGGGGAGAATAATTTCGGCCGCTCTTTCGGGCGGCTCAACTCCGAAGACATTTCTGGAAATCCTGGCGAGCCCGGAATTTTCCCAGCGAATCCCGTGGGAGAGCGTTCATCTTTTCCAGGTTGACGAGCGGTGTGTGTCGCCCGAGAATCTCCAAAGCAATTACCGCATGATTCATGGGAGTCTGCTGCGGCCCGTACCCGGCGCGGCTGAGAACTTCCACCGCATGAAGGCAGAACACGAGGATCGGGAGGGCGTAAGCGCGGAATACGCAGCGGAGATCGCTGCAGTTCTTGCCCCCCGTGAGGGACGCCTGCCGTCTTTTGACCTTGTGTTTCTGGGACTCGGACCGGATGGCCATACAGCCTCGCTTTTCCCGTATTCATCCGCGCTCGCCGAGAACAGCCGATTGGTGTGCCCAAACTATGTGGAAAAGCTCCAGATGCATCGGCTGACGTTGACCTATCCCGTTCTCAACGCGGCGGCTGAGGTTGTGTTTCTGGTTTCCGGATCAGGGAAGGCGGAAATCCTGCGCCAGGTGCTTGAAGGCCCGCGCGACACGAAGGTCCTTCCGGCGCAGGGTGTTCGGCCGACGGAAGGCAGCGTGACATGGTACCTGGACAGGGCGGCAGCGAATCTCCTCCGAAAAAGTCACAGTCACAGGAAAACTCCTTGATCAAGATTGCTCCTTCAATTCTCTCTGCGGATTTCACGCGCCTCGGCGAGCAGGTTCTGGAAGTGCAGGCCGCTGGAGTGGATCGCATTCAAATCGACGTAATGGACGGACGATTTGTTCCGAATATTACTTTCGGAACGCAGGTTGTAGCTGCTCTGCGGCCCATCACGCATCTGAAGCTGGAGACGCACCTGATGGTCGAGCCGCCGGAAGAATTCATCGAAGCCTTTGCTGAGGCAGGGGCGGACACGATCATCGTGCATCAGGAGGCCACGCCGCACCTTCACCGTGCCATCCAGCAGATCCACGCGCTGGGCAAGAAGGCCGGAGTGGCCATAAACCCATCGACACCTGCCGCTCTTCTTTCAGAAGTAATCGGGGATCTTGATCTGGTCCTGGTAATGACCGTCAATCCAGGGTTTGGCGGGCAGGAATTTATCACGGAGACGCTCCCTAAGATTCGTGAGGTCCGCCGCAAGATTGAAGAAATGAGGATTGAGTGCGAAGTGGAGGTGGACGGCGGTATTAACATCGAGACGGCGCCGCTGGTGGTTGAAGCCGGGGCCAACGTATTGGTTGCCGGATCGTCGGTTTACGGGTGCAAGGAAGGTGTGGCATCAGGAATTCAGGCGCTGCTGATGAGCGTTTCGGGTTGACCCCGGCGGAAGTAATTGGGTCCTCGCGATATTTTCGAAACGGGACGAGTCTTTCCAACGGAGGTTCCCCCTGCGACGCTCCCCGGGACGTTTTTTGACTTTAAACTTTGTCCTCCATGATAGTCACTCGTTATAGCCACACAGCCTTTAATGGCCGTTTTCACGCAGCCTTCCTGGAGAATAAGACCCACTTATGAAGATCGCAGTTTTCGGCCTCGGGTATGTTGGTTGCGTAACGGCGGCGTGTCTCGCCCAGATGGGGCACACGGTCCATGGCGTCGATGTTTCTGACGCAAAGGTACGGTTGCTGAACTCCGGCCAATCGCTGGTTCTCGAGAAAGGGTTAGACAAACTGGTGGGGAGGATGGTTGCGGAGGGAAGGCTGCACGCAACTCTCGATCCTGCCGAAGCGCTGGACCGGGCTGATCTTTCCCTTGTGGCCGTGGGGACGCCTTCGCACAGCGACGGCAGCGCCAATCTGGACCACGTCGCTTCAGCCCTCGGAGGCATAGGCCGCTTTCTGCGCGGTGCAAAAAAGAAGTTTCACGTTGTTGCAATCCGAAGCACTGTGCCGCCTGGAACGACTGAAAAACTCGTGATTCCCACACTGGAAAAGGTGAGTGGAAAGAAAGCAGGCGTCGATTTCGGCGTGTGCTTTCATCCCGAATTCCTGCGGGAAGGCTCATCCGTTGAAGACTTCTTTAATCCGCCTAAGACGGTCCTGGGAACAAGCGACCCACAGACGGTACGCCGGCTCCTTCGACTTTGGAAGGCTGTCGATGCACCTGTTTTTGTGACTTCGTTCAAAACGGCGGAAATTTTGAAGTATGCCGACAATACTTTCCATGCTCTCAAGGTTTCTTTCGCGAATGAGATCGGCTCATTGTGCCGCCGATTGGGTGCTGACAGCAGGGAAGTGATGCGGATTTTTGTCCAGGATACCAAACTCAATATTTCTCCTCTGTATCTCAAGCCGGGCTTTGCTTTTGGCGGCCCTTGTTTGCCGAAGGACGTCAGGGCCCTTGGATGGCTTGCCCGTGAGAACGGATTACATCTTCCTGTGATTCAGAACATCCTGCGCAGTAATTCCCGCCACATGGAGAGGGCCGTGGATCTGGTCCTTTCTGCTAAAAGGCAACGGATCGGGGTTCTCGGGTTGGTTTTCAAATCTGACACTGACGACCTTCGTGAAAGTCCTGCCTGTGAATTGGTGAAGAGGCTGGTCGCGGCCGGGAAACGGGTAAAGGTTTATGATCCTCGGGTCAGGCTTGACCGTTTGCTGGGAGCAAACCAGACCTTTATTCGCAAGGAACTTCCGCTGCTCCCGCGCCTGATGACGGAATCGTGTTCAGAACTTTCTAGGGCTAGTGACCTGATTGTTTTGGCAGGAAACCATCCGGAGTTCGATGACGCCATCAGAGGGCTCAAGAAAGGTAAGATTCTTATTGATTTGGTTGGGGTTAGGCCAGATTTAGGATGGGCTGACGTTGCCAGCCAAAGTCTCACGTAGACCTTAATCCCCAGAGGCATCCCCCTGATCTTTGGCGGAGGACCCGCAAGGTCTGTTATTTTGCTTCCTCAGACCCATTGGCGAACTCTTAATTAACACGCTATATAACGTTCTATTTAAAGCTTGACATACGACCGGAAGAATTATACATTTTTAATGTTTTGTGGGGGTTACTGTATCTGGAGCCCCAATGAATTATCGCTTCACGCAGGTCCTGTAGAGGGGGGTTATATGCTGAATGGCAAGAGAATGATGCAACTCGGGCTGACGTTGGCAGCGGCGATCGCGATGGGAGTGATGCCGATGCTGGCGGGTTCGGCAGCAGTGGGATCGATAGCCGGGAGCCGGAACGCGACGTTGAGCGGGGCCGCATTAGTCCCGAATACGACGGTGTTCAGCGGAGACCATCTGCAGGTGAGAGATGGTGTGGCGGTCGTGGCCTTGGACGAAGGGAACCGGATGGTGTTTGGTGGTCAGACGGAAGCCTCGTTTCTGCGGGAAGCGAAGCAAGTGACGGTGCTGCTGAGCCGGGGGAATGTTTCGATGTACCACCCGGGAGCGAGCAGCGGAGTCGAAGTGAAGGCTGGGGACGTGACGGTAAAGCCCGCGGCAGGATACAAGACGCTGGGCGAAGTGGCGATGCTGGACGGATCGCTGGTGGTCACTGCGAAGCAGGGAATGTTGCAGGTAGAACGGCAAGGACGGACGGAGCAGATTGCGGAAGGCAAAACAGTGACGCTGCCGATGGCGGCGGCGGCACCTGCACCAACTCCTGCGGCCCCACCAGACGGGAATGCTCACATCACGACGGCGACGACGCTGGGAGTGATGTCGGTGGGCGCAGGAACGGCGGCGGCAATACTGGCGGGACTGGGAATGTCGCGGTCAAATGACGCGAAAGATGCGGCGAACGCTGCGACGACGGCAGCAAACAACGCTACGACGGCGTCCAATGCAGCGACGGCGGCGGCCAATGCGGCGGGAGCCGCAGCGAACGCGGCGGGATGCGCGGAGAACATTGAGAACGCAAACGAGAACCCGGGGACGCCGAGTCCGTACGTACCGCCTGCAGGCTTCAGCTGCCCGTAAGAAGGATGATGCGGTAAGGGAAAATGGAGGAAGTGCAGGTGGGCGACGGCCAGAAGCGGCTGCCGCCCACTTTGCGTTTTGGCAAACTTTTCCAGGGGATTGCCTGACCGGCCTGACTGTACAGACATCTGATTTCAAATCAGCTGCTCACAGTTTCCGTAGCACCACCTCATCTCTTCTACGTTTGCCAAATTTCCCGAATTGATCAAAAGGAATCTGTGCCGGGATCAGGCCAGATAAACATCGCACAGTAGGGCGCGATCGATGTAAAGTTGCATTCACAGCGGCATCCGGAGCACAATATTTGTTCTTTGCAAGGTGCGGAACGCAGTGCGGACTGTGAGTGTCTTTTGCGGAATGCGTTTCGGGCGAAAGTCGTAGGATGGCTCGGGTTCGTTGAAAAGCCAGTACGGAGAAGAGATTAAGATGGCGATGAAGTTGGGAATTGTCGGTTATGGAGTAGTTGGGAAGGCCTTAGCGCAGGTTTTCCGGTACGATGTTGGGAATCCTGACCTGGTGATTTACGACAAGTTTGTCAAGGGAATGAACACTCCGAGCCGGCGTGCCGCCGTCCAGAAGAGTGACCTCGTATTTATTGCCGTTCCCACACCGGAAGGACCGGATGGGAAATGCAATCTGTCGGCGATTGAAGAAGTCGTTTCATGGATTAAACCGATCATGTGCGTTAAATCCACGGTCCCTCCCGGGACGGTGGATCGGCTTGCCGCCAAGACGGGGAAAACAATCTGCTTCAGCCCCGAGTATGTTGGAGAAACAGCTTGGCATCCTTTGAAGGGGATAGAGAGCCACGGCTTCATCATTGTTGGAGGGGAAAGGTCTGCCTGCAAACTGGTGATCCAGGCGTACCAGCAGTTTTTAGGGCCGACGCCCCATTATTACATTACGAATGCGAAGACCGCTGAACTTTGCAAGTATATGGAAAATGCTTTCCTTGCAACCAAGGTGGCTTTTGTGAACCAGTTCTACGACATCGCCGATGGATTCGGTGTCGATTACAACGAGCTACGGGAACTCTGGCTTGCTGACGAACGTGTTGGCCGGTCGCACACCATCGTCACCGCGGAGCGAGGTTATCGTGGTCGTTGCCTGCCCAAAGATATGGCCTCCATCATCCACGCTGCCAGGCAATTCGGGGGCGCGCCTCTTCTGGAAGCGGTTGACCGTTTTAACGATGAGGTTTGCCGCAGGGCGGATGAGGGCAAAAGCGCTGTCAAGCCTTCGGCAAGAAAGAAGTCCAGCCGGTGCTAGTCATTTCCAACCCTCAGAATTTCACGCACTGATTGGACGATGTAGTGGCAGTCGTCCGCTGTCACGCCGGGGTGGACCGGTAGGGAAAGGACGCTTCTCGCCAGGCGGGCGGAAATCGGGAAATCCCGGTCGAGTCCGTAACCGCGAAACACCGGCTGGCGATGCAGCGGCAGGGGATAATGGACGGCCGACTGGATGCCACATTGCTTCAGCGCCGCGGCCAACTCGTCTCGTGACATTCCTGCGTGTTTGGCATCGATACAAATCGTAAACAGGCTGAAAGCGTGGCCCGTGTCAGGAGCCGGTTCGGGTGTTTGCAGCCCCGGAATGCCGCTGAGTCCCTGGGTCAGAATCCGAGCGTTTCGCTGGCGGGCGATGATCGCCTTAGGAAGCTTGGCTAGTTGCACGTTCCCAATGGCGGAAGCGATATCCGTGGTACGGAAGTTAAAGCCGATCCGGACGTGACGGTAGCGGCTTGCTTCGCCGTGGGAGCGGAGCAACCGAAGCTGTTTGGCGAGGGAATTGTGCGAGGTTGTCAACATCCCGCCCTCTCCCGTGGTCATATTTTTTGTCGGATAGAACGAATAACACACTACGTCCTGGAATGATCCGACATCCCGCCCCTGGGAATGTGCCCCGTGAGACTGTGCCGCATCCCAGATGATGCGCAGATTGTGCCGGCGGGCAAGGCGCGTGAGACCCGCGATATCCGCAGGTTGGCCGTACAGATGGACCGGTACAATCGCCCGGGTTCGGGCGGTGATGACGCGCTCGACTTCGGCGACGTCGATAGTGAAGGTCTTGGGGTTGACGTCAGCAAAGACCGGCTTTGCTCCTGCCGCAGCCACCATTGCGCCCGTCGCAACAAAAGTAAAGTCCGGCACAATAGCCTCGTCGCCGGGGCGCAGGAGCGCGTAACAGGAGAGATAAAGCGCCGCAGTTCCGGAGCTTACCGCAATTGCATGACGGGCTCCTGTGCTTGCGGCAAACGCCGCTTCAAATTCTTCAGTAACACGTCCGGCCCTGAGGTTGCCGCTTTTTAATACTTCTTCGACGGCCCGAATCTCATGCCGGTTGAGCGAAACTTGCGCAATTGGAATGGTTCGAATGGTACTTTCCTCCTCCTGCCCGATCAGGAACCTGACGCAATGATTGATGGGGCGATGTTGAAAGCTTCCGTGATAGCGTCGTCCATGCTCGAGTACCGCCATGCCCCGAAACGCCCGATTGACCACACATGCTTTGTTTGCAGAAATTGGAGCAGGCGCCGGACTCGTCCACCCCGTTTCAAGTCGTGTACCGGATAGGCATATGGGAAAGAATTTCGCACGATGTGCACCACGTCCTGTGCATTCTTAATCCATCCGAGTCTTAACAGGCACGCGAGGACCTGATCTTCCAGTTCATTCGCTTTGCTCGCGTCCGGATTTGATATTTCTGCCGCAATCACCGCTCCGCCTTTGGGCGCCATTTCAGGTGATATGTTGGATGGGAGAACCAGGCGGAAAAATGGAAAATCAGCCTCAGGGAAATAAACCCAGTGATAAGGTTGCGGAAGAGGGCTTCGGATGCAGAATGTGAGGCTTAGCAGCGACGTCCAGCGGAGGCTTCTGGCCTCATTCTGCAACTCTTCCGGAATGCCTTTTGCCCTCCTGACGAGGCTGGGCAGCGGCATCGTTGAAATCAACCGTTGGTAGGCCACGCGCTCGCCACTGCGAAACAGAATCGTCTTTTGGTCCAGATCGATTTCCAATGCTTCATGATCGAGGTGGACTTCCTGAAGCCGGGACTGAAAGGCTTCGCAAACGGACTGTATCCCGCCGCTTGCCGGATAGAAAAACCACGGGTTATAACCGACCTCGGGATGGTTTTGCCTTGAAAGAACGTTGCTGACCACGTGGCGCAGATGGATCTGGGGCACAAACGGTCTGATCCAGTCCAGGCTCAAATCCTCTGGCTCGACGCCCCAGAGTTTCCGGTTATAAGGGCGCATGAAGTGATGAGCGATGCCTTCGCCAAAGTATTCCGCCACCCACTCGCCAAAGTTTTGGGGTTCCCGGGCACCGGCTATTTTGCGTCTGATCCATGCCTTGAGAAAGCCGTTCAGGCAGTCGATCTTGGCTGCTGAAGGGAGCGCATTCAAATGGGTCTGGAAAGGGTAAGGAACATAGTTGCGCTGGAAGTATATCCAGGCACTGCGTTCCGTGCGGACGAGGTCCTCTCCAACGATCCGCTGGACAATATCTCTGGTTTCTTCGGACCGGAAGTGCAGCACGTGCGAAACCGTGTCGAACTTATACCCGGCCATCTGCTGCGTCCTGCACAGCCCGCCAACTGTGGGCGCCTGTTCATAAAGGGTATAGCCGCGCGAGGAGATTTCCTGAAGGGCATAGGCGGCGCTCAATCCGCTGATTCCCGCTCCCAGAATTACAGTGTGCAACCTCTAGCCCTCCACAAATCCCGCCTTGCACTCCAGCTTGCCGTGGCCTTCTTTAGACCCCTTACCTGGGCACGATGCCGGCGCGACGGATCTTCCCAGCCTGTCGCCGCTATCCACCGGATTTAGCTGGAAGCTTTGGCGGGCCCAATGATATCCTCGGTAAGCTCAGCGACGGCAAGCAGAAAACCACTTATTATCGCCTGATTCCCGTCTCTTGCGCCAGCGCCGTATGTTGTTTTCCCTTTGTCCTGAATATCGGTGTTGCCTGAAGCCGCCAGCGCGCGGTCGCGCTGCCTATGCCACGCCGGATTGACGGGTCCGCAAAGAGCGTTTGCGAAGAATTATCAATTGGATGCAGGTCAACCGTCGTAAACTTAACGGGTAAGCGCGCAAGTCTGGCCCGTGGAACCTGAACAGAAAATGTAACCGCAAAGACTGCGGACGCTTCCTTTCTGCCTGCAAATGAAGGAGAGTTTCCATCGTGAAGATCACTGAGATTCGCACTCGGGTTGTTGAATGGAGGGGAGAGACTGCAGCGCCGCAGCCACATTTTTGCACAAACCCCATGGACTTGCTGGAATTGCAGTCTGACCCGATGGGGTCCTTCAGGTTTCACGGCTGGCTGATTGTTGAGGTATTTACAGATAGCGGGCATGTGGGGATTGGGGAGGCGGCGCTGGCTCCGCGCGTCACCAAATCGCTGATTGATGTTTACCTGAAGCCCATTCTGATTGGAGCCAATCCCTTCGACAGCGAATTTCTCTGGCAGCACATGTACCGGCGCACGATGGCCTTTGGAAGAAAAGGAGTCGGAATGGTTGCCATCAGTGCGGTTGATATCGCGCTGTGGGACCTGATGGGCAAGATACTCAAACAGCCGGTGTTCCGCCTGTTGGGCGGTAAAACTAAGCAGAAGATACCTGTTTATGCCAGCCGCCTTTACAGCCAGCCTCTTGACGGCCTAGCCCACGAAGCGCAACAGTACAAAGACCAGGGCTACCGCGCCATGAAGCTGCGGTTCGGATGGGGCCCTGTTGACGGCGCAGCGGGTATGCAGAAAAATCTCGAACTGCTGCGGACCGTGCGGGAAGTGATCGGGGACAAAGTTGACCTGATGGCTGACGCCTACATGGGCTGGACGCTCGACTACGCCCGGCGGATGATTCCCCTGACGGCGGAATTCAATCTTCGCTGGCTTGAAGAACCTGTGATCCCCGACGACATCGCGGGTTATGCCGCGCTGAAAGCTCTGAACGTCGTGCCAATCTCCGGAGGCGAACACGAGTTCACGCTTTACGGCTTCCGTCAACTTCTTGAGGCCAAGGCGATCGACTATATTCAGTTTGACACAAACCGTGTCGGCGGCATCACCCAGGCGCGGAAGATCCAGGCGATGGCGGAAGCGTTTGAGGTCCCTGTCATTCCGCACGCCGGCCAGATGCACAATTACCATGTGGTGATGGCCAGCTACAATTCTCCGATGGCAGAATTTTTCCCGCCCGTGGACGTGGAAGTCGGCAACGAACTCTTCTGGTATATATTCAAAGGTGAGCCGATGCCGGTCGATGGCTACATCGAACTTAATGAGAACCTGCCTGGCCTTGGATTGACGATCGATGAGGAAGCCCTCAAACGGTTTGACATTATTGAGTAGGTGGGTTTCAGTCACCACGGATTGTCTTGATTTCAAATCTTAAACACACATAAGAGGACCGATCGAACATGAGTGCACAGATTTTTTTTGACTTGGAAGGACAGGTTGCCGTTGTTACAGGTGGAGGGCAGGGAATCGGTGAAGGGATTTCGCACCGATTGGCTGCTGCCGGCGCCCGCGTTGCGGTGTTGGACCGGAAAGAAGACCTCGCGCGTTCAGTGGCGGAATCAATTGGCGGCGTGGGTATTCAATGCGACGTTTCGTCGGCATCGTCGGTAGAAAAAGCCATCGGAGAGGCCCGGCGGCAGCTTGGGCCGATTGATATTCTGGTGAACAACGCCGGCGTAGCGGGCAGGACCCTGCCGCTGACGGAACTCAATGAACAGGACCTCGACCAGGTTTACGCGGTGAACCTGAAGGGAGTGTTTCTTACCTGCAAGGCTGTGATTGGCGAAATGATCGAGCGGCGATATGGCCGCATCGTGAATGTCGCCTCAATCGCCGGTAAGGAAGGCAATCCCACGCTGATTCCCTATTCGGCAACCAAGGCGGCGGTGATCTGCCTGAGCAAAGCGTTGGCCAAGGAAGTTGCCGGCAAAGGAGATATTACGGTCAACAGCATTTCGCCTGCCGTGGTCCACACCAAGATACTGGACAACATTTCCCAGTCAACGCTGGATTACATGCTCAGCAAGATTCCCATGGGCCGGACCGGCAAGATTGAAGAAATTGCCTCCCTCGTCCATTTCCTCGCCTCGCGTGAGTCGTCTTTCACAACCGGACAGTGCTATGACATTTCCGGAGGCCGCGCCACTTACTGAAAGCACGGATGGAGCCCAGCGGCTTCAGCTTTGAAGCTCTTGTTTTGGATCTTGCGATCTTGTGAGCATCGATATGGTGGGGCTGAATTTATCCGGCTCAGCGCGTTACATTTGACGATTCGCCTTCAGCGACAAAGAGCGCACGCAGCCTTTCCAGGTTGATGTGCTCGAAGCTTGGGACCGCCAGGTCGGCCAGCGGCACCAGCCTTTCGATGGGGAAAGTGGAAGCGATGGCGACGCATTTCATGCCGGCGTTCTTCACTGCTCCGATTCCCGGGTAGGAATCTTCAAAGGCCACGGCGTCGGCCGGGTCAATGCCGAGATGGTCGGCTGCCTTCAGGTAAATCTCCGGGTCGGGCTTGGCGTGTGTCACTTCATCGCCGCTTACCAAAGTCTGGAAGTATTGCCGGTACCCGAGAGCGTCCACCACAAATTCTATATTTGCTCTCACAGCGGATGATGCCACTGCCATGGGAATGCCCGCCGCGTGGCATTCCTTGATTACTGCATCGAGTCCCGGCAGGGGCTTCGCGTGTGGCTTAAAGACCCTGCGAAAAGTCTCCTCGATTTCCTCGCTCAGCCGCTTGCTTTCCTCGGGCGTTAGTTCCGGCCCAAGAAAATATTCGAAGGCCGTGTCGTTCCGCTTGCCGAGAATCAGTTCCGGCAGGTCTTCTTCCTTGTAGCTGATCTTGTGATGGTCGAGAAAATCAACCCACTTTGCCAGGTGGTAAGGATTGCTGTTTACAAGTACGCCGTCCATGTCGAATATGACCGCGGCAGGTAATTCCATTTGCCTTTGCATTTGCCTCCGGTGCTGCTGAAAAGTCTCGATAATAAATTATGACCGAGGACGACGAAAACGGGAAGGAGCAACAACGCTGAAGTATCAATTATGAAGGATAAGCAGAAAGTAGCCACGGTCAATCAAAAGGCGGATCAACCGCGGCTCCGATTTGGGATTTCAATGCCCCGCGGCCGCTGCGCGTTTTCCGATCTCTTCAGCAGACAAGTCTTCCTTGTGGGTCGAGATATTCCACTTGTGCCCGAACGGATCGGCAAACATGCCCGACCGGTCGCCATAGAATTGGTCCTGGACCGGCCGTATTTCCCTGGCGCCCGCCGCGAGCGCCTTTTTCGCCACCGCGTCCGCATCTTCGACGTAAAGGTGGATCATAGCCGACGTGTTGCCCAGTGATTCCGGGCCGAGGATGTTCATTTCCGGGAACTCATCTGCCAGCATGACGCGCGAGTCGCCAATCTGGATATCAGCATGCCCGATTCTTCCGTCGGGCCGTGCCATCCGCGTCCTCTCTGATGCCCCAAACGCCTGCTTGTAAAATTCAATGGCCTTTGCTGCACCCTTGACGATCAGGTAAGGTGTCACCGAGTGGTAGCCCTCCGGGATAGGTTTCACATTGCTGCTCATGGTTGCCCCTTTCAGATAGGATTCAGGCCCCAATACGAAGAATCTATCACCGTAGAACTGATTCTGCTACAGAAGGGCTGTGCTTTGTTCCGAGAGTTTATAACTCAGAACCCGGAACTCAGAACTACTTTGGTAGGGGTCGCAACGCCGCGAGGAGTATTGCCGGCGGCAGGGTGTTGAGCACGTTTTTCTTTTCCAACCAGCCGCGCCGCGCGGTCATGACTCCGTACCGCATCAGTTGGAAATGGTCGGGGTGGTGGGCGTCCGTCGAGATAATGACCTTCATGCCGCGCTCTTTGGCCAACTTGACGTGCCGGTCTGATAGGTCCAGCCGCTCAGGATTGCCATTCAATTCCAAAATCACACCGTGCTTCTTGGCGGCTGCAAATACCTTTTCGATATCAAACTGAAATGGGTCCCGCCGCAGGATTTGCCTGCCGGTGGGGTGTCCAAGGATGCGGACGTAAGGATTTTCGAGGGCCTTCAGCAGCCGGGCAGTCATCTCTTCCGCAGGCATATTCATTCGGGAGTGGACACTGACCAGAACGATGTCAAACTGTTTCAGCAATTCATTCGGGTAATCGAGTTTGCCGTCGCCCATGATGTCAACTTCTGCTCCCGCCCATATCTCGATCCCCTTTACCTTCTTGCGCGCGGCGTGGATTCGCTTGATATTTTCCGCCGCACGTTCCTCATCCAGCCCGTTGGCAATGGT
>JAJYLL010000069.1 GCA_021787735.1 Acidobacteriota bacterium | reverse complement strand
TCTTTCATTTTTCGTAAGCTCCGCGACTCCGGTTACGAGGCTCTTCCAGTCAATCCGGCCGCTCGAGAGGTCGAGCACGTCCGTGTTTCGCTGATCTGGTCTCAATTCCTGGCACCGTGGACGGCGTGGTGATTGCAACGCACCCGAAGGTTTCAGTCGAATTGGTACGGCAGTGCCTTGAGCAGGGCATAAGTCGTGTCTGGTTCCACCGATCCTTCGGCCAGGGCAGCGCTTCGGAGGAGGCGGTCCAAGAGTGTCAAGCGTACGGGCTCAGCTGCATTGTCGGAGGCTGTCCGCTCATGTACCTGGAACCTGTCGACGGAGCCCATCGTTGCTTCAGATGGTGGCTCCGATGGCGTCGGCGCATTCCGGGGTAGCTGTATTCGAAGCAAGCTGACCGCCGAAACCTTCGGGGGAAGGACGCTACGGTGATCACCGGCTCGGCGACACGAACCATCGCAGGAGATGCCTATGCACTACAGAGATTTGAGGGAATTTTTGTCGTTACTGGTGAAGTGAATCGTAAGCCCATGGAGTGAATGCCATGACAAGCAAAAGCAAATCAGTGATGAGCAAGCGTGCCGACCAGACAGATAGGCCGGGGTCCGAAATCGGAACGGCTGTTTCCGCCGACGGAGTTCAAATACGGTATGAATTGAAAGGCAAGGGCGAACCGACACTGGTTTTTGTTCATGGATGGTGTTGTGACCGGAGCTACTGGCGGGAGCAACTACCTTACTTCGCGAAAAGACACAGGGTTGTGGCCATTGACCTTGCAGGGCACGGTGAGTCCGGGCTCAACCGGAAAGCCTGGACGATGGATGCGTTCGGAGAGGATGTCGCAGCGGTCGTCACGATGCTCGGCCTGAAACAGGTTGTGCTGATCGGCCATTCAATGGGAGGCACAGTTATATTGAAGGCGACACCCAAGATTCCAGAACAGGTCATCGGTCTTGTAACAGTGGACCAGTTTTACAATCTGGAAGAAACGCACACTCAAAAGGAAATGGACGAATTCATTGCTCCTTTTCGGGTCAACTTCCCTGAAGCCGTTAGTAAATGGGTGCGGACCATTTTCACTCCAAAGTCGGATCCGAAGCTCGTGGAATGGGTCGCGGCACACATGTCCGCCCGTCCGCCTGAAGTGGGCCTGGGAGCAGCCACCGAGGCTGACGGAGAGCTTGCGTTTTGGGGCAATATCGACAATTGTCTGATACGGGCAATCCAGAAAGTAGAAGCTCCTCTGGTATTTATCAATTCGGATTTACAACCCACACCGGAAGAGATCAATAAGCGGTATCCGCCCTACTCGAATGCCAAGATCGTGCGGGGAGTGGGCCATTTCGTTATGCTGGAGGCACCGGCTGCCTTCAACCAGTTTCTGGAATCTTCAATCGAGGAGTTCAAGCGACAAGCTTCCCACGCGGTCAGGTCGATGGGCCAGTCATGAAACCACGCCAGATTGCCTGCGTCGGAATTGCTTGTCTGCGTCTGGAAGGATAGCGGCCCCGAATGGTGAGAAAAAACTGCCGCGGCGATTCTGGCGGGGATGGAAACGCGTCGTCCGACATACCCGTGAATGAATCGGCAGTGCAACTGCCTCCACTTGAAGTTTAGTCCTTTGCCTATATCCATCACTCGGCGTTCCCAGGCTTTTTGTCATACCTCGGAGCTCCCCATGATCCAGGAGCAATCTGGTCCTTAATAGGGTAGACTTAGCTGGCTTGAATGCCTCTTTCAGCGGTCAAAGTTCTTCGCAATGAGCAAGTCGATAGGTTGCCGCCGGCACGGATCAGTGCGGCAGGAATAAACAAGTGGCGACTGCGACCGACCTGGGAAACGGGGCCTGAAGAGCGCATCGGGCTCACCCGGGATGTCAGACCATCGGAAGCAGCTCCGTAAATCCAACAGGAGTGAAGCACATGAAAAACAAACGATTCTCGCGTTTCGCCTTATTGCTCCTCGCCGGACTGCTCGTCTTCGCCGGCACGCATCAGGCCCAGTCCCGTCGAGCGAACAATAAGACGCCCGAGCTTGCCGGGAATAGTCCCGCGGCACTCGGCTTCTCGCCCGAACGGCTGGAGCGGCTCCATGAGGTGTTGCAGCGGGAAGTGGACCGGAAGGAGCTGGCCGGGATCGTAACCATTCTGTCGCGTCACGGCAAAGTGGTTGAGGAGAGGACCTACGGCAAGAAGAACCTCGCAAGCGGCGCCCCGATGACGAAGGACACGATCTTCCGCATCTACTCCATGACCAAGCCCGTCACCGGCGTCGCCATGATGATCCTCTACGAAGAAGGCAAGTGGCATCCGTCGGACCCCATTTCGAAGTACATCCCCGAGTTCGCCCATCTGAGAGTCTTCAAGGGCGTGGATCAGAACGGCAACATGATCCTGGAAGACCCTGTCCATCCCCCAACCATGAAGGAATTGATGACCCACACGGCGGGCTTCACTTACGGGATCTTCGGCAATACACCGGTTGACAAGATGTACCTGGACCGGAAAGTATGGCAATCCCAATCCCTGCAGGAAATGATCGACAAGCTGGCAAAAATCCCGTTGCTCTACCAGCCGGGAACGCGCTGGGTCTACAGCTTGTCGATGGATATTCAGGGCTACATCATTCAAAAATTGTCGGGCCAGTCTCTGCCCGATTTCATGCAGCAGCACATTTTCGGACCTCTCGGGATGAAGGATACCGGCTTCTTCGTCCCTCCGGAAAAACGAAGCCGATTTGCCACGCTTTACAGTCCAGACAAACAAGGCCAACTGGTCATGGACCCGACCGCCTGGGGCGCTCCCACGGACTTTGCGACGAAGCCAACGATGCCCTCGGGCGGTGGCGGCCTGGTTTCAACTGCGCAAGACTATCTGCGTTTCGCTCAGATGCTTTTGAACGGCGGCGAACTGGACGGCGTGCGCATTCTGGCACCGGCCACCGTAAAGCTCATGACCTCAAACCATCTCTCCGCTCAGCTCATGACAGGCGAGTATTCAATTGGTTCAGCAGTTATCCGGCCCGGATTGGGATGGGGCTACGATTGCGCAGTTTATACGGACCCGCTGCGAGCCAACAATGTGGTTGGCCAAGGGACCTTCTTTTGGTCCGGAGCGGCGGACACATGGTTCTGGATCGATCCCACAAATGATCTGATTTTTGTCGGCATGACACAGCGAATGCTGGGCCCCGGGTGGCCCAATGTGGAGGCGTTGAGCCAACCTCTCGTCTATCAGGCGCTCGTGAATCCGCGGATGTGATCCGCGCAAGCGTCGCCCGGCGCGTCAATGCATAAACCGCCCGTGCAATTGGCTGGCGGTAAAGTTCGGGTCCTTGGCCATGTCCATCAGGCGGCGTTCCCGGGTTCGGACAGACTCAATCGCCTTGGGCAAACCCTCGGCGGCTTCCGCGGGAACCTGGATCAGCCCGTTCACGTCGCCGTGCAGAATGTCCTGTGGGCGGATCACAAGGCCCATCACCTGAATGGGAACGCCCACGCGCACAATGCGGAAATTGGCATGGCTGGCCACGGCTCCGCGGGCGAAATAATGAAACCTGAGGGCCTTGACTTCAGCAAGGTCGCGCACCGCGGCGTCCGTGACCAGGCCGATGCCGCCGAGGCGCGTGAAGAACGTGGCCATCACCTCGCCGCAATGAACGGCGTAGTCAGGATGGCCGCCCACTTCCTGGAAAGCAATCACCGCCGGCCGGGGCGACTTCTCCACGGCCTCAAACAGTTCCACGTAGCCGTGCTCTTCCCGGGGGTTGCCTTCGGTCATGGTTTCCACCTGAGCCGTGACCGCGTATCCGCACATCACGCCGAATTCCGGAAACAGGCAGCGCACCTGCAGCGGCGTAAATCCTTCGCTCCGCGGCCGCAGGTGCAATTGCTCGATGGCATTTGAGATTGTCGGAGTATCAATCGTTTTCAAATATTCGATGAATGATGAGTTCGTCTCGTGCATTGTGTCCTCTCTGATTGAGGTCTAAACTGCCTTCCGTTCGCGCGGCGAGATCGTTCGGCAAACTCTTTTGCGAAGGAATGCAAGGATTCGACTTATATCCGACCTGGCCGCGATTTTCAAGAAGGCTGATGGAATCAGCCGAAAATAGGCCATTTCATCCAAGCGGCACCGCGCCGCGGCGGCGCCAGTTTGTTGACAGTGAAGGAACTGCTGAGGCATGCTAGTATCACTGCGACGAAATGTGATCGAGCAGTTGCAAGCCGCGAAAATGTGCGGCGATACGTTGCCGTGCTCGCCCGAAACGCAATCCAAACAGGCGATTCCGGTCTGGGCGAGAAAGCAAACGCGTTGCAGGTGAATGGAAGCAAGCAACGGGCCGGTAGCTCAAGTGGTAGAGCATTGCCCTTTTAAGGCAAGGGTTCCGGGTTCGAGTCCCGGCCGGCTCACCAGCAGTAATGGCAGATTCCGACTTCTCCTGGGGCCCCTTTGAATCGCGCCTCTCCGCAGATTTCGTTTCATCATTACCTTCCGGAATACAACCATGGATGAAATTCTTCGCTCCTCTGCCGCCGGCATGGCGCGTGCCATCCGCGAAAGGAAAATCTCCTGCGCCGAACTGATGCAAGCGCACCTTGAGCGCATTGAGGCCGTAAACTCGCGGCTGAACGCCATTGTGCAACTGCCCGCCGAACGCGTGACGGAGGAAGCTCGCGCAGCAGACTCCGCGCTCGCGCGTGGAGAAATTAAAGGACCACTGCACGGCGTGCCGGTGACTTTCAAAGATGCGATCGAGACGGAAGGGATCATCAGCACGGGGGGAACGCTGGGCCGGCGGAGCTTTGTGCCGCAGCAGGATGCCGTGGTGGTGAAACGCCTGCGCGCCGCCGGGGCCATTGTGCTGGGAAAAACGAATTGCCCGGAATTCGGCTGGGCATGGGAAAGCGACAACCTGATTTACGGCCGCACGAACAATCCTTACGACCTGTCGCTTTCGCCGGGCGGCTCAAGCGGTGGCGAGAGCGCCCTGATCTCCGCGGGAGGCTCGCCGCTCGGCTTTGGCAGCGACGCCGGTGGCAGCGTCCGCTTTCCCGCCAATTGCTGCGGCCTTGCAAGCATCAAGCCGACTTCAGGCCGCATTCCGCGCACGGGACATTTTCCCGGGCCGGGCGGCACGCTGGACCCAATCTGGCAGATTGGCCCCCTGGCACGCAACGTGGAAGATCTGGAGCTTGCGCTAAGGATCGTCTCCGGGGTTGACGGGCGCGATCCGGCCATTGTTCCTGCGCCGCTCGGCGAAACGGCGGCAGTCGATCTGAAAAAGCTCCGCGTGACCTTCCACGCCGACAATGGAATTGCCACGCCCGAACCCGACGTGGCCGAGGCCGTTCGCAAAGCTGCAGCAGCCCTCACCGAGGCCGGAGTGAAAGTGGAAGAAGCGCTCCCGCCAGGCGTGGGCGAGACATTTGAGATTTATCGCGGGCTTTTCTGTGCCGACGGCGGCGCCGGATTGAAATCGCTGATCGAACTCGCAGGCACGCGGGAAATCCATCCGCTGCTGCAGCAGGCGCTCGAGATACAGCAGCAGCATGGAATTTCAATGGCGGATTACGGCGCGCTGGTCGGGCGCTGGGACGCCTTCCGCAGCGCGATGCTCGGGTTTATGGAGAGTTACGACGCGATTCTGAGCCCCGTGTGCAGCTTTGCGGGCATGGTCCACGGCTCAACCTACAAGCGGCTGCCGTGCTTCAGCTACACGATGACCCACAACCTGACCGGCTGGCCGGCGGCCGTAGTGCGCGCGACGAATTCCTCCGCGGGATTGCCCATAGGCGTGCAGGTTGCCGCGCGGCCCTGGCACGAGCACGTGGCGCTCGCCATCACCCGGGAGCTGGAAGAAGCCCTTGGAGGATGGCAGGCGCCGCCGCTCTGATCCTTCTCTTTACCGAAAGTCACTTACGCCAAAGCCGAGCCGGACGCTATGTCCCAGGTGACTTTCTTTCCGGCAATGTAGGAGAGGTTCACCATGTGCCCGGCGGCGGCGGCCCGGCTGCCGACCTCGGCATTTTCACTGCACTGCTTTCGCGAACGGACACAATCAAAGAACTCCGCCAGGTGCAGCGTTGTGGCGCCCGCGCTGTCTTTGGCCTGGATATCTCTCGGTGGCGGGGCCGTTCGCGCAGCTTCTTCCCGATGGTTGCCCATATCCATAAACTCCTTCTGCAGCGCCACGGGCCAGCTATCGATGGAATACTGATAGCCTTCTCGGTGCGAATCAACAAGGTAGGTCATGGACGAACCGCCCAGCGGCAACACCAGCGAACCATCCGTGCCCAGCAAGTGAATGCCGTTGACGGCTACACTTTCAGCATTGAATGTGGAAGCCATATTGACGTGGAACCCCTCGGGATATTCAAACAGGGCGTCGAGCGTGTCGGGGACCTGGCGGCCGTCATGGCGGAACAGAATGCCGCCCGTGGCCACAACGCTGGTGGGCATGGTGGCGCCCAGGATGTAATGGATGGAAGTAATCAGGTGAACGAACAGGTCGGTGGTGATGCCGCCAGAGTAGTCCCAGTACTTGCGATATCGGAAAACGCGCTGGGGATCAAAGGGGTGCTGCGGCGCTGAACCCTGCCATTCTTCCCAATTAAAGTTGACGCCGTTTTGAAGGTCTGGCGGAATGGGATAGTTCCAGGCGCCGGTTGAGCTGTTGCGGTTGTAGGCTGCCATCACCTTGGTGACTTTCCCCAACTTGCCGGCGGCCACCATCTCCTTGGCAATGCGGTTCTGGCTGGAAGAGATCCCCTGGCTGCCCACCTGCACAATGCGTTTGGCGTTTCGCGCGGCGTCAATCATCTTCTGCCCGTCCGCAATGCGGTGGGTCATGGGCTTTTCGATATAGACGTCTTTGCCGGCGGCCATCGCATCCAAGAACAATGGAGCATGCCAATGGTCGGGCGTGGCAATCACTACGGCGTCAATGTCCTTGCGGTCCAGCAGCTTCTTGTACTGCGCATAATTGACGTCGATCTTGCCGTCCGTGCGCTCTTTGGCGCGTTCCAGGTGGCCCTTGTAGCAGTCGCAAACTTCCAGCAGATTGGCCTGTCCGGTCTTTTTGCAGGATTCAAACAGGATGTTGGCGCGGATGCCGAAGCCGATAAACCCCACGTTCACCCGGTCGCTGGGAGCAGCGGGCTTGGGCAGGGGCGCGGCCGGCTCAGCAGCTATGAATTCGCCATTCAGAAACAGTCCCAGTCCCGCGGCGCCTGCTGCGCCACGGCGAATAAATTCTCGACGATTATAACCAGACATGACAGACCTCCTTGGATCTTTCAATTCTTATTTGGACTCTGCGCTCGATGCATCTCCGGGTTGAGCGTGCCCGCAATGCGGGTGAAGCCAGGGTTTCACCTGAACGCACAGGAATCAAATGCTATTTTGCCATTCGGCGCTGTGATCTACGTCACTCGATGTGCGCGCGCCCAATGAGTTTGCTATGCTGAAAACCTCAGCGCAAGCTGATGTTATGCCAAGTCTAATTTGAGAGGCATCATGAGTGAGTCCAAACAGCCACCCCTACCTCGTCTTCCCAAGCTTGCATACCGGAACGAACGCTTCATGGACAGCGCCGACGCGCGGACGCTGCGCATCGTCGCCGAATATCTGGAGCCGCAAGTGCGCCTGCGCCGGGCCGGCGTGCAGAACACCGTGGTTTTTTTCGGTTCGTCACGTGTCCTTCCTTACGCCAAGGCGCGGGAGAACCTGAAAGAAGTGCTGACGCGCGCCAAATGCAGCGGGCCGCCGCCCACCAGCGAAGAATTGCGCGCCGCGCGCATGGCGCTGAAAATGTCCAAATATTATGAACAGGCCCGCGAACTGTCCCACCTGATCACATCCTGGTCACTCGGGCTGAAGAACGGTAAGCATTTTCTTGTGGTCTGCTCGGGAGGCGGACCCGGCATTATGGAAGCGGCGAACCGCGGCGCCCATGAAGCCGGAGGCGTCTCGATCGGCTTCAACATCCGGCTACCCATGGAGCAAACCTCAAATCCCTATATCACCCCTGAACTGGGCTTTTTGTTCCGCTACTTTTTTATGCGCAAACTGTGGTTTGCACAGCCTTCGCGCGCGGTCATCGTTTTTCCCGGCGGCTTTGGCACCATGGATGAAATGTGGGAATTCCTGACGCTGATCCAGACCCACAAGATGGGGCATCGTTCCACCATCCTGCTGTACGGGTCAAAGTACTGGAAGAAGGCTGTAAATTTTGACTGGCTGCACGAGGCCGGAACGGTGACGGCCGAGGAATCGAAACTGATCCGCTTTGTGGATAGTCCGCGCGAAGCCTTTGAAGCTCTCAAGTCCACGCTGACCCGCCAGCTTCGGCTGCAGCCGGTGCAACGCCATCCGTTTGCCTAGGCGCAGAGGACTGGGGGGGAAACTGCGGGATGCGGACGACCCGGCCAAAACCTGCCCGGCGCGCTGTCTGCGCCCGCTACTTCATGTTTTCGGGGATCAGGTATTCGACCAGCACCAGGTCGTGCCACTCGTTCCCCAACCGCCCGTGCTTGGTGTAGACGCCCACTTCCTTCCAGCCGGCCAGTTCGCAGAGTTTGCGCGCTCCGGCGTTGGCGGCAATAATGCGTCCCACCAGCTTGTAGAAGCCTTTCTCACGGGCCGCGTTCTCCATGGCCTTGATCAATTCCTGCGCCACGCCGTGCCCGCGCAGGCTGCGCTCGATAAAAATGGACAGCTCGGCCACGCCGTCGAAGCACCTTCGCGGGCTGTAAGGGTTGAGCGCCGCCCAGCCCATCAGCGTATGCTTGACTTCCGCCACCAGCACCGGGTAGCGCTCAGGCCGCGCGGCCAGCCACAGGTAGCGCTCCTCGGGAGTGACGTATGCATTTTCAAAAGTTGCGGCGCGGTCCTGCACGCCCTGGTTGTAAATTCTGGCTATCTCTTTTGCGTCATCAACGCGGGCCGGCCGAATATTCAGCGGGCCGCTCCATTCTGCTGTCATTGCCTGCCGTTCCTTTCAGTTGCGCGGATTGAGCACAATTTCTGCTGGCCGCAAACATTGCGGTCGAGCAAAAACTGTGTCACGCAAAAGTCAACTTTAAGAGGAAACCCCGGTGGATTGCAAGGATCGGCGTCACAATTTTCGTCAGGGTGCAGCTTCCGCCAGACGGTCGAGGATGTTGTAAAGCGCCGGCCGGAGGGTTTGCGCAAGGTGCACCGAGGCGCGTATTTCGTCCCGCGTTTGCACGGCTGGTCCCGTCGCGGCAAGGTCCGCCAAAGAATTGCCGATCAATCCCTCAAGGCTTTCCGGCTGCACTTCCAGGTGGAATTGCAATCCCAAGGCCCTGCCTTCAATCTCGAACGCCTGGTTGCGGCAAAGGTCACTCTCCGCCAGACGGACGCCGCCTTGCGGCAGGTCAAACGTCTCGCCATGCCAGTGCAGCACGGTCATCTCCGCAGGCAAACCGGAGAACAATCGGCTGCCCGCTGCTTCCGGAGTAAGCCGCACCGGAAACCATCCGATCTCCTTTTTGCTGTTGCGGTAAACCCGCGCGCCCAGCGCCTGCGCCAGAAGCTGCGCTCCCAGGCACACGCCCAAGATCGCCTTTTGCCTGCTCAGCGCGTCGGCAATCAGCCGCTTTTCCCCGGCCAGCCACGGGAACGTCGCGTCATCATTAGCGCTCATCGGGCCGCCCATGATGACCAGGAAATCGAAATCCTCCAGCACCGGCAACCGCCCTTCGCCGAACTGTTCTGTGACCATGACCGTGTGCCCGCGCTCCCTGCCCCACTCGCCAATTGCTCCCGGCCCTTCAAACGCGACGTGCTGGATGATGTGAATTCGCATGATGCTCGGTTTCCATTTGCCGCCAGCGACAGCGGGATTCAGGCTGCTGACCTGATTAAATTCGGCGACGCATTCATCTTATGCGAACGGGACCGGCGAGCAAAAGTCCGAGGGCGTGGGAGCAAACAGACACATCGCTTGCATGGGCGCCAAATAATTGTCCTCCAGGAATGGGTTCTTCTCTGTACGCGCGGCCGCCTGAAAAGATCCTGTGCGGAGAACGCTGCAAAGCCCCGATCTCCGCAGCAAGGAAGCAATCTCTATTTTGCCGATTTAAAATGCGTGTGAGGTTTTGCCGTGACAAAAGCCGCCACATCGTAGGCCTGCTGGACGGTCAGGCTGCCAGAACTGGTTTTGGGCATGTTCGCTTTCACAAACGCAGCCATCTTCTCGACTTTGCTCATCCCCGCGCCGTCATTGAATGATCCCGGACCCCACACAGGCGGAAACATTCCCGGGATGCCCTGCCCGTTGGCACCATGGCAGACCTGGCACTGCTGAGCGTAGATTTTGGCGCCCGCAGCGGCATCAACGTGGGCCGGCGGCGTGAGTTGCAGAAGCCCCCGGCCTTTCACCGTGGAGCCCATCGGAATGCCTTTTGAAAGCCAGTTCATATAGGCGACCAGAGCAACCATCTGCTGGCTGTTAGAGGGTGGTGGCGTGCCGTTCTCGCTCCGCTCAAAGCACTCCTGGATGCGATGTTCGATGGTAATCACGCGCCCGTCACGCTTGGTGTAGGCCGGGAAGATGGTTGTGATTCCGGCGAGCGGCGAAGCCCAGGCTTGCGTGCCTTCGTTCAGATGGCAGTCCACACAGTTCATCCGGTTCCCCACGTAGCGCGAAGCGTATTGGGGCGTTTTGTTCATGATGTTGCGGCCCAGCCGGATGCTTTCTCCAAGCTCGCCTTGAGGAATGGTGCCCGGGCTTGGAGCCTTCCAGGCGACTGCCGGTGTGGCCGGCTCTTCGTGCCGCGTCTCCGCGTGCACGCGACGACTTACGACGATCCCAGAAACCAGCAGAGAAATCGGGGCCGCAAGCACCGCAACGGCGAGCCATTGGATTATTTTATCTCTTAGAACGCCTTGAGTTTTCATTGTCATTGCCTACTTTCGTTCAGGAATGCCAAAACCGAAGCTGCGGTATATGAATTGGGCCTTTGCGCTCTTGAGAAATTCTACCCATCCTTCCGCCGCTTTACGGTGGGGAGCATCGGCAAGCACCCCCGCCGCATAAATGCCGGTGGTATTGTCCTGGGCCGGAATCTCAACGCCCGAGATCGGGTTGCCGATGCTCTCCTGAAACTTCACCTCCGACTGCCACGTAACCCCCGCGTCGGAGAGCCCCTGCACAATCCGCATGGGAGTCTGGCGATGGTGAATGTGGGTCAGGAAGGTTGTGCCCTGCTGGCGCTTGGCCACCATGATCTGGTGGACCAGCGCGTCGCCGCCGGCCTTGCGGATCGACTGCTCGATCAGGCGTGCCACGCCTTCCCACTCCGGGTTCGGCATGGAAACCCGGACATCCGGCCGGCCAAGATCGCGCAACGACTGGATGTGCTTCGGGTTTCCCTTCCGCATCATGATGGCCAGGTCGTTGGTGGCATAGCGAACTACGTTGCCAATCTTGCCTTGGGCGGCCAGAGCCGCGACGTGCTTGGCGCCCGCTTCAAACACGTCCGGCTGGACCGTCAGCGTCAAGTTGCCAAGCGTCAGGGTGTTGTGGTTTTCAATCTGGTGCAGAAGAATGCCTGGAGGCAGCGTCTCGTAATAGATTTTACCTTTGAGTTCCGGGTGCTCTGCCTCAAACGCTTCCACCAGCCTCGGAAGGACCATAAACTGGTTGCCAGCGATAAAGAGTACCAGCCTGGCGTCTCCAGGGTTGCCGTGAAGATCAGGCACGTTGTCGACCTCCGGCACCTCAAAGACATAGCCCTTGTTTCCAGCCGGATTGTTCCGGCCGCCGCTCCAGGGCGGGTAAGCGCGCTGCGCCGCAACCGTTCGAGCGGCAGAGAACAGCGCCATTCCCAGCACACTCAACCCGAGGCACCGATAGATAGGTTTCCAAAAAGTTTTTTTCATTTATTTTCTCGCTTGTTCATTTGCCGCGTGTCCAGCCGTTACGCAGCAAGGGTGATATAGCTGAAATGCCCCTCAAGCTGCAGGATGGCCACAGTGGCGACCATGGCAGGAACCACGGTTGAGCCAGGAATGCGGTGGGCCAGAAGGTCCTTCACGATAGTTTCAGGTTTTTCTTTCAGCCCAAATCGTGCGATGAGTTTGCGCGATTGTTCCTCGGTGGCCGTATGGCAACAAAAAAAGCTCACGCCACGGGCCGCCAGCCCCTGGATGCTTTTGTCTTGATAAATGGACTTTTCGCTGTCCGGATTGCGGTCAGACTTGTCGGCGGTGCTGGGATAATAAAGATTGCGCTTAGCAAACTCGCCCGTTTGGGGATCTTTCAGCTTGGTGAACTCGCCCAGCGGGTACTTCTTCCACATGGCATCCTCAAAGTTCAGCACGTTCGCCGCGCCGTGCAGCGCCGCAACAATGTTGATATCCGACGGCCGGGCGCCAAAACTGAACTGGAAACCATTCAGAGAGTTCTTAATGTTATTTAAGAACACACCACCACCAATCTGGGTAATGTCATAGACCTGCTTGTACCGGGCCGAGCGCTGCATGATTTTGTGAAGGTCCGTAGACGACCAGTCCTGCGGCTTTTCGACGAGCTGAGCGTTGGCTTTTGTACTGAGCGCCGCAGCAAAACCGCCTACGCCAACGGCAATAAAATCCTTACGTGACATTTTCATATGATTTGCCTCTTTCTATGAGCGAGTTTATTAACAACCCCGTACTTGAACTATGAGTCTCCTGATTTTAGATGCAGCTAGCGACTGAAACGCAACTATCCACTGATTTTGGCGTTCAGCGGGGCGAGGCAGGCGGCGTCTGCAAGGCGCGGATAATGAGCGCGTCACAGGCGCGCAAAAACGTGTCGGCAGGCAGCGCTTAGCGTTAATTCATGACGCCTTCGCCGACCAGAGCGATGTTATCGCGGGTAGTGTTCTTCACCAAGTACATGGCCTCATCAGCCAAGTGGAGAAGGTCTTTCCGGGTGTGGGCATCCGCCGGGAAGCCGGCTACACCAAAGCTTGCGGTGACTTTCACGTTCAAACCCTCTTCGTCGAGAAACACCTTGGAGTTGAGCAGCTCGCGAAGGCGGCGGACGACGCTCAGGGCGTTGTGTTTGGAGGTCTGTGGCAGGAGCACAACGAATTCATCGCCACCGTAACGGAAAGCGTAATCAATCATGCGCAGGTGGCCCTTAATCAGCGTGCCGACGTGCCAGAGCAGTTTGGAGCCGGCCAGGTGGCCGTGGGTGTCATTCACCTGTTTGAAATGGTCCAAGTCAATGAAGATCACCGAGAACTCGTAGCCGTAGCGGATGGAACGGTAAATCTCCGATTCGAGCACAAAGTTGAGGTGACGCGCGTTGTAGAGCGTCGTGCAGTCGTCGGTGATGGTCAGCTCGTGGATGCGCTGAACGTAGCGCGCGTTCTCCAGCGCGATGGCGGCATAGTCCGCCAGATTGGCCAGGATCGGGACATCCTCCTCATGGAAGTGCTGGACCTTTGAAGTGTTCACCAACTCGATGGCACCCAGAACGCGCGCCCGTCCTTTGACTGGAACGCACACGATGGACCGCGCGCCGGCGTGCCACGCCTCATTCTCCAGGCTGAAGCGCGGCTCTTTGCTGACGTCCTCAATCAGAACGGGTTCGCCGTGCTCGGCAACCCAGCCTCCAATGCCCTCTCCCAGCTTGACCCGAACGTCTTGCTGGCCGGTATTTCCAGCACCCGCAGCCATTTCGTAATAAAGCTCGTTGGACTTTTCGTCGAGCATCAACAGGAGCCATGTGTCGGGGCGGAGAAGATCGCTGATCTTCGCCATGATGGTTTCCAGGACTTTCCGCAAGTCGAGGGTGGAGGCGACAGCTTTGCCAACTTCGTGAAAGAGCGAAAGCCGTTCAATCTGCCGCTCGAGTTCGCGGATTCTTTGAGTTTCGTCAGTCATCGGCCTGCCCTTAACCCGGCCCCAGCGAAAGTTTTACCAAGCCAGCAAACCATGGCCATGCGTTGTCTTTATTTCTTTCGGCTGTTTCTTCAATTTGTTTATGCGAACTTCCGATGAACCCATTGCCGGGAGCGTGTTACCAGACCCGGCTGCAATCGTGTCGGAGAGATTTCAGGCCGGGGGCCCGCGGATGGCCTGAAGCAGAGGAACGCCATGCCGCATAAATGCTTGCACCCAAAATGCGTAAGAAATCTTAAGCGCGCAATGCGGAAGCTACAACAGAGGCCCCTGCCTGCCAAGGGCAAATAATTGACACTGCCAGCGGTACAGAAATATGATGAGAAGAAACTAGAGCGGGAGGGCGACTGGAAAGACTGACTCAATGGGATCATTTGGCGAGAACCTTCGGCGCGAACGGGAAATGCGGGGGATAACGCTGGAGGAAATCTCTGCGGCCACGAAGATCAGCGTCCGTTTCCTCAGTTCCATTGAAAATGAAGACTTTTCCAGCCTGCCGGGGGGCATTTTCAACCGGGGCTTTGTGCGAGCCTATGCGCGCTATCTGGGGCTGGACGAAGACCCGATTCTGGAAGAATATCAGCTTGCCGCAAAAGCCAGGCCCGAAGTAGATCTTAGCCACTTTTCACCCCCAAAAACTCATTCCTACCAGGAGCGGCGTTCGCGCCGCACGCTATGGGCCGTGCTAATCGCTATTGGCCTGCTGGCCATCGGGATCAGCTTGTGGCACTCCACACACCGGACGGTGGAAGTTCCTCCCCTGGCAAACAATGCTACGCCTGCCACAAATTCGCAGGCCAGCCAGCCACAGGCAGCACCAGCAACATCCTCGGCAAATCCCATCGGCGGCGGCGTTCAACAGGTAAAAACAGTACCGCCCGGAGGAGTGTTGGCGGCAACTTCAACCACACCGCCAGCCGCCCCTAAGCTGCCACCCGTTCCGGATTCCGACGGCAAACTGGTTCTGCAGATTGCCACCACCGAACGCTCCTGGGTGGCGATTGACGCCGACGGCAAGTCAGTAATGCAGGGCGTGATGGCAGCCAACACGGTGAAAACTTTTGAGGCTGACACCAATTTTGACGTTCTCACCGGAAACGCTCAGGGTGTGACCCTCACCTTAAACGGCCAGACCATGAAGCCGCTGGGACGCGAGGGCGAAGTAAAACAAGTTCACCTGACCTGGAAAAGTTTGCAGAACCAAAATCCCGAATGAGGCCATTGCCATTTCCAGCGATCTTGTGGAAGTCCTGCGTGCGGGCAAAGTCCCTCATCTGATCCGCCGGAAAGCAGCGGACGGCGACCTGCCGGTCCCGCTGGAAGAAAAGATTGAAATTCTGGTGACCCTCTGCCACGACACTGACGAGACCACGCGCGGCAGAGCCTTCGAAACCCTTAAAAACTGGGACTTCGCAGAACTGGGGCAAGTCTTCGCGAACCCGCAGACCTCGGTCGCAGTGCTGGATTTTGCTGTTCGATACCTGCTCCCCATACGGGAGGAGCTTGCGGAATCCCTGGCCGGCAATCCGGCGCTGCCAGAACCGTTGCAGAATCTGATTCAAAACGATGCCGGAAAATCCGTCCCGTCCGAAGCCGTGGAGGAAAACGCGGCCGCAGGCGAACCTGCTGAGCGCCAGACGCTGGTGCAGAAAATCAACGCCATGACAGTGGCGGAAAAGATCAATGCGGCACTGATGGGCAGTCAGGAAGAAAGAACCATACTGGTGCGCGACGCGAACAAGATTGTGGCCCGCGCAGTTCTCCAGTCGCCCAAGCTCAGCGACCAGGAAGTGGAAAACATTGCAAACATGAAGAACGTGTCAGAAGAAGTTTTGCGCCTGGTGGCTATGAACCAAAAATTCATCCGCAGTTACTCGGTGGCGCGCAATCTGATCAATAACCCCCGGACGCCCATTGACACGGGACTTCCGCTGATCCACCGCATGAACGACCGAGACCTGAAAGAACTTTCGCGCAACAAGAACGTTCCCGAGGTAATCCGCAGCATGGCCACCAAGCTTGTGAAGCAAAAGGAACAGGCCAGCAAACCAAAGTTCCCCGGCAGGCATTAGCGCGCTCCTGGTAATTCCAAACCATCATCTCTCAGACCCTGCTGCTACAATGCGGGCTCCCCGCGGTCTGCTTGACTCACGGTGTCAAAGATAGCGCGGGCCCGCTGCCGCTTCATCATCTCCGCCGGACTCGAAACGAATTATAATCGTGGGCCCGGCGGGGTGCCGCTCTGAACGAAGGCTTGTTCCTCGACAAGCGAAGGGCTTAGGGCATGCTGCGGAAGAAAAGCCTTGCATTGCCAGAACGCTGTACGTTCAGGCCCCCAAAAGCCGCCTGATTTCCTAATTTGAAACCAGGCGGGTCATTCATCATGGCAAAACATGGTTTTTCTCGCCGCGAATTCATGCGTTCCTCAGCCGGTGCGGGCATTGTGCTGGCGGTACTGCCTTTTTTGCTGAACCCCGAAGAAGCCGCGGCAACACCGCCGCCCACCGGTGGTCGTGTCCGCTTCGGCATGATTGGTATCGGGATGGAAGGCTCCGGGATGCTCGACACTTCCGGGTGTTGAGTGCGTGGTAGCCTGCGACCTCTACGACGGCCGGCAGGCGCTCGCCAACGAAATCATCAGCGGAGCAACAGGCAAGACGGTGCCAGCCACGCGCCGCTATCAGGACCTGCTGGACAACAAGGACATCGTGGACGCTTGCAGCGCCGGGAAGGATATTTATTGCGAAAAGCCGATGACGCACAAAGTGGAAGAGGGTTTTGAGATCATCGAAACGGCGCAAAAGAACAACCGCATCGTACAGATCGGCAGCCAGCGGCGAAGCTCGATCCACTTTGCGAAAGCCAAAGAGCTCATCGAGCGGGGCGACATCGGCGACGTCTGGTCCGTCGAGGCAGTGCTGGGCAGCAATTCTCCCTGCGGTGCGTGGGTGTATCCGCCTCCGCCCGACCTCTCGCCGCAGAACCTGGATTGGGAAACCTGGATTGGCGATGCGGCGAAGCGCCCGTTTGACCCTGTCCGCTTCGCGCGGTGGCGCGCCTATGAAGACTACGGTGAAGGCTTGCCCGGCGATATCTACGTTCATTCACTGACAGGCATCCACTACGTGATGGGCCTGGATGCACCGCCGCAAAGGGCACCGACTTACGGCGGGCTTTATTACTGGAAAGACGGACGGGACTTTCCTGATCTGATGACCACGCTTTACGAATACCCGAGCCTGCAGGTTGCGGTCCTGATGACTCAGATGACGCATGAACCTGAAGTGACCCGTTTCCTGGGCACACGAGGAACCATCGAAGTTTACGGCGATGGCAACCGCCTGACCGTCGCACACCAGGATGGCAAGGACCACGATCCTTGCTACTACATTTACAGCTACCCCGGAAAGAGACGACTCATGGTCCGAACGGGCGAGCGGGCGCTCTACTGGGCGCCACGGACGTTGGGCGTAGCATACGCGCTGTTCATCAGCGTCTTCGCGCTCGACGTATTCGGCGAAAACCTTTCCCTCGCGAAGCTGCTCCTTGCGCTTACCATTCACCTTATTCCCACGGGCATCATTGTTGTCGTTCTTGCGCTCGCCTGGAAGCGGGAGCGGCTGGGCTTTGTGGGATTCGTTGCGCTTGGTCTGTTGTACATGTGGATAACCCGGCTCCGGTTCCCGGTTATCGTCTATCTCACCATCAGCGGGTCAGCTTTTCTGATCGGCCTTCTCTTCCTGGCAAATTGGCTCGTGCGCCGGAAACCGCATTAGATAGGCTACAGCGCGGGCCTCGGATGAGCACTGCGGTCGCGCCAACCTTCCAGCTCGCATCGCGGGATGCACCATGCCGACACACGAATGACATTCCGATACAACCCCTTGATTACCACGTAGTTAACAGAGTAAACAGGCGTATTCCGCACCAGATTGAGGAGATTACCCGATTGTCAGCGTTATAGCCTCCAGTTAAGTTGGTGGTAAGGGTCCCACTATTCATAGGCAATCATTTCGACACCGGGGAACGCACGGCAAACAAGGCATGATGCAATGCCATTTTCTGCGGCGGATGAACGGAGCTCGAATTGAGGAAGCTGATGATAGGTTGCACCCTGGTGGCCCTTACTGTGCTCTCAGCATCATCCGAGGGCACGCCTACAGCCATCAATCCGCTGAATAAACCATCCATTATCGTAACCAGGCAGTTTGGCGTGGCAAGCTGGTATGGAGCGCAATTCCAAGGTCTGCCGACTGCGAGTGGTCCGCCCTTCGACAAGAACGCTATGACCTGTGCCCATCGCGAATTACCGTTGAGAACCCGAATCAAGGTGACTGACTTGCTGAACTTGAGGTCGGTGGTCCTGAAAGTCACCGACCGCGGGCCGTATGTCGCTGGCCGGGTGCTTGACGTGAGCTGGGCAGCGGCAAAACGCCTGGGTTTTCTCAGCGACGGGCTGGCCCCCGTCCGGATTGACATCGTCAGTTACCCCTGGCAATCCATCACCGTCCGCCCCGGCCCAACCATCGTTGCTTCCGCCAGCGGACCCGGGAATCGGTAAGCCGCGGCCGCGATACAAATCCCGCTACACAACCCTTCATCCCCTTTCCTTTTTCACAGCGGGAGTCTCATCTTCCCAATTTACAACATCACCCAAGGGGGCACCCGACGCAAAGCAAAGGCCGCCGCCTAGTCGGACGACCAAGCATACGCCCTTTCAGCGGTGAGAGGGGGACCGGCATCATCCGGCTTCTATGCTGGGCGGCTATGCGCGGACTCCCAATTAGCCACAATCACGCGCAAGCAGACCACTTGCGTTTGCCGTGCTGGAGTGAATGCCCTGTCTCCCACGCAGTTTTCCGTCACTCATTTTGACATTTTGTGCTTGAGGAACGTGCCGTGCTGGAGTTCGCTGAACGCCTCGCGTAATTGTTCCTGCGTGTTCATCACGATGGGCCCGTACCAGGCTACGGGCTCTTCAAGCGGCTTGCCGGAGACCAGCAGAAAGCGGACGCCTTCTTCGCCGGCCTGGATGGTGACCTCATCGCCGCGGTCAAAGAGCACCAGCGAGCGGTTTTCGGCTTCCGTGGGCGGAGTTGTGTCCGACCACCCCACGGATTCAGTGGGTACTTCCAGCGGACCCGAGGCGTTGCAGAACTTTCCCGCTCCATCAAAGACGTAAGCGAAGGCGTGGCGCGTGGTTTCAGCCGGCAGGGTCTTGCGCTTGCCGGCCGGCACTGTGACGTCGATGTAGATGGGATCGGCAGCAACGCCGTCAACGGGGCCCTTTTTGCCCCAGAACTGGCCGCAGACCACGCGAACCATGGTGCCGTCATCATCCGTGACCTCGGGAATTTCGGCCGACTTCACTTCCTGGTAGCGCGGCGCCGTCATCTTGAGCGAAGAGGGCAGATTGCCCCAAAGCTGGAAGCCGTGCATGCGCCCCGAGGGATCACCTTTGGGCATTTCCTGGTGAATGATGCCGCTGCCGGCCGTCATCCACTGCACATCGCCCGCGCCGATGGTGCCGCTGTGGCCTAGGCTGTCTCCGTGCTCCACGTTTCCCGCCAGAACGTAAGTGATGGTCTCAATGCCGCGGTGCGGATGCCACGGGAAGCCAGCCAGGTAGTCCTCCGGCCGCTCATTGCGGAAATCGTCGAGAAGAAGAAACGGGTCAAAGTCCGACGTGTCGCCAAACCCAAACGCGCGGCGAAGATGTACTCCTGCCCCTTCCAGCGTCGGCTTGGATTTAATCAGCCGCTTCACAGGTCGAATTGACATGTTTGCCCCCTTTGCTGCCAGTGTACCAGATTGGATGCACTGCTGCTCATTTGGTTCCACGCAGGAAGAACCCTCCGCAAAATGATTGCTATTGTGGCCGCCATCGGCCTCTGAGGAAGCTTGCAGTAAACGGTTGGCCACCCGTTGTGACGGAATGATTGCGGACTTTTTGAAGATATGAGGCACGACAACCATGAACGAAGCAGGACGTGCCAGTCCCCTGGAGGAGAGCCAGGCTCATGCACCTGAGGCGCAAATATCCGGCATGCCCTGCTTCGTCAGTTGCCCTCACCTGCAAGGTAGGAGGCAAGGGCAAGCCCGTTGAAATCGGTTCCCGGCGGCAGCGTCCATGCCGCACCCTAAGCCCAAACATTAGAGCGGACGCCGGCCGCGCATCCAGAGAATGGACTGATTAATGGCCGAGAGCGGAAAGATAGTGGGCCGTACGAAGTTGACGAAAAGCACAACGCGATAGGAGTCGGAATCGTTCCAGACTTCATGCTCGTGACTGTCGTCAAAAATCAGGCTCTTCCCTTCTTTCCAGGCCCGGATATCGCTGCCCACACGAATACGGCAACTGCCCTCTGGCTTGGGGATGATGAGCCCCAGATGGTAACGCAGCACGCCCTTGTAAGGCCCGCGGTGCGGCGGAATGTGCTTGCCAGGACCCAGGATGGAAAACATGGCGGTGTTCATCCCGGGGATCTTGTTCAGGATGCGGACGGTTTCCGGGCATCGCATGCAGTTTTCCTTTTCCCTGTTGCCAAACGCGAAGAAGAAGAACGTCTTCCATTGATCGTCCTGGGTAAGGGCGCGCTGCCCTTCGGAGTAGTCCTGGAAATTCGGAATTTCTTCGCGGTGTTGCATCAGCGGTTCCAGTTCCTTGCGGATCGTCGTCCACTCAGACTCAACGTCCGCAACCCAGGGAAACTCCTCCGACTCAAAAAAAGTCCGGTGCCCGTCGCGATAAAATAGAACGCCTTCGACGAGGTCTCTGATCATTATTGACTCCTGTGCCCGCTACGGCGAAGGATAATATCGTCCTGGCGGTATTCGGCTGGACGGTATCAATGCCCCTCATCAGGAGATTCCTGGCAGGACGGCGCTCAACCCGGGTGGAGATGCTTCAGATTATTGGCACAGGCTGCCCTTTCACCCCCTGAATACCCGGTATCGAGGCACTCTGCGTGCCAAACTATGGCTCGGATGAAGTTGCCGTGCGACAAGCGGATTTGGAAGCCAGTGTGGCTTACTGTATGTTTATTTTCAGTTGATTATGGCGGTAACTGTGAAAAGCCAGCCATCATTCATGCGAACCACCGCCCCTGTGACCGATGGGTACGGTGCGCAAACAGTTTCCGGTGTCCGAAGTGCTGTGGGCCAGCCTCGGGCGGGGTGATTTGGCGCTAAGTATCTGCAAGCACTCAATTCGCGGCATTTCAGGGCGTCTGCCCGGTGGCCGCGCAAACTGTTTCAGGGATGGGATGCAGCCGCTCTAAATCGAGGAACAAAGGTACTGGCGCGGCTTCGGGTCTGTGGGAGCGGTGGAAAGGACAAGCAATGTAGCCAGAAACAAGCCACTAATCCCCGGTGGCCTCCCGCGCGTAAAGCATATAAGAAACGGTGGGCGGCGAATCACCCTGATGGAAGCTCCAAGCATGATCACGCAGGGCACGGTCGGGCGCCGAAAACCTCTCGCGCTGCCGCAAGAAGTCGATCCAGGAATCGACAACGAAGGTCTCGACAAAGCGATCCGGCTGGCGGGCATCCTGAAAAACTCCCCATCGGATAGCGCCGTTTCGCAGCCGCATGTCACGGACTTTGTGGATGGCGCCGGTGAAGGCTGAGTAATCCTCCGGGAGAATCTGGTACTCGATCGTGACCAGCACAGGACCGTCGTCGGGATGAGGCTCGATGACGACCTGCGGCGCGGCGCGGTTGAGTGCATAAGGGGCGTGGTCAGGCGGAGTCTCTTCCAGCAGATGAAAGCGGCTCGCCAGCGGAATACTGGCCAGGGCTGTGGCGGAAGCCGCCAGCAGCGCCGCTGGGGTGGAAATATGCTGCGCGACAAATCCCCAGAGCGCGCTGCCCGTGGCCACGCCTCCCCAGAAAATCATCTGGTAGGTGCCGAGAGCGCGTGCCTGCACCCAGGGCGGCGTGGAAATCTGCACAGTGACGTTCAGCGTGGAAAGCGCGCTGGTCCAGGCAAAGCCGGCCGCCAGCAACGAGACAACGATGAGAGGCACGTTCCGCACAAGGCCCAGGGTCGCAAGCGTACCGGCAAAGATCGCAGACGAGCCGGCAACGATCATATCTGCTGAAATCCGCTGCCGCACCCGCGGCAGTAACGAGGCTCCAACCACGGCGCCCGCGCCCAGGCAGCCATTCAGGATGCCGTAGGCCATGGCTCCCTGCCTTAGGTCCTGCCGTGCAACCACTGCCAGCAGCGCCCACACGGCGCTGGCAAAGCTCGCAAATGTGAATGTGCGGACGAACGTCGCGCGAAGGTCGGGCGTGTAACGCAAATAGCGCAGACCGGACATCAAGGCTCCGGAAAGCCGCTCCGCCGGAAGCGCGCTCTTGTAAAGCGGCTTGCTTCTCCATTGGTACAGAACAAAAATCACGGCCACAAAAGAAAGCGAATTCACCAGGAACACCGAGCCCGCACCCAGCATCACCGTGGCAAACGCCGCCACCATCAGCCCGCCCAGCGCCGGTCCCACTGCACGCGCCAGGTTGTAACCGGCGCTGTTCACTGCGACGGCACTAGGCAATTCCGAGCGTGGCACCAGCTCCGGCACAATGGCCTGCCAGGCAGGATTGTTCATGGCGGCGCCGATGTTCAGCAGGAAGGTAAGACCCAGCAGCGTCCAGGGAGAGACGATGCCGGCAAAAGTAAGAACGCTGAGAATCGCAACCGTGGCCAGCATCCAAGCCTGCCAGAAGATCAGCAGGCGGCGGCGGTCAACGATATCGGCCGTGGCCCCGGCGGGATAGCCCAGCAGCAGCACGGGCAGGCCGGCCGCCGTCTGCATCAACGCAATCAGCAGCGGCGAAGTGGTGAGCGACGTCATCAGCCAAGTGCCCGCCGTGTCCTGCATCCAGCTCCCCACGTTCGACACCACGGCAGAAGCCCAGCAGTTGCGGAAAACCGGATGCCGCAGCGTCGCCCATGCAGAGGGCTTTTCGGTTTCAGTTGCAGTTGTCACGTGTCACCCAAATCGAGATGATAGCAGGAAGCACAAACCAAAAGCATCCGTCCGTTACACAACCCCAATCTGGGATAGAATGACTGCATCTTAACGCAGAGTTCAACGTGAACCGCTTCATGTGTATTTGAAGGAGACGCCTTCATGAATCAGGAGAAGCAGCATTATTTCAAACTGAAGCTATTGCGCGCAATGCTTGCGACCGCGGTGATGTGCCTGCTATGCGCAGGGGCGACGGTTGTTTGTATCCCAAACCTTCAAGCGCAGCAGAAGACTGAGTGGACGCCGCGGCAGGAAGCCATCATCAAGCAGGTCCGCGGGCTGCGCCAGTTGCCGGACCAGGAACGCGGCCGCGTCACGAAGCAGCTTGCACTCGAGATTCGACAGCTACCGCCATCGATGAATAAAGTGCGGCTGGCATCGGGCCTGGCGTCACTCTCAACCGAAGGCGACCCGGGCGGACGTGAGACAGTGCAGGAAGTGGCAACGACACTGGCCGATGCGCTGCGAGATACGCCTGCCCCCACGAGTGCAGGCCAGCCTGCCATGCCTTATGCCCAGCTCGCCGCGATGGCGCGCTTTGAGCACATGAAGGTTTCTCTCGACTCGCCGGAGTTCACACAGGCGCTCTCCGAACTGAAACTGCAGGACGAACGCCGCCAAAAGGCCGACTTCACTCTTGCCGACCTTGAAGGCCACAAGTGGACCCTGAAAGGCCTGCGCGGCAAGGTGGTGCTGGTGAATTTCTGGGCCACGTGGTGCCCGCCCTGCCGCAAGGAAATCCCCGACCTTGAAGCGCTCTACGAGCATTTCAAAGGCCGGGGGCTGGTGATCCTGGGCATCTCCGACGAAACTGCGGCGAAGGTGCAACCCTTTGTGCGCAAACAGAAGATCACCTATCCCGTGCTGCTCGATCCGGGGCACAAGGTGAACAATCTCTACTCGGTGGAAGGCATCCCGATGAGCTTTGTCTACAACCGCAGCGGCAAGCTGGTGGCGGAGTCGATGGACATGCGAACGCGCCAGCAGTTCCTGGACATGCTGGCCGATGCAGGATTGAAGTAACGCGGGAAATCAACGTAGCATAAACATCGCCGCTCGCCCCGGCAAAAAGCTACGACACAACAGGAGATCAATCATGACCACAAGCCGACGTGAGTTTCTGAAGCTGGCTGCATCAGCAGGCGCAGCAGCGGCGGGTACGACCCGGCTGCGCGCCCAATCCGAAAGTGTGCCGGGGCGCGTTCGCGCCTGGCAAACGACGAAAGAGAAGAATTTCGCGCCTCTCGCATCTCCGCCAGAATGGAAACTCTGGCGGGGCGCGTCGCCGCTGGGCATCCATCTCGATCCCGGCACGCGTTATCAGGAAATTTTGGGATTTGGCGGCGCCTTCACTGACGCTTCCTGCTATCTCCTCAATCTGATGGAAGCCGCCCCGCGCACGGCGTTGATCGAGGAACTTTACGGGCCGAAGGGTCTGCGGATGAGTGTGGGACGGACGTGTGTCGGATCGAGCGACTACTCCACCAAGGTGTACAGCTTTGATGACAGCCCTGAGCCGGACCTGGAGCTGAAGCATTTCACCATCGAACATGACCGCCGTTGGATTCTGCCGACGCTGCGCGAGGCTCGCCAGGTAAATCCCGACCTTTTTCTGTTCTCATCGCCGTGGAGCCCACCGGGATGGATGAAATCAAACCGCTCCATGCTGGGCGGCTCCATGCGCAATCATTACTTTGCCCCCTACGCGCAATGCTTTGTCCGTTTTCTTCAGGACTACGCCGCGGCCGGAGTAAAAATCCAGGCCGTGACCGTTCAGAACGAGGTTGATACGGATCAGGACGGGCGCATGCCGGCTGCGCTGTGGGGGCAGGAATACGAAATTGCATTCGTGAGTGATCATCTGGGGCCGGCGCTTGAGCATGCGGGGCTGGACACGAAAATCTGGATTCTCGATCACAATTACAACCTTTGGGGACGCGCCGTGGATGAGTTGAGCGACTCCGGCGTTTACAAGCGCGTAGACGGCGTAGCCTGGCATGGGTACGCGGGCACGCCGGACGCGATGAAGCGTGTGCAGCAGATGTTTCCGGCCAAACACGCCTACTGGACCGAGGGAGGGCCCGACATTAGCAGCCGCACCTATGCGACGGACTGGGCACAGTGGTCGCGCATATTCGCGCAGATCCTCCGCAACCGCGCCCGGTGCATTGTCTGCTGGAACCTGCTGCTGGATGAAAAGGGCCAGCCGAACATCGGCCCGTTCTCGTGCGGCGGGCTGGTTACACTGAATTCCAAGACGGAACAACTCACTCGTAGTGGCCAGTACTGGGCTTTTGCACATTACTCCAAAGTGATCGATAGAGGCGCGCGTATTCTGGCATCGTGGGGCGACGTGCCGGATGTCGATCACGTTGCCGCCGTGAACCCGGATGGCACCAGCGTGCTGGTGCTGACCAACACCGGCCTTGAACAGAACGTCCAATGCACGCTCGGATCAGGCGGCCTGAACCTGGCTCTGCCACCGGACTCGATTACTACTCTCGTGTGGTGAGT
>JAJYLL010000178.1 GCA_021787735.1 Acidobacteriota bacterium | reverse complement strand
CGCGCGACGATCAGCAACATGGCGCCCGAATACGGGGCAACGATGGGCTTCTTCCCCGTGGATGCCGAGACTTTGCGCTTCCTGCGCCAGACCGGACGCACAGACGAGGAAGTGGATCGCGTGGAGCGCTACGCGAAGGTGCAGGGAATCTTCCGCAATGCTGAAACGGCCGATCCCGAATACAGCGACACCCTGGAACTTGAACTTGAAACGGTTGAGCCGAGCCTCGCCGGCCCCAAGCGTCCGCAGGACCGCATTGCGCTTTCCAACATGAAGAGCGCGTTCCAGAAGGCGTTGACGGCCCCGACCAAGGAGCGCGGCCTGGGTCTTGCGCCTGGTGCGGTGGGCCGCACCGCGGCGGTAAGCTTTGACGGCACCAGCGTAAAGATTGGCCACGGCGCGGTGGTGATTGCCGCCATCACGTCGTGCACCAATACGTCGAATCCATCGGTGATGCTCGCAGCGGGACTGCTTGCGAAGAAAGCCGTTGAGCGTGGGTTGAGCGTTCCGCCCTATGTTAAGACCAGCCTGGCGCCCGGATCGAAAGTCGTGACCGAATACCTGAAGGCTGCCGGCTTGTTGGAATCGCTTGAAAAGATCCGGTTTGATGTCGTGGGTTACGGCTGTACTACATGCATCGGCAACAGCGGTCCGCTGCCGCCGGAAGTTTCAAAGGCGGTGAAAGAAAGCGACTTGGTGGCCGCCGCGGTTCTTTCAGGCAACCGCAACTTTGAGGGCCGCGTCCATCCGCAGGTGCGCGCCAACTATCTGGCCTCTCCGCCGCTGGTGGTGGCCTATGCGCTGGCGGGAACGGTGGATATCGATCTGCCCAATGAGCCGCTCGGCCGGGACAGCTCTGGCAAGCCGGTTTATCTGAAAGAAATCTGGCCTACGCGCGAAGAAATTATTGACGCCATGAACCGGGGAATCCGGCCGGAGATGTTCCGCGAGGTTTATGGAAACGTCTGGAACGGCAATCCCACCTGGAACGAGATTCCGGTGGCTGGCGGCGCACTTTATCCATGGAGTGAAGAATCCACTTATATCCAGGAACCACCGTTCTTTACGGAGATGACCACGGGGGCCCCGCCGATTGAAGACATCCGCGGGGCGCGCGTGCTGGCGCTGCTGGGCGATTCGATTACGACCGACCACATTTCACCTGCCGGGGACATTCCTGAAGACGGGCCGGCCGGCCGCTACCTGATCGAACACGGCCTGAAGAAGATTGACTTTAACTCGTTCGGTTCGCGGCGCGGCAACGACCGCGTGATGGTGCGGGGAACGTTTGCCAACATTCGCCTGCGCAATCAGTTGCTGGGCGGCAAGGAAGGTGGCTACACGGTCCATTTCCCTGAGCGCGAGCAGATGTCAATTTATGATGCGGCCACACGATACAAGCAGGAAGGCGTGCCGCTGGTGATACTGGCCGGCAAGGAATACGGCTCCGGCTCATCGCGTGACTGGGCGGCCAAAGGCACACTGCTGCTTGGCGTGAAAGCAGTTCTTGCAGAAAGCTATGAACGTATCCATCGCGGAAACCTAGTAGGCATGGGTGTTCTGCCCCTGCAGTTCCAGCCGGGCCAGAACGCGGCTTCACTGGGGTTGTCCGGAGACGAGTTTTTTGATATTACCGGGCTTGCGGAAAACATTCAGCCCCGTTCGGAAATCAGCGTAACCACTGTGAGTCCGAACGGCGCAAAGAAGAGCTTCAAGGCGACCATGCGACTGGATTCCGAGGTCGAGGTCACCTACTACCGCAACGGTGGCATCCTGCCTGCCGTGCTTCGGAATTTCCTTCGGGAGGCCTGATCGCTGCCGGTAAGGCGGCGGCCAGGGTGTTTCCACCCGCAGGACGCGGCAAACCTTGATTTGAGCAATGAACGCCCCAGGCCATGAGCGGCTGAGTCCTGCAGGGTCCGGAAGGTGTCCTATGTTTACAAAAAACTAACTGAGAGGATTCTTCAGGTATGAAATCGTATAACGGAGTTCCCGTTCCCGAAAACGGCAATGCAATCAGTTTTACAGAGGGCAAGCTGGATGTTCCTGACAATCCCGTTATTCCTTATATCGAAGGTGACGGCACCGGCCGCGACATCTGGAAGGCCACTGCGCGCGTTTGCGATGCGGCAGTGGAAAAGAGTTACGGTGGCAAGCGCCGGGTGGCCTGGTTTGAGGTTTTCGCCGGCGAGAAGGCTTTCCGGCAGCTTGGCGAGTGGCTTCCCCAGGGAACGCTGGATGCCATCAAGGAATTTCACATCGCGATCAAGGGCCCACTGACCACTCCGGTAGGTGGCGGCATCCGCAGCCTGAACGTGGCGCTGCGGCAGTTGATGAATCTTTACGCCTGCTGGCGGCCGGTGAAATATATTCCCGGCGTGCCTTCGCCCGTCAGGAACCCGACCAACATGAATGTGGTGATCTTCCGCGAAAACACGGAGGATGTCTACGCGGGTATCGAATGGCGGGAAGGTACAGACCAGGCGCGGCGCGCCATCGAGTTCGTCAATGCCCTGCTTAAAGAAGAGAAAGTTAATAAGCAGGTCCGCGCGGATTCCGGCATTGGCATCAAGCCCATCTCTATTCTGGGAACCAAGCGGCTGGTGCGCCGGGGCATTCAGTACGCGCTTGACCACGGACTCAACCGTGTGACGCTGGTGCACAAGGGCAACATCATGAAGTTCACTGAGGGCGCCTTCCGTGATTGGGGATACCAGCTCGCGCGGGAAGAATTCCGCGACAAGATTGTCACAGAGCGTGAAAGCTGGATAATCGGCAACAAGGACCACGATCCCAATCTGTCAATTGAAGCGAACGCAGCCATGATCGAGCCCGGACTTGAAATGGCGACGGACGCCTTCAAGCAGCAGATCTACAAAGAAGTCAAGGGCTGCCTAGATGCGATCTATTCGACGCACGGCAACGGCAAATGGAAGAAGATGATTCTGGTGAACGACCGCATTGCCGATTCCATCTTCCAGCAGATTCTGACCCGCGCCGACGAGTACCAGGTGCTTTGCACTCCCAACCTGAACGGCGATTATCTCTCCGACGCCTGCGCGGCGCAGATCGGCGGACTGGGCCTGGCTCCGGGCGCCAATATCGGCGATGGCTACGGTGTTTTCGAAGCTACGCACGGCACCGCTCCGAAATACGCTGACAAGGATGTTATCAATCCGGCCGCGGTCATCCGCTCCGCGGTCCTGATGTTTGAATTTATCGGATGGCCGGAAGCAGGCGAGATGATCGAGCGGGCGCTTGTCGATACCATCGCGCAGCACCGCGTGACTTACGATCTGGAACGCCTGATGAAAATGGAAGGCATCTCCGGCGTCACCAAACTTGGAACGGCAGCTTTTGCCGATGCCATCATCGAAAACATGGCGAAGTAAAGGCCGGCGCTGTTGACTCGATGAAGCGCCGGACAGTGGAAATTTACGAACAGGGAGGTTGAAGATGCGCAAGAAAATTACCGTAGTGGGCGCAGGGAATGTTGGCGCCACGTGTGCTCATCGCCTGGCTGACAAGCAGCTTGGCGATGTTGTGTTGATTGACATTCTGGAAGGAGTGCCGCAAGGCAAGGCCCTGGATCTGCTGGAAGCGGGACCGATTGAAGGCTACGACGTTCGCGTCAAAGGCACGAATGATTTTGCCGACACCGCGAATTCCGACGTCGTTGTCATGACGGCCGGTTTCCCTCGCAAGCCCGGCATGAGCCGAGACGACCTGCTCAAAGCCAATTATGACGTGGTGAAGGGAACCATCGAAAAAGTGGCCAAGGTTTCTCCGGAAGCGTTCCTGATCATCGTGACCAATCCGCTGGACGCCATGGCGCAGACCGCTCTGAAGGTGAGTGGCTTTTCAAAGAACCGCGTGATCGGCATGGCCGGTGTGCTGGATACAGCGCGTTACCGCACGTTTATCGCGGAAGCTTTGAACGTTTCCGTGCAGAACGTTCAGGGGTTTGTGCTGGGCGGCCACGGTGACACCATGGTGCCTGTGCCGCGTTACACCACTGTGGCAGGTATTCCGGTGGGCGAGTTGATGCCGAAGGACAAACTCGACGCCATCATCGACCGCACTCGCAAGGGCGGCGCGGAAATCGTGAATTACCTGAAAACCGGCAGCGCTTTTTATGCTCCATCCGCCGCGGCGGTGGAAATGGTGGAAGCCATCTTCTACGACCGCAAGAAAATCCTGCCCTGCACGGCCTATCTGGAAGGCGAGTACGGCATTAACGGCTTGTTTATCGGAGTGCCGGTGAAATTGGGAGCGCGCGGGATCGAAGAGATCATCCAGATCAAGCTGACAGCCGAAGAGCAGGCAGCGCTCCAGAAATCTGCCGACGCCGTTAAAGAACTGGTTGACGTAATTGGCGTGTAAAGAAGGATGAAGTGTGAAGGATGAAGGGCTAAAGTAGGGTATCTTGCATTGCGGAGGGCCGTGAAAATGGACACATGGCAAAAAGCGCAGCAGGTTTGGTCTGTGTTAGCTTTTGCAGCTAGGGAGCAGAAGGTTCTCAGCTACGAGATGATCGGCGACATGACCAAGATGGCAAATGAGATGGGCCGGGAGCTGGGTCACATCTTTTATTACTGCCGCAGCTAGTGTAGTGCGTCATAAATAGATTTACTTATTGGCTGTCTTCGGCTATCATGCCGGGCATGAGCCGAAGAGCCGTCCCCATTCTTCTTACCGATCAGGAGCGTACCACTTTGCAGGCTTGGGCCAGAGCGCGAAGCCAGCCGCTGCGGGTCATTCAACGGGCGAAAATCATTCTCTTGGCGGCTGGGGGGATCGAGAGCCAGCAGATCGCCCAACGCGTGGGGACTTCGCGGCCGACCGTGCAGTTGTGGCGGGAGCGGTTTCTGGCACTGCGCACAGCCGGCTTGGAGAAGGACGCGCCTCGTCCGGGTCGCATCCCGCCCATCAGCGACGCCAAGCGAGCGGCGATTGTGGAAGCGACTCTGCACAGCCAGCCGCCCCACGCCACCCACTGGAGCACCCGGTCGCTGGCTAAAGCCCAAGGCGTCAGCGAAGCCACCGTGCGGCGAATTTGGAAGCAGCACGGCCTGCGACCGCACCGCGTTTCGACCTTCAAGGTAAGCCGGGATCCTCACTTCGTGGAAAAGCTCAGCGATGTTGTGGGGCTTTATCTGAATCCCCCCGACAAGGCGCTGGTGCTGTGCGTGGATGAAAAGAGCCAGATTCAAGCGCTCGATCGCACCCAGCCGGGGTTGCCGATGAAACCGGGGCGCTGCGGCACCATGA
>JAJYLL010000177.1 GCA_021787735.1 Acidobacteriota bacterium | reverse complement strand
GCTCCACCGGATTATTGTGCATGTAATCCAGCTTCTGGTTGATCTTCTTCGAACTCCAGATGTTCATGTCGTAAAACCGCCGCTGCCACACCCGGCCATTCGCCTCATCGTGCACAGTCGCGGGCAGCGTAAACCGCCTCAGCATCCTCGCGCACCAGGCCTGCCGCTGGCGGGTGGCGCAGATGCTCGGTTTGTAGCGTCTGCGATCTCGCGAAGCGAGAGGCTCTTTCTGATGTTCCTGCCCACCGACCCACTGTCATTATCGGCGTGAGTTGTCGCAGCGTGGTGTTGACACCCCGTCATTCTAACCCCACTCAGCTTCGCTGATCACAGGCCCCAAAAGATCAGGTTCTGCGCCACCCGCCAAAAAGCCGCAGCGGCATGCCCGCACACTAAAGCTGGCGGCGCATACTCAATCGGCCGTTAGGCTTTGCGGACTTCGATTATCTGTACTTTGTGCTGAGGCGGAAGCGGCAGCCTTACTCCATTGCTGATTTGCCTGCCGGTAAAAGCACCGATGGAATCGCCTGTCATCACAGAATGAAGCCGAAATTCCCAAGCCTGATAATTGGGAATCTTTACATTAACCTCGCGAGCATTCGATTCATTCTTGAAGATAGCGATCATCCCTTCGCCCTCGCGACTGAGCCGGGCGAAGCCATCCCACGACGTCGATTTCGGTTGCAACCAATCGCCCAGCGGGAAGAAGCTCTCGCTGAGGTCGATGCTCCGCCGGAGGTTTTTTAACCATGCAATTTTCTCCGCGTACCACTCCACCTGGGAAGAGCTGAGTTGCCGAAGATCACCCAGCAGCAGGGGCGCCGATCCACAAGCGGTTGCAAAACGTTCTTCAATGCTCGGCGTCTCGGCCCGAAGGTTGCCGATCAGCATGGTTTCAACGGGAATCGCCAGGGATCGATGGTAAAGCAAGGTTCGCGCCTGCCGGGGTCCCGCTGAGGTCGGGGCGGCGTCATCCACATTGCTCATCCAGTCCAAATCTCCGGCGTCAAGCAATCCGTAATCAATCACGTGCTTCTGTCCCCAAAGCTCGAAGGTCAGATCGAGCAGGACGCCGGGGTGGTCGCGATAAATTGATTCGGTCACAAACTTCATGCCTTCATAAATGCGCCCCAGCGATTCCGCCCACGTCTTGTGGAAGTGCCCGGAAGCATAACATCCCGGCCTTTCCCCATAGGCATTAAAGACCGTAGTGAGATCAACCTTGACATAGGCCAGATTGTAGCGGGAAATCAGATTACTGATTCTGCGCGCGGCAACTTCCCGATAGGGGCTGGCCAGGCACATCACGGCGCTCTCGCCCGCCGCGGTGCCGCTCAATTTCGGCTGGTCGTTCTCATCACGGCAAACCCAGTCCGGATGCTCCCGATAAACTTTCGTCCTGGTGCTGATGGCAGCCAGCGGCACCCACAAGCCCAGGCGCATCTTTTCCCTTTCAACCGCGCGCTGGATTTCGTCCAGGCCGCCGGGAAAAGCCTGAAGGTTGATGTCGTTCTCTCCATATTCGGCCTGCCACCCATCGTCGATGGTGAGAATATCAAGTCCCATGCGGCCGGCAACCTTGATGAGGTCCATCGCAATCCTGCTGTTAATCCCGCGCAGGAACGGCTCCCAGGTGTTATAGATCCACGGCGGCTGGTATGAACCGCCTTTCCGCATCAGGACCTTCGAGGTGTAGGGGGGCATAACCCGGCGGGAGTCCGTGGCCGTATGGTCCTCGCGAAAGAAGGCAATGGACGACTTTGCGCTGGTGTAGGTTTCTCCCGCGGCGACACGCCGTTCAAAAGGAAAAATATCCGTGTCGAACATGACGCGCACGCTGCGGCCCCACCCGTTCATCTCCGTCCGCTTCATCCATCCCGGGGCCTCGTTCATCACAATGAAACCTTCCTCGGTGCGGGGATTTATCTGCAGGATGGCTGCATCTTCAACCCGGCCAGTAAAGAAGAGTTCCCGCGGGTGGACACCGTAAAAAGCCCGTAGAATCTCCTCATCCGGCTGCCCCGACATCAGGTTCAAGGCCTCAAACACCAGGTGTGAAAGCTTTATCGTTTGGCTTCCACTGTTTCTGATCAAGAGCCACTTCCGAACCACGGCATGACCCGCATACACGGCGTAGAACACCGAAACATCAAGAGGCTTCTCCCTGCCCTTCAGCAGGATTTCCAGCAACTTGCCCGAAGGCGACAGGTCTTTTACATCAGACCCAGCCAGCGTGAATTGAGCCGACGGACCGCGAGTCGCGCCGCTGAAGTTGTCGGAATCCGCCTGGAAGGTGAACTCGGCGCCCGCGTGAATACCTGACTCGTCTTTCATCAGGAAGTCCGTTCCGCTCACCTTATGTTGAAAAGTCGCGGTGTAGAGTCCGCGAGCCGACGAAAATTCAAGCGTGCGCTCAACGAAGCCGTTCCCAATCGCCCACGACTTTGTCTCGCCCACAACTGCAATGCGGACATAGGCGGGCGCTGAAAAGTTATCAGCTGGGGGACTTACTACGGAATTTGCAAGAGCACCCGACGGATGATCACCTTCGCGCGGGGTTTCCATAGACTTGAAACCCGTATCCGGCACTGCAAGGCCGAGCGCTACCGTCCCTCGAACCAGAAAGCTTCTCCTGTTCATTGAAGACCTCGCCACGTGAAATACGTGCTTTTAAGGGGCACACAAACTCTACGCTGCTCATCCTGACCGGCCGGACACTTTATACCGCTGTCAGTAATCAGTTAGATGGCATCATCGGCGGCTTGGCGGGCGGCGTCCGGATTGATCGTGACGATCTCGCGAGGGGGGAAGTTTCTGCTTAGCTTCATGGCAGCCGGTAGATTGCCAGGATTGAGGCGTCCCCCGCAAAGATCAGTAACCGCCCTTCAATCTTGACCGAATCAACTCGGCGATGACGGCGGCATTGGAGTGCTCCGCGTCGCGGGCGCCGAAAACAAGAGTCAGAGTTCCCTGCCTTGCCATGGCAATCACACGCTCGAGCACTTCCCTGCGCGGTGATTCCTCAAGCTCTTTGCGATAGCGTGTGCGGAATTCCGCCCATTTTGCGGAATCATGTCCGTACCAGGTTCGCAGGGCTTTAGACGGCGCAATGGCCTTCTCCCACGTGCTGATGTTGAGGTCAGCCTTGCCTACTCCGCGGGGCCAGAGGCCGTCCACCAGGATGCGAATGCCATCATGGGCTCCCGGCTTGTCGTAGGCCCGCTTTATATTCACCGGCATTTCGCATCACCTCGCTTAACGGTTAAACCTTGAGATTGTGGAGATAGTCGTAACTGAACTTGATGGCCTCAAAAACCGGAAGCTCGGTCTGGTCCTGCTCAACAAAATAATATTTCAGGCCGCCCTTGGGCGCCGCCTTGAAAATCCGCTTCCAGTCAATGATACCTTTGCCCACCGGCGCAAAGGCCTCGGAAGGTGTGGGGCTTGAGACCGTCGGTGGATAATGCTTCCTTTCATCCTTGATATGTAGAACCGAAAACCGCCCCGGATATTTGTTCATGCAAGCAACAGGATCGTAACCGGCACGCGTGACCCAGAAACAGTCCATCTCAAAACAGACGGATGCCGGGTCGGTGCTTTTCAGCGTCAGGTCAAACGCGATCGTGTCGCCGAGTTTCTCGAAGTCGCGGTTGTGGTTGTGATATCCGAAATGGAGACCGGCTTTCCTGCACCCCTCGCCTGTTTTGTTGAAGAATTCGGCAGCCCGCTTGTAACCGTCAGTCGAGTGGCGGAATGAATCCGGGACCGACGAGAGGACGACATAACTCATGCCAAGTGTGTGCGCGTCGTCGGTCACTTGCGACAGGTTCAACTTCAACAGATCATAGGCAAAATGGCCGGCGGCGGTCTTCAGGCCGAGCTGGTCAATAAGCTGTTTGATCTTCGGAACCGGCTGGGTGTGAAAGCCGGAAAACTGCACTTGCGCGTAGCCGATCGCGGCCACTTTGCGCAGCGTCCCCGCAAAATCCGTGTCAAGCTGCTGGCGCACCGTGTAAAGCTGCAAGCCAACCGGAATTCCGTAGGGGTCGGCGTATAAATCCAGACCCGCTCCGGCAGCCGGCAAGGTAGCTGAAGCCGCCAGGCCCGTCCGGAGAAAAACTCTTCGGTCAAATGAGTTCATTGAATCGGTTCCTCCTTCGGAGATAGGCCAGTTCAGTGCCCATGGGTATCACATCCAATGAACAAGCAGCGGGAGACGAAGTAAGAGGACGGGTTTTGCCCCGACAAGACGTCCCGTTACACGCCCAATGCCCCGCCGCAGTACCGATCATAACATGCTCAAAAATGGTAGGATAGCAGCGTGCAAGCTACCAATAAAAATTCGGTGAATAGCCCGGACGACAAGTATATGCGTGAGGCCTTGCGCCAGGCCAGGCGAGGTTACCGGGAAGGCGAAGTGCCGATAGGGGCGATCATTGTGTGCAAGGGAGAAATCATCGCCCGCGCACACAACCGGCCCATCCATTTGAACGACCCTTCCGCACATGCGGAGATACTGGCCCTTCGCTGCGCCGGCCGAAAGCTTGGCAACTACCGCCTGCCCGCCTGCACGCTGTATGTTACAATCGAACCTTGTGCGATGTGTGTAGGTGCAATCGTCCAGGCGCGCATCCGGAGACTGGTTGTGGGAGCCATGGACCCGAAGGCGGGCGCCTGCGGCTCAGCTCTTGCGGTGCTGAATCATCAGAAGCTGAACCATCAGGTCCTTTTTGAAAGCGGAACCCTCCAGGCAGACTGCGCAACCCTTCTGCGCCAGTTCTTCCACGAGCGCCGAAAAACAGTTCGTTCCGGACCTTAAGAATGAGCGGGGTCATCGCGCAGTATTAATTTAATGGCCGCAATGGCTACACCCTTGCGGAGAGGTACCGAAGAGGTCATAACGGGGGCGCCTCGAAAGCGTCTTGCCTGCCAAAAGCGGGCACGTGGGTTCGAATCCCACCCTCTCCGCCATTGTTTCTCTTGTTTTTTCAATCAGTTAGCGAGATAACTTCCCCCGTGTACCTCCCGTGTACCCTTCGTTTGGGCAAGCCACAACGGATCTCGCATCCAAGAACGCCTCACATCCTCTTCCAATTGCTCCTGCCGGCCCCTTACCCACGGGGCATAGTGCTTCTCGGTAATTTTCACGCTCGAGTGACCTAGTGCTTAGTTGCGATAGTAAGCGGTATATATTAGGATGCTGCGATGAGCAAACACGCAGTAGTCATTACCCTTTCGCCCGGCGAAGAGAGCGCATTGCAACAGTGGCTTCGTGCCGGCACGACCGAACAT
>JAJYLL010000176.1 GCA_021787735.1 Acidobacteriota bacterium | reverse complement strand
TGGTCAAGTTCCTTGCCCAATCCGAGACTCTGCCGGCAGGATGTACCACTTGAGGGGCAGGAAACAGAACGGCCCAGGCCGACAATGCGGCGGCAAGCGCCAAAAGGAGGAACCGGAAGCCCTGAATACCCGTACTGGGCGCCTGTAAACCCGTCAATAATCCTTCCCCCGCTCCCCCGAACTACTTTTTCAACAAAACCTGTAGGTTTGTGTACACGTTGACAGTGGTTGATTGGCGACAAAAAACGCGATCTTGTGTATGCAGACACGTTTTTCCAAATTAAATGTCTGAACCGGCAACACGGCGACTGTGGAATCTCTCTTGACGGCGAGAAGCTGCACCCGAAGTTTTATCGGCTGTTCCTGACAGTAGGCAAAATCTGGCAGAGCCGCCGAATTGCGAGTATGAAAAAGAAGAGGACGGGCCAGAGGCCCGTCCCCGTGAGCAACCCGACGCGTGGTGAACCTACCTCTGGTTCACGTTGAGTGCCACACGCTGGACCAGCATTGGTCCCCCGGCTAGCAGCGCATTTCCACCGTTATTCCCGCGGTGTGCCACTGGGCATTATTGGGGAGAGTGAATGAGCCGGCAAAGTTGATTGTTGAAAGGCCTTGTGCGACCTGTGTCCTTGCCCCTGTGACACCCAGAGCAAAGACCACCAGAGAAAGTCCCCCAAAGTCATCAAGCTTCCAATCGTTTTCATCACGGACGTCCAAATTTCGATATGCCGCAGGCGGCCTAGGAGCTTTTGCTCCCAGCTCTAATTTCAGTTCCCCAGCGGCTTCGGTCCTCGTGCCGCCCTCAACCTCTACAGCGGGAAACGGCCGCAAAATCCGCCATGGCGGACAAAAGATCTTTGGGGCATTCGTCCGGCAATGGAAAACTTTGATGCCGCGGCGGCCTCACGTTGCCACATGGTAAGAGAGAGTTGCCGATACACGTCTCAAAGACTCCAAGGCCGGCCCTCGGTCCTCTGGATTGCCTCAGCCGATAGTGCTAATATCGGCGTAGCTATTATTCTTCTCAAAGGCGAATAACCCATGCGGCGCTCGGCCACTGCGCACGACGTTACGCCGTTACTCCGGGGCTGGAGCGGGGGAGACGCTCAAGCCCCGGACCGCCTCCTGCCTTTCGCCTACCGTGAACTCCACCGAATCGCGCGGAGCTGCATGTCCCGCAAGAGCCCCAACCAAACCCTGCAGGCCACGGCTCTCGTCAACGAAGCTTATCTAGGCTGGGTAGGCATCCGCTGGCAGGACCGCGCCCACTTCTTCGCGCTCTGTGCCCGCGCCACGCGGAGGATTCTGGTGGACCATGCCCGCTCCCGGGCCAGTTTCAAACGCGGCGCAGGACAGATCCTCCTGCAGCTTCAGGAAGGGCAGGTGGCCAGGAAGCCCGCGAACATCTTAGAACTAGATGATGCCCTCCACCGACTGGCGGCGCTCGACCCGAGAAAAAGCCATGTGGTGGAACTGCGCTTTTTGGGCGGCCTCAGTGAAGTGGCAATGGCGGCGGCTTTGGGGATTTCTGAGGAGACGGCGCAGCGGGATTGGAGAGTGGCCAGGGCCTGGCTTCATCGCGAGTTGGGCGGGAACAAATGAAATGAACGAACGCTGCCAGCAGATTGAGCAGATCTACCATACGGCGCTGGAATTGGACGAGAGCGCGTGGGCGGATTTTCTTACGAAAGCCTGTGGCGGGGACGAGGGTCTTCGACACGAGGTGGAATCGCTGCTGACTCAGAACGCAGAAGCTGGAAGTTTTCTGGAATCACCAGCCATCAAAGTGGCGGCGAAAGCCCTGGCAAGCGATGAATCCCAGCGACTCCACGAGGAGGAGCTGCGGCTGACCGGACTCAAGGTTTCCCACTACCGCGTTCTTGAGAAACTGGGCCGCGGCGGGATGGGGGTTGTCTACAAAGCAGAAGACACTCTGCTTGGCCGTCATATTGCTCTGAAGTTTCTGCCTGAAGAATTCTCAAGGGACCTTCGGGTCCTTGAGCGTTTCCGACGCGAGGCCCGCGCCGCAGCGGCACTCGACCATCCCAACATCTGCGCGGTTCACGATATCGGGGATCACGAAGGCCGCCCTTTCATTGCCATGGAACTGATTGAGGGGAAAACACTCGCTGAGAAGCTGAAGAGTGGGCCGTTGGCTATCGAGCAAGCGATCGAGATCTCGCACCAGATTGCCGAAGCGTTGGGAGAAGCCCACGAGCATAACATCATCCATCGTGACCTGAAGCCCTTGAACGTTATGGTGACCGCGAAGGGTCGTGTCAAGGTTCTGGACTTCGGCCTTGCAAAGCTGGTACGGCCTGTCAAAACGGACGCGCCGACCGAGGAAAGCCAATTAGAGACAAAAGCCGGCGTTCTGATGGGCACAATCCCATACATGGCGCCAGAGCAATTGAGCGGAGGATCTGTAGACGCGCGCGCCGACTTGTACGCACTGGGAGTGGTTCTTTATGAAATGGCGACGGGGGAGCGACCTTTTCCCGAAACGCAAACAGGCCAGTTGATCGCAGCCATTTTGACTCAGCGGCCCCGCCCCCCGCGCGAGCTTAACTCCAACATCACAGCACGGCTTGAAGCGACCATTCTGAGGGCGATGGCTAGAGGGCCAGACCTGCGGTATCAGTCTGCGCAGGAACTGCTGGCCGACCTTTGCGCGAAAGAAACGGACGAGCCTTGCGCGCCCGCTCTGAGCGAGCCTGCACTTGGCCAGAAGCCAGGGCGCCGGGCCGTAAAACGGACTCTCATTGCAAGCGGGTTTATTGCCGTCTTCTTTTTTGCAATTTTATTCACAGTTCCTGCCGTGAGGCGCCACTTCTTCACGTCACCACCGATCTCTCAGGGTCTTCCCCTCCATAAGCAACTCGCCGTGCTGCCTTTCTCCGCTATTGGCGGTGGGCCGGGCGACAACGCATTCGGCCGTGGCCTTGCTGAAACGCTGAGCGCGAAGCTCACACAGCTCTCACCTGGCCGCTCGCTCCAGGTGGTCCCCGTTGGGGAGTTGTCGGCGCGGCACGTCGAGACCGCCACGGAAGCGCAGAAAGCCTTTGGGGTGAACCTCGTTCTCACCGGGACCATCGAGCGCGTCGGCAATCGATTTCGCATCTCCTACGCGCTTGTTGACCCCTCCTCGGTTCGCCAGTTGCATGCTGAGACCGTCACGCTTGCTGCCTCGGATCCGTTCAGCATTGAGGATCGAGTAGTCGAGGGTACAACTGCGATGCTGCGGCTGAACGTCCCGCCTGCCGAGCGCCAGTCCGTCGAATCCCACGGTACAAAGATGCCTGCGGCGTTTCAGGATTATCTCAAGGGACTCGGATATTTGCAGAACTACGAAAGAGCTGAAAACATAGACAAGGCCGTTGATTCTTTTCAGTCCGCGCTCAAAGCTGACGGCGCTTACACTCTCGCCCACGCCGGGCTGGGGCAGGCCTACTGGCTGAAGTACTCCACAACGCAAGACACCGGCTGGGTGGATAAGGCCCAGAACTCTTGCAACCATGCAGTAACCCTGGACGCGAAGCTGCCCGCCACACAGCTTTGCCTTGGCATCGTTGAAAGTGGCACCGGCCATTACCTTGAGGCTATCCGTCAGTTTCACAGCGTGCTCGAAGCTGAGCCAACTAACACATCTGCTTATCAAGGTCTGGCTGACGCTCAATACCACCTGAAAAGGATCAGGGAGGCAGAAGCGACGTACCAGAGCGCGATCGGCATTCGGCCCAATTACTGGGCGCCCTATAACTGGCTGGGAGTCCTCTACTTCAATACCGGTGACACCGAAAAGGCCGAGGCGATGTTTAAAAAGGTTAACGAGCTCGCTCCAGGCAACTACATCGGCTTATACAACTTGGGTGCGACTTACTATTCGCTCGGGAAATGGCCCGAAGCGGAGGAGGTACTCAGGAAATCCATTGCCATCCATCCCAGCGAAGTGGCGTATTCAAATCTCGGCACGTTGGCATACTCTGAGGGGCATTTCGAGCAGTCGGCCGGGTACTTTGAGAAGGCAGTCCAGCTTAACCCAAAGGATGCGATGTTATGGGGCAACCTGGCCGACGCTTACAAGTGGTCATCCAATGACCGGGTTAAGGCCGTCCCGGCTTATCAGAATGCGGTGGTCCTTGCACGAGACGGCCTGCGCGTCAACCCCAGGTCGTATGAATTGCTGGGGGAATTGGCGATCTATGAGGCTCAAAGCTCGAACTTCAAACAGGCAACACATGACCTGCAACAGGCCCTTTCGCTCGCGCCAAAAGATGTTCAACTCATGTATAACGCCGCACTTGTTTACCATTTGGCTGGTCAGCGGGCCAAGGCTCTCGATTATCTCCGGCACGCCATCAGGAGTGGATACCCTGTCCAGGCAGTCCGTTCTGACCCTGAATGGAGCGCGCTGAAAGTCGATCCGGAATTTCAAGAACTCGTCTGGGTCGGGCAGCACTAGGGACAGTGCTAAAAATCTGAAATGAGGAGGGAAATATGGCGCAGCCAAAGACACAGCGAGAACCAAAGACAATAAGGATTATCAAGGGGCACCCATCCAAAGTGGATAAAGACCCCGTGGAGGTTTGGAAAAACAAGGACGGTAATGACCGGGTTGAGTGGTCGGGTCCAGGGGACTGGTTGGTCGTTTTCAACGACGCGAGCCCCTTTGACCGCGATTACTTCACTCCTGCGGACCCCGAAACCGCTGACATCGTGGGTGAAGGGGGCGGCCGTGAGTATAAGTACACAGTCTACGTTGATGGGAAGAGAGGCGCCGACCCGATCATCATCGTAAGACCGTGAGACCTTGGCGATTGCCCACGCCTTTGCTTGGTTCATGTGAATGCTACGCCTGGAATCGCGTCCAAGCGATTGCGACGCAAACTTTCCAATTCGTGTTCGGAACGGGTTAGGTCAAGAGTAGTCGGTCGCTTTGGAGGGGTGATCTGGACCCACGGCGGCCCGCTGGGGGCCCTGGCGGGGACGGGTCTCCGCCGCCGTTCAGGCCGCCGCCGGCGCCTGCAGCCGCTGCAGACGCGTCAGGTTGTAGGCTGCCGCGGTGAAAGTAAACAACCATCCCACCTTCTCCCGGCCTCGCAACTTCACCTTCCGGAGCATCCCGATCCTTTTCATCCAGCCGGAGCTCTGTTCCACGCCTTTCCGTTTCTGCTGACTCCGCGCATAACCCCATGCCGAGTCGTACGCCGGTCAATGGCGCTGGACCGGTTCGTGGTGTTCTGCGCCACGTGCGGCGTGATGCGCAGCTGCCGCAGTCGATGCCCGAAGTCTCGCGTGTCGTAGTTCTTGTCGGC
>JAJYLL010000068.1 GCA_021787735.1 Acidobacteriota bacterium | reverse complement strand
ACGATTCTGTTGGTGTGCGCGTGCGCGGGGCTGGGGCTTGCGCAAACAAAGGTTGACAAGATCAGACACGTGGGCGTGGATCAACATCTGAAGCAGATTGAACACGACTGGATGCAGGCAATGAAAGTCGGCAACACGGCGAGACTGAATGAGATTGTTGCCGAGGACTGGGTGGGCGTCGACTACGACGGCAGCAAGTCTACCAGGCAGAAGTATGTGGAGGGCGTAAAAGCCGGGAAGGACAAGGTGGAATCCTACGAGATCGGCCCCATGGACGTGAAGGTGCTGGGCAACGTTGCGGTGGTGCAGGGCAGCGATACCGAAAAAAGCTCTTACGGTGGAAAAGATACCAGCGGCACCTATGCATGGACAGACGTTTTTGTGAATCGCGGCGGCAAGTGGCAGGCCGTCCGCTCGCAAGTGGCAAAAGTGAAATAGAACAGCGCGGGGAAAGGACAGAGGATTGGTGATTGGCGATGGGTGATTGGTGATTGCAAAACCAAGAGGCAGTGGGGAATTGCGATTGGTGATTTAAGGGCGGAAAACACTTCTCACCCGTCCGCTGATGGCCCGTACGACGCGTACGCTGCGATGTATGCGGTCGCTTGCCTGACGGCAACGAATCGGCCGTTCGGCACTCGTCGCGCCGGGCCGGCCATCCTGAGAAGCCCAAAGCGACGAAAGACCTCTGCATCGGCCCTTTCGCGGTAAATGCACCGATTCTTTGCCGGCTCAGAATGACCGCATGGGGCCGGCGTTACGGGCCAGTCGATAGGCCCGTAAGATAGGCTAGCTAGGCCCCCGAGAACGCCCCAAATGGGACGTGTGGGATTTTCGGCCGTCCAACAATCAAAATTTTTAAAAATATTGATAATAAACAGCTTATATAATTTTATGGGGTTGAAAATTCAATATTCTTACAAGAATTGTTCGATTCTCGCACAGCGGGTAAGAATTACAACTCGCCACCTTTAGTAATAAACACCTCGCCTCACACCGGTCAATTTGATGACAATGGTTCGCGGCTGTCGAGCCTGCCAGGGCAAGGGAGGAATGCCACCCTATGCGAGCACCGGAATTGACTCCATGGTGCGGTCGCGGACAGCTTGTGGCAGAGCGGGGAATTTGTTACTATCACACATCTTTAGTCACAGCATTTTCTGCTTGTAGAGAAGGCTGACCAGCAATGTCCTTGCAGCAGGGGCGGAAAGTGGGGCTGCTGGATCTTGAGGGTTGGAGGGTGTCGTGCGTCGAATAGGATTCATCGCCATTTTATGCATCGCCAGTATCGGGCTTGCGGCCAATGCTCCGGAAGACCATTCCGGCAGGCTGCGCGGCTATTGGGCCCAGGATTCGCAGACCGAACGGGATTGGGAAGGGAAGTTCATGGCCATTCCGCAACCGGACAACATGCGCGCCTACATGAAGCACCTTTCGGCATACCCGCACCACGTCGGCTCTCCTTATGACAAGTCGAATGCCGAGTGGATCCTGTCGAAGTTCAGGGAGTTCGGCCTCGACGCGCATATCGAAACGTTCTACGTACTTTTTCCCACACCGAAAGAGCGCAGAGTGGAAATGGTCGAGCCCACGCATTTTGTCGCCACGTTAGAGGAGCCGACCGTTCCCGGCGATCCCACTTCCAGCCAGCATGCCGAACAACTTCCGACTTATAACGCCTATTCGATTGATGGTGAAGTGACGGGGCCGCTGGTGTACGTGAATTACGGAGTACCGTCGGATTACAAGAAACTCGAAAGCATGGGCATCTCAGTGAAGGGCGCGATTGTCATTGCCCGGTATGGACACAGTTGGCGTGGCATCAAACCCAAGGTTGCGGCTGAGCACGGCGCCGTCGGCTGCCTGATTTATTCCGACCCGCGTGATGACGGCTACTACAAGGGCAACGTTTTTCCAACAGGTGCTTTTCGTCCGCCTGAAGGCGTCCAGCGCGGCAGCGTCATGGATATTACATCGTACTCCGGCGACCCACTCACGCCGGACGTCGGCGCCACCAAAGACGCCAAACGGCTTCCGCTGGCGGACGTGAAGGTCTTCACAAAGATTCCCACCTTGCCGCTTTCGTACGGCGATGCAAAGCCTTTACTCGATGCCTTGAAAGGCCCGGTGGTGCCCGCTGATTGGCGTGGCGCACTTGGCATGACCTATCACGTGGGGCCGGGACCGGCAAAGGTCCATCTGGTTGTGAAGTCCAACTGGGACGTGAAGCCCATCTACGACGTGATCGCGAAAATTCCGGGCTCCGTTTTCCCGGGTGAGTGGATCATTCGGGGCAACCATCATGACGCATGGGTCAACGGGGCTGAAGATCCGAGTTCCGGCCAGGCTTCGCTGCTCGAGGAGGCCCGTGCCCTTGGTGAATTGCTGAAACAGGGATGGAAGCCCAAGCGGACCATCATCTATTGCGCGTGGGACGGCGAAGAACCGGGCCTGCTGGGCTCAACCGAATGGGCTGAGGAGCACGCGAAGGAACTTGAAGAACACTCGGCTGTGTACGTCAATTCGGACTCCAATGGCCGGGGCTATCTTGGGATGGAGGGATCTCACACGCTCCAGAAATTCATCAACGGTATCGCCAGAGACGTTCAAGACCCTGAGAAAAACATCTCGGTCTGGCAACGGGACTGGGACCTGCGAATTCGCCAGGCCAAGACGCCTGCGGAACGCCAGGCCCTGCGCCAGAGTCCCGATCTGGCGATAGGCGCGCTCGGGTCGGGCTCGGATTACACTGTTTTTCTGGACCACCTGGGGATTGCTTCGCTGGACCTTGGCTACGGTGGCGAAAGCAATGGGGGTATCTATCATTCAATTTACGATGACTTTTACTGGTATACCCATTTTGATGATACGCGATTTGTGTATGAGCGTGCCCTGGCCCAGACTGCCGGGACCGCAGTCATGCGGTTGGCCGACGCGGATATTCTGCCGCTGGATTACTCGGAACTCACAGACACGATCAGTACTTACGTGGATCAACTCAAGAACCTTCTGGCCCAGGAACAGGCCGAGACCAAGGAGTTGGACACCGAGATAAAGGAAAATGTCTTTACGGCTACCTCGGATCCTGAAAAGACCTATTTCCCGCCCAAGCCCCAGGCGATGCCGCCATTTCTAAATTTCGCGCCGCTCGACAACGCGGTGGTCGCGCTAGCCCGGAGTTCGGCGCACTACCAGAAGGCGCTCGATGCAGCGGAAAGCAAGGACATTGCTTCATTGTCCAATGCTTCGCTCCTGACCGTGAACCAGCAAATCATTGCGACCGAGCGGCAGTTCCTTACCCCGAAGGGCTTGCCTGGCCGGCCCTGGTATCGACACGAGCTTTATGCTCCTGGAACTTACACCGGGTATGGCGTGAAAACATTGCCTTCCGTCCGGGAGGCAATTGAACAACGCCAGTGGGATGAAGCTGGTGCACAGATCGCAGTAGTTGGAAAAACCCTTGAAGAAGAGGCCCGTGCGATCGACGCAGCGGCAGCCAACCTGGAAAAGGCCATCCAATAGCCGAGAGGGTAAAGCTATCAAGCACCTTAGGCGGGGATGATGCCCCACTTGTACAGTGGATTGACCAGCCTGATTAAATCGGCGAGGCGCGACAAACGCGCCTGTTCGGCGACCTTTGAAATTTTCACAAAAAGGCAGACCATCCTTGAAAAAATAATATAAGTTGTTTGATATCATATGGAATGGTCTGAAAAATTTCCATTTTTGGCCATAATCCTGATGAAATTTGGACCCTCCTGCAACCATCTAAGGTTGCATTGCGTCTGTTACTATGCGATATTCGTTTGCAGGGTGCTTATATAGTTAATTGGGTTATTGCTGAGCAGTTAAACTGGCCCGGCTTTTCAGCTTCGTTTCACAAGCAAGAATGTCCGTTCGAGGTTGGTCATGGGTTTGGCAGAAGAACGGGTCATTCGAGTGCTTCGACCATCGGTACTGGTATTATGCGGCCCAGCGGCTTGTGGAAAATCGACATTTGCTGCCCGGCATTTCAGGCCTACACAAGTTATTTCTTCTGATTCTTGCCGGCAACTTGTGTGCGATGATGAGACTGACCAGCGTTACCACTTACAAGCATTTGCTCTCGTAAATTTCCTCGTTGGTCAGCGCCTCTCCATAAACCGCTTGTGCGTGGTTGACTCAACGGCGTTAACTCCTGGGGCGCGAAAGTCCCTGCTCGACCTTGGTCGAAAGTACCGAGTCCCTACCGAACTTTTTCTTTTTGATGTCGCAATCGAGAAGTGTCTCGAGCGTAACCTTTCACGTGCGCGTTCTGTAGAGCCAAAGGTTATCGAGGAACAATACCGTTTATTCAAGCAGGCACATGAAGCCATTCGTTCCGAAGGATTTGACCAGGTTTTCGAACTTTGCGAGCAAGACTTGCAGAGTGTACGTCTTGAAGTCCTTTACCGTCCTATCAACCCACTTTCTGCCGGCAGCAATGCGGAAAGTCGGTGCAATTCCGCGGTTTCCTCACGTGTCTCCTGATGCTGCAGTTGACACTCCGCCGCTCTACCTCCTAAAATTCTGAAGGGCTTAACTTTATGACATCAGGACCCAAAGAGGCCGTTTCGGCACCGGATTTGAAAGGTGTCACGGACGTTCTGTCCCTGATTGGGAACACTCCGTTGGTCCGTTTGTACAGAGTTTGCAAGGACTTTCCGGATGTGCAGATTCTGGCGAAAGCGGAATGGGCAAATCCGGGAGGCTCGGTCAAAGACCGGGCTGCGTGGAACATTGTTCAGGAAGCAGAGCGGGCGGGATTGCTAACGCCGGGGAAAATTCTGCTTGATTCGACATCTGGCAACACGGGAATTGCCTACGCCATGATTGGGGCGGCGCGAGGATACCGCGTCAAGCTCTTTATGCCTTTGAACGTCAGCCTCGAGCGCAAGCAAATCCTGCAGGCCTACGGTGCCGAGATCGTTTATACCGACCCGATGGAGGGATCGGACGGAGCAATTTGCAGGGTGCGGGAACTGGCAGAAAAACAACCCGACAAATACTTTTATGCCAACCAGTACAATAACCCTTCCAACTGGAGGGCCCATTACCAAACTACTGCGCCGGAGATCTTTGAGCAGACGGAAGGCCAAATCACGCATTATGTGGCCGGCATTGGTACAAGCGGAACCTTTGTAGGTACTGCGCGGCGCCTGAAAGAACTTAAGCCAGACGTCCAATGCATTTCTTTCCAGCCGGACTCACCCTTTCATGGCCTTGAGGGATTGAAGCATATTCCGACATCCATCGTTCCGGGCATATATGACCCTTCCGTCGCCGACGAGAACCATGAGGTTTCGACGGAAGAGTCTTATGCGATGACCTTGCGCTTGGCCCGCGAAGAAGGTTTGCTTGTCGGGATTTCGTCCGGAGCTGCTATGGTGGCTGCGCTCAAAGTCGCCAGCAAACTCCGGCAGGGGGTGGTTGTCACGGTCTTTCCCGACAGCGGTGACAAGTATCTCAGTGAGCGCTTCTGGAACGATGCGCAAGTGCGCGCATAGCATTCTTCTTACCGGTGTCCCTGGCGCTGCCTGCATCCGGCCGGTGATGGCCCTGGGCTGCTGCGCTTCGATTTTTCTTCTACGCAGGGTGATGGAATGGCTATACAACTGAATGCCCAACAACTTCAGAGCATTCGTTCGCATGCTGAGAGGGAATACCCGAACGAATGCTGCGGAGTGCTGCTGGGTCGCGCGGACGGCGCCGTCAAAGAAGTTTCCGAGGTGGTTCCTTTGAAAAACCTACGGCTGGATTCCGCGCGAGCGCAGGAACTTTTGCCGCTTGAAGACCCCGGACGCGAATCCGAAAAGAACCGCTTCCTGATCGACCCGCTGGAGCAGATGATGGTAGAAAAAGACGCCCGCTCTCGCGAATTGGATGTTTTGGGTTACTACCACTCTCACCCTGACCATCCGGCGCGGCCATCAATTTATGATCGTGACCACGCCTGGCCGTGGTACTCTTATATTATTCTTTCGGTTGAACGCGGCAAGGCCGCTGAGATGACCTCTTGGGTTCTATCGGAAGACCGGGCGCATTTTGATCCTGAACTGATGAAACCTTAAGCCCTTGATGTTCATCATAAGAACATACTGGACTTTTTGGTGTATAATGCTGAAGTCAGGATTGGTATGATAGGTCGAGGAGAAATAATGCCTGTAAAAGTGGTTATTCCCACTCCACTACGACAGTACACGGGAAAAAAGGATTCGGTTGAAATTGAGGCGAGAACCGTTGGTGAAGCGCTGGCCGGTTTGACCTCCAGGTATAGTGATTTGCGCAAGCACCTTTATAACGAAGAGGGTAAGCTTCGCAGCTTTGTAAACGTTTATGTGAACGATGAGGATATTCGTTTTCTTCAGAGGGACCAGACGCCTCTGACCGAGACTGATGTTATCAGTATTGTTCCTTCCATTGCCGGCGGTTCGATGATCCGCTGTATCTGTAGCTAGCCTGGATCCCGATCAGCCGGGGTTCCGGGCTCATCCCCGACGACCTGAAGAACTCAATTTAGGAGTACGAAAATAGTGCGAATCCAACGCCTGGACGGGGCGGTATTTGCACATTTCAGGAATTTGAAGCCAATGGCAGGAAAAGAGGAGAAAATGTCAATTTTAGCGTCAGCTCCAACGGAGCAACTGAGTAAGGACGAAATTCTTCGTTATAGCCGGCACCTGATCATGCCGGAAGTGGCCATGGAAGGCCAGCTTAAGCTGAAGCGGGCCAAGGTGCTCTGCATCGGCGCAGGCGGCCTGGGCACTCCACTGGCCCTTTATCTGGCTGCTGCCGGGGTGGGAACACTGGGCATGGTGGACTTCGACGTGGTCGATTTCACCAACCTGCAGAGGCAGATCATTCATGATACGGACGACGTGGGGCGGCTCAAGCTTGATTCGGCTCGTGACACGATCCGCGATATTAATCCTAATGTGGAAGTCATTCCCTACGAGACGCGCCTTACTTCCGAAAACGCGCTCGATATCTTCCGCGATTATGACATTGTTGCGGACGGCACTGATAACTTTCCCACGCGCTACCTTGTGAACGACGCCTGCGTGCTGCTGGGCAAACCCAATGTCTATGGCAGTATCTTTCGTTTTGAAGGGCAAGCCTCTGTATTCCACGCGCCGGAAGGCCCGTGCTACCGCTGCGTCTATCCGGAACCACCACCGCCGGGCCTTGTTCCGAGTTGCGCCGAGGGTGGCGTGCTGGGTGTTCTGCCTGGCATTATCGGCTCGCTCCAGGCGCTGGAGACCATCAAGCTGATTCTTGGCAAGGGTGAGCCCATGATCGGCCGTCTGCTGCTTTTCGATGCTCTCCACATGAAATTCCGGGAACTCAAACTTCGCAAGAATCCGGATTGCCCGGTCTGCGGTAAGAATCCCACGATTACAAAGCTGATTGACTACGAGGAATTCTGCGGAATACGAGGAGAAGAGTACTATCCTGAGACGGATGTCCCAGAGATTTCGGCTACCGAAGTGAAGAAGTTGATGGACGAGAACAAACCCTTTGTTCTGGTGGACGTCCGTGAGGCGCACGAGCACGAAATCTGCAATATCCCAAGCGCTAAGCTGATTCCACTGGGCGATATTCCCAAGCGCATGCACGAGTTGAACTCTGCAGACCGGATCGTTGTCTACTGCCGAGTCGGCGCGCGCAGTGCGAAGGCGGTGGAATTCCTGATGAAGGCTGGTTTCCGCAGGATCCAGAACATGAGCGGCGGCATTCTGGCATGGGCGCGCGATGTTGATCCTTCCATGCCGAGCTACTAACCCCTTTTCTTAATCACGCCGGGGCGGACGTCCGTCCGCTCCGGCAAACCTTTCCCTTCATAATACCCGTGAGTCGTCCGCCTGCAGCCAGCCGTTGTTGCTTCTGATCTGCGCGGCCCGACCGCATTCCCCATTGCTCTTACTTTTGAATTGTCATACCATCGGCGATATTAATTGACTTCCGTGAAGGGGTGCACGGTGAAGGTTTACAGCAATCGCCGGGAATTCATCCAGGGATTTGGAGCAGCGCTTGCCGGAATCACTCTGGGTCCGCGCCATGCTTTTGCCAGTTCCACGCCGCCGGCGCCGCCGGTTGCAGTAGCCGGGTGTATGGAGTACGGACCCCAGGTCCGTCCCACATTGACCACGCTGTTTGATCAGCTTGGCGGCCTTTCGCGCATCGTGCGCGGCAAGACAGTGGCTGTCAAGATCAACATGACAGGCGAATTTAATACCCTGGTACAGGGAATGCCCATCGGCATGACGCATTGGGTGCATCCGGAAGTTATTGGGAACACCGTCCACTTGCTGGGGCAGGCAGGGTCGCGACGGATCATCCTGGTGGAAGGCTCGTTGAGCCCTTCGCGGTCCCTCCAGCAATTCATGACGGACGCCGGCTGGAACCCGAGCGACTTTGCAAGCGCCGCGCCCCACGTTGGTTTTGTTGATACCAATTACGGTGGTCCGGGCGGGGCTTATAAGCGGTTGTGGGTTTCTGGAGGCGGCCTGCTGTTTCGCGCCTACGATTTGAATCCTGTCTACACGGATTGCGACGTTTATGTTTCGCTGGCGAAGCTGAAGGAACACGCCACGGCTGGCGTCACACTCTCCATGAAGAATTCCTTTGGCATCACCCCCTGCACTATTTATGGCCATGGAGCGGGCATTGACAAGCCCTCCGACGTTGTTAAGGGTTCGCGGGGCATGTTGCACAGCGGTGACCGCCAACCTTCCAAGACAGCCTTGGCAGAAAATGACCCGAAATCGCCGCGTGACCCGGGCTACCGCGTGCCGCGTGTGACGGCGGACCTTGTCCACGCGCGTCCCATCCATCTGGCCATCATTGACGGCATTCATACCGTTGCGGGTGGCGAAGGTCCGTGGATCAAGCGCTGCCGTCCAGTGCATGCGGGCCTGCTGATAGCAGGAACCAATCCGGTGACCACAGATGCGGTGGCTACCGCCTTGATGGGGTTTGATCCGATGGCCACTCGCGGGACCGCACCGTTTGAAAAATGCGACAGCACTCTCAAGCTTGCTGAAGACCTGGGAATCGGTACCCGCGACCTGAAGCGCATTGAAGTGATTGGCATGCCCATCGCCAAAGCCAGAATCGACTTCCGCCGCGCTTGATGGCTATGTGATCCGAGACGGTGCTGAACTTCATGTGATGAATGCGCCTTGTTGTGCGTGACGGGTGCTCATGCGTTCATGTGCCTGCTAAAGATCCCGCCCTGACTGCCTCCGGACTCGTTTTTCCTGCCTGCAACTTGCTCATCTGGCGTGTTTTAATGGGCCGCGACAAGATTCTTGAAAATGTAACGTAAACGTAACGCAGCTTTCATATGGGGATGTTTCAATGCATATCAGATGCAACGCCCATTGTGGTCCATGTGGGACGTCCCACAGCAATCCGGGGAAGATTGGAAAGGTTTGGAGATCGAGCGATTATTTGAAATTGAAACCGCAAACCGCGGCAATTGTTTTGCTGGCGTGGTTTCAGGACAGGAAGAAAACCTCGAAGGAGAGGCGCGGAAGGTTGCCGGCGCTATGAAGCTGGCCACGGGGGCCCGCCTTTCATTCGTTTACTTTGACGCCGGAGGCGGCCACCGCAGTGCGGCCAAAGCGCTGGTGGCGGCTGCGCAGGAAAAGCGTCTGCCATGGGAAATTGAGTGCCTCAATCTGCAGGAACTGCTGGATCCCCTCGACATTGTCAAGAAACTTGCAGGAATCCGGGTTCAGGATGTCTACAACCACATGCTGGAGAAGGGATGGACACTGGGTTCGGCCCAACTCCTGCCGATCCTCCACACCGTAATCCGCAGCCGGCACAAACTGATTGTCGGATTCCTGAAGCGTTATTGGAAACAAACGCGGCCCGACATGGTGGTTTCCCTGATCCCAAACTTCAACCGCGCACTTGCAGAGAGCGTCCGGCAAAGCTGCCCGAATGCACCGTTTGTCACCGTGCTGACGGACCTTGCGGACTATCCGCCGCATTTTTGGATTGAGCCGGAATCAGAGTATTTGATCGTGGGGACGGAGCGCGCGGCGGAACAGGCTTACGCGATAGGGCATCCGGCGGACCACGTCTTTCTAACTTCCGGCATGATCCTGAATCCCGCTTTTTACTCAACAGCAAAAATAGATCGCCGCCAGGAGAGAGAAGTCCTGCGGCTCCGGCCCGATCGCCTTACGGGCCTGGTGATGTTCGGCGGGCAGGGATCGCGCGCCATGGTGGAGATTGCTCGAAGATTGAACCGCATAGACTGGCTCCAGCTTATTCTCATCGCCGGACGGAACAAGAGGCTGGAGGCTGAGCTTCGCAGAATGAATTTCCGGATTCCGGTCCACATTGAGGGTTTCACGACCGAGATACCGCGCTTCATGCTAATGTCGAACTTTTTTATCGGCAAGCCCGGCCCCGGCAGCCTGAGCGAGGCATTGTTCATGGGGCTGCCCGTCATCGTCGAACGGAATGCCTGGACGCTTCCACAGGAGCGGTTCAACACAGATTGGGTGGCGGAGAAAGAGTTGGGAATCGTCGTCCGGAGCTTTCGCGAGATAGGAGGTGCGGTGGCGCGCCTGAGGGATCCGGCCGTGTTTGCCCGTCACTATGCCAACACTCAAAGCCTTTGCAACCGGGCAGTCTATGAGGTCATCGCGATTCTTGGAAGTATTCTTACACGAAAGGAAGGAGGGGCGCGGCCACGCGGGCCCTGCGGGTAATACACACAGTCCTCCCCTGCTGGGAATCGGGTCCGGTGGGGCTGGCCGACGCCAGTTATGTCAAAAGTCTACAGGCTTGACGAAGACAGTTGCGACACTATTATCATTTCCGACTTGCATCTTGGTTCCATTGTCAGCAGGGCGGAAGACGCCCGCCATATGCTGCAGAGCAAGAGGTTTCGCAGGTTGGTCCTGCTGGGCGACATATTTTGCGATCTTGACTTCCGCAGGTTGACCAAGCAGCACTGGGAACTGTTGTCCTACATCCGAAAACTCTCGAACCCCAAACGGAACGTGGAAGTGGTCTGGGTGGAAGGCAACCACGACCGCGGACTGATTGACGTTATGTCGCATCTGGTTGGAACTACCGCCTATCAGGAGTATCAGTGGGATTATGCCGGCAAGCGCTACCTGGCCATCCACGGGCATCAGTATGACACTTTCCTGGTGGGTAACGCGGCACTCAGCGCCGCCGGCGAGTGGGTCTACATGCATCTCCAGAAGCTCGACTCAAAGAGTAAACTGATTTCACGGTTCCTTGACCGCCAGAACTCCAAGTGGATGCACCTTTCACCCAAGGTGGCTGCTGGCGCGCTTGCATTGGCTAGCCAGAGGGGTGCAGACGTTGTTTTCTGTGGCCATACACACACAGCTATGCAGGCCGAACGCAAAGGCGTCCGCTATTTCAACTCCGGCTGCTGGACTACTGAGGATCCGACTTACATCACCGTGGACGAGTTCGGCGTGCAACTCCATGACTACGTTTCAGAGCAGGCCCATCGCGCACTAAACCTGGAACCCGCCGTGTGAAGCGCGTCACCGTGGATGCGCTCATTCCTGCCGCTCATTGTGATACCATTTCCCCTTATGACTCAAAGGAGTGGGGGGCGACGTCCGGGCCGGTTTGCCGCCTTTGCCTGGATGGTGCTGGGCTACAACATCCTGGTGATTTTGTGGGGAGCGGTGGTTCGTGCCACCGGTTCAGGAGCCGGCTGCGGTGAGCACTGGCCGCTTTGCCAGGGCCTTGTGATACCGCACACCCAGCAGATTGCCACCCTCATCGAATTTTCTCATCGCGCCACCAGCGGAATTGATGCGCTTCTGGTCGTCGGCCTGGTGTGGATGGCTTTCCGGCGTTATGGCAGCGGACATGCCGTTCGCCGCTATGCTGTGGCTTCAGGCATTTTCACCGTTACCGAGGCATTGGTGGGGGCCGCGCTGGTGCTGTTTGGCTGGGTGGGCAACAACGTCTCCACAGGGCGGGTGGTAATCCTTTCCGTCCATCTGGTCAACACTTTTATGTTGCTGGCATCGCTGGCTCTGACGGCGTGGGCGGCCAGTCGCCAGCTTTCGGCAGACTCCAGCGCAGCGGTGCCGCACCCGGCCACGCCGGGCAAGGGTGTTTACATCGCTTACGTTGTGGGAATACTGGGCGCCATTGCGATCTCCATTACCGGCACGATTGCCGCGCTTGCAGACACGCTCTACCCCGCCAAATCGCTTGCCGAAGCTTTCCAGTGGGATTTTTCCGCAGCCAGAGCACCTATCCTTCATCTGCGCATTATTCATCCTCTTGTAGCCGTGTTGGTGGGTGGATACCTGCTGGTGTTGGCCGTCATAGCGCTGAGTTCACCCGGACCTGTTGCGGTCAAGCGCATGGCGCGGCGGCTTGCCGGCCTTGTGCTGCTGCAATTCTGTTTTGGCGCCGTCAACATAGCTCTGCTCACTCCGGTGTACATGCAACTTCTCCACCTGCTTGTGGCGGACCTTATCTGGATCTCTCTGATCCTGCTCTCGGCCGAATCCCTCGGATGGCAGGCGGAATCCGTGACTTCTTCTGTTACCCCCGCTCCTGCCGGTGTGTCCGTTGCATAGCAATTCGGCCGTCACCTGCGAATCGCCAGACCAGTTGTAAAGACGCTCGGAGCATCCGCCCCGTTTTACCAGTCTGGTACAGGGTATTGCCCTTTGCGGTTTCCCGGTCTTGCTTGTGGTGGGTCGGTTGTTATTGAGTTGGAAGCAGTTTCGCCGAATCTGCGATCTAGGCAAGTTGAACTGAAGGAATTAGGATAAGGCATGGCCACAAAGACTGCCATGACGCTGGACCGAGTGCTTTCCCGTTTTGGGATTGCCTCGCGTACTGCCTCGCTGGAGATGATCCGTGCGGGGCGTCTGAAGGTCAATGGCAAAGTCGAGCGTGACCCGGAGCGGTGGGTCTGGCTCGAGCGGGATGCGATTCATCTGGATGGTAAGCGGCTGCGGCCGGTCCCGCGAATGTACCTGCTGCTTTACAAACCCAAAGGAGTGATCACCAGCCACGGCGACCCGGATGGCCGCAAGACCATCTACGATCTGCTGGGAGCGAACGGCCGATGGGTGGCTCCCGTGGGACGCCTGGACAAGGATACCTCCGGCCTGCTTCTGCTGACCAACGATACGGAATTCGGGCATGCCGTGATGAGCCCGGAATCGCGAGTTCCCAAGACTTATGTTGCCAAGATCAACGCCCTGCTGAGTGATGAGGTGATTGAGCAGCTGGCCAGAGGAGTGGAAATGAAGCGCGGCGACTGGGCGCGGCCGCAGAGCGTCCGACGGCTGGAAGACCGCGGCAAATACACCTGGCTCGAAATCGTGCTGACGGAAGGCAAAAACCGCGAGGTTCGGCGCATGATGGAGGCGGTCGGCTTTACCGTGCTTAAACTCGTCAGGACCCGCATCGGCCCGCTGACGCTCGAGGGACTCGAAGTCGGCAAATACCGCCCCCTGACGCAACGCGAGGTCGCCGTGCTCGGGCACAAGCCCGTATCTGAAACGCCACAGCCTGGAAGTCGGGCCAATGATGTTCGGGTCCGGTCAACTAATGCTGCTTCGGCGTCTTAATGGCCCGCCTGATATTCCCCTTCGAGATCGAACACCATGCTATTGCCCTGAAGTTTGCCGGTATAGGTTCCTTTGCCGTGGATTCCTTTCAGTTTTCCTGTTCCGCTGACGATGGTCCATTTCCCGTGCTCGCTGACGGTCTTACCGTGGTCGATGACCTGCTCGCCCAGAATGCGATAACTGAACTTGTCGCCGGTCGCCGTGGTTTCGGTGACGTAACCATGCACCCGGGCACGGTTGCCGCGGACTTCCTTGGAGACAGTCGCCTCGTCGTTTTGTGTCTCGGCGCCGGCGATGCTGAAGGGTTTGGTCCAATGGCATTTCCCTTGGCTCATGACGAAGAAATGGTTGGCATGGTCGCTGAGCCGCATCACGTGGACCTGATCAGGTGCTGAACATCCCGCAGTTCCCGCGATATGGGTTTGTGCCAGTGCCAGCGTTGCTGACGAGAAAACCATAACTGCAATGATTCCGATCCTGAATTTCATCACGCCTCCTTCCGGTTTTGAATTTTGCTTCCTGCAAAGTGTGCCACAAAAAGGCGATTTGCGCTTGGAGACTGTTGTTTTCGGTTGGGATTAGGCAGGTTCAGAGGTCCGTTGAGTGCAAAGCCGTTTCGATCTTAAAGCCGAATGCGGGAATCAGGCGATTCTCCTTACCATCATTGAAGTGAGTGCCGGCTATTTCCTATGACAGTATTACATCCGTTTCTGCGGCCTTAGTGCTATGTGGACATAGCGGCGGGGGTTGTCAGAACACAGTAGCATCAGGAGCAGTATCCACAAGAAATTCTCCCTATATCTTTAAGTTCCTTATCCCTTAAAATAGCCAAGGGGCTCATAAATTGAACCATGGCGCGCGGATCCGGGTGCATCAGCCGCAGGCAGGACCCCCTCCGGGCGCCGACTGAATTTTGAAGAGGAGGCGTACATGCCACTGCAAGTCGGAGATACCGCGCCGGATTTCAATTTGAAGACGGCGATTGGTAATGAGCAGGGAGATTTCAAACTCTCCAATCATCGCGGGCGCAGGGTCGTCATCGTTTTCTATGTTTTGGACTTCACGCCCGTTTGACAGAACGAACTCTCGGCATTCCAGGAGAATCTTCCGAAGTTTGCCGAGTTGAACGCCCAGGTCGTGGGCGTCTGCACCGATACGGTTTTTTCCCACATTGCTTTTCAGGAATCCATCGGAGGGGTGAAATTCCCCCTGGCCGCGGACCGTTGGCCTTACGCTGCCACAGCGCAGGCTTACGGCATTTTCCCGCCGACCCGGCACGAGGTTCCCTTTGTGAATGACCGGGCGATCTTTATTGTGGACAAGAGCGGAAAGATTGCGTGGTCAAAGATTTATGCTTTGCGGGATTTGCCTGACGTTGACGAAGTTCTAACGGCGCTGGCGGACATCAAGTGAAAGAATGCGGGGGAATCAGTACAGTCTATCCTTGAAGTAACGGGCTCGATCATCACACAGCGTAGCGGGGAAACCCATGGTTCTCCCCGCTGCAGGCGTGATACATGTGTTTTTATCCGGTCGGAAGATTAACGCCGCGAAGCCTGCCTGCGGTCCTGGCGCAGTTCGCGGGTCTGGTGCCTGAATTGCTGCTGGGAGCGCCTTAACTGTCGCCGGTCTGCCCGGACCTGCGGGCCGTCGGACCCAAAGCGTCTGGCGTCAGCATGAAGCCTTGCCTGTTGCCGATTGATTCTGCGTACATCGTGCCGAAGCGCCCTGCGGTTCTGCTGCCTGTCCATGCGGTTGCCCACGGGCACTGGCGCAGGTTGTTTCTGGGCAAAGATTGAGGGAACAGCGATGAACGATCCTGTCAGAACCACCGGCAAAAGCCACCTGAGTTTGTTTCCCATCTTTTGTTCCTCCTTCGCATTGAGCAACTCCTGCATCTGATAAGTAAACCCGCAGCGAAGGGAAAAGTTTCGGATAGGAATTCAAGGCCACGATCTAGATTTTGGGGGCCTGGTGTTCAACCTTTTGGCGACTTCGGTTCTGCTTGCGGGCGCGCTGCAAATTGGGGCTTTTGAGGCCAGGGTTACGTTGGGCTTTCCTCACCTCATGTCGGCCGGCTTTGGGAGGCTTCGCGTGTTGGGTCGATTGCAGGGCTTCAGCGTGGATGCTTTTCCCGCTCTGCTTCAACCGCTGACGCTGAGATTTCATCTCCTGGCGATGCACTCCGCTAATCTTCTTGTGGGGGCCTGCTTGATTGGCTCCCTGTCCCCACGCAAAAACTGAAGGTACAGTCACGAGCAGCCCAGCCAGGAGCGCGGGCAAAAGCCATTTGAAAGTTTTTTCCACGTTTTCCTCCCACCGGTTGCGGAGGCGCTGACCGGCATCTGTAAATCCGCAATTGTGTAAATACCTAAGCGTTTTGAGAATCGGCAATCAGTTTTTGCTTTATTGCCATCGCCAGATGCTTCCTCAGACGAATACCCTTGGACTTCACGCCGCCCGAGGCTAACTTGCGCCTGCTGTATGATAATGGACGGCATGATCATATGCACGAACAAAAAGCTGGAGGGAAATTAATAAGATGAAGGCAGTTCTTTGCACGCTGGTTTCCCTGTGCCTGCTTGTGGTGCCGACCTCAGCGCAGCAGAAATCTGAAGGAAAGCAGAATCCGCTCCTCGATGGCAAGCTGATGTACGTTGGAAGGATGCCGAACAATATCGACGCCTGGATCGTCCACGACCTGAGTTCGTGGGGAAAATACAGGCCGACTCGGGAAATCGAGGGAGTGGACCTTGTGATGAAGGCTTATAAGCCCGAAACAGAAATGGAGTACAAAATGCGGCGCGGCATCCCACAACCTAAGGAAGTGCATAAGGACCGCGCCCGCAAACACGTTATGTTTTCGATTGTCGTCACCGACTGGGTTACGGGTGCCCATGTTTGGCAGGCCGACATCCTGGACCTCAAACCAAAGAGCAATGAGAGTTTGGCGCCAAGCGAAGATGCAGAGATCCGTGCAAGGGGGCTTTCAAGCGAGCTGCTTGCGCAAGCTATTACACGGGAACTTCGCAGATATGTGGACCATCTGGGTGCGCAAACGGGATCTCCCTAGGGGCCTTTGTTTCCTGACATGAGCGGCGCGACTTCCGGCATTCATTTACAGGGTTAGGAATCAATGCATCAGAAGAGTTGACTCCATGAGAATTGCTGTTACAGGATCAGCGGGATTGTTTGGCCATGGACTCGTTGAGGTTATCAGCAAACGCCACACGGTATTTCCATTGGGGCGAGCCCAGGCGGATATTACCAAATTCGACCAAGTACGGACAGCGTTCCAGAATCTCCGTCCGGATGTTGTGGTTCACGCCGCCGCGATCCCAAGCCCTGACACCTGCGAAACTGACCCTGCTCTGGCATACCTGGTCAACGTGCATGGAACTCGGCACGTTGTTGAAGCAGCAAGAGAGATTGGGGCCGGAGTTGCCTATATTTCATCCGACGCGGTTTATGACGGTGAGAAACCGACTCCGTACCGAGAGACAGACCCGACAATTCCCTCGACTGTTTATGGCAGGACCAAGTTGAGAGGTGAATGCCTGGTGGCATCCTTGCCGAGGTATTGGATCTTCCGCGTTTGCATCCTTTTCGGACCGGGGAAAGCGAACTTTATTGATAAAGGGCTGCGGGCCATGGCCGCGGGCCAGCCCTATGTTGTCGCTTCAGATCAGTTGGGCCATGCGCTTTACACTCTGGACGGGGCCGAGAAGATTCTTGAGGTCGTAGAGAGCGGCTACACGGGGCTTTTCCATCTTGTAAACCAGGGGACATGCACGCGGTATGAATTGGCGAAGTACGCAACGGAGGAAGCTGGGGTTGATTTGAAGAATCTTGTAGGCGTGCCCTCCGGCGAGATGGGGCGCCCTGCCAAGCGGCTGAAATACGCTCTATTGGAGATGCGCGCGTTGGCAGAAGCGGGTTTCTCTCTGCCGAGATCCTGGCAGGCTGCTCTCGATGAATATCTGCAGACGGTCCTTCCGCTCTGACCGGCTATTCCCCCAATTGCGCGGAATCCTAATTCCCGTTTTTCCTGAATTCAACATCGTGGCCTGGGAATATTCTTGTTCCTAGGGAAAGTACCTTCTCACGATCTAGGCGGGATTGTTCGCGGTCGCGAGGAATCATAGTCAGCACCTGCACATCTTCCGACCGGCTCAGGCAGGCGTCGCCAGCCACAACCGTTGTCTCGTCTTTTTCCGGAACGATCACGGAGACGTGGCCCGGAACATGTCCGGATGTTACATGGATTTCCAGTCCGTCCGGCAGTGAATTTGATTCAAGCCAGCGGTGCTGCCCCGGTGAACCCACTCGTTTCCTGTCCCACCAGCGCAAGGTGAACTTGCGCATCTGGTGCAGGTGTTCCACGGCATGATCGTACTCAAACATTTGTGGATAGTATTTCAGCACCAGTTTTTCCCAGTTCTGGCTATCCATCAGGTCAGAATAAAGTGAGCAGCACCAGTCGTGTGATTCCTGGGTCGCATAAATGATGCTATCGGGGAAAAGCGAGTTGTTCAAAACGTGGTCAATATGGAAATGGGTGGTGATGATGCCTTCAACATTGGAGGGGCTAAGCCCGTGCTGGCTCAGGGCTTCCACAAGCAAATGCTCTTCGTGTGCCATGCCGGTGTCGACCACCAGATAGCGGTCGCCATTGGATAATAGAACCGAGGTAGCGTTGCGCCAACTGCCTGGCAACAGGGTATCAGCTTTCCATTTTGAGCTTGCCATGATTGTCCTTAGCCACGTCGATTCTAGCAGGAACAGGCGTGATTAGGTCCATAAAGGCGTGACTTTGCCAAAGATGGTTCTGCGGATTGGATATGGTAGACTCAGCCAAGAGTTGGCTCAAGAACAATAGATTGGCCTCCGCGCTCCGCCTGTTGGCGGACCCGGCAATCAGAATCGGACCCGGTTGGGGGCGGGGATAAAGCAAAAAACACCTAATTCGCAGACGCGGATGGTGTTGACAAAAAGTGCAGCACTGGGTGAATATAGAAAGGTTCACCCAAATGAAACAGGGATATAAGAGAATTGGATACGCACTTTCAGAAAAAAGAACGAGGCAAAATTCGCTGGCATGTGGTTGATGCTGATGGGGTCGTGCTGGGCAGGTTGGCGGCACGTACTGCGCGGATCCTGATTGGAAAGGATTCGGCGGACTGGACGCCGTTTTCGGATCATCGCGACGGTATTATTGTTGTTAACGCAGAGAAGGTCCGGCTGACTGGAAAGAAGCTTGACCAGAAGGTGTACCGGCATTACACCGGTTATCCCGGCGGGTTGAAGGAAACTTCAGCTAAGCGGATGCTGGAAACCAAGCCGGAGGAGTTGGTGCGCGAAGCTGTTGTGGGAATGCTGCCGAAGTCCCGTTTGGGAAGCCGGTTGGCAACGCGATTGAAGGTTTATGCTGGTCCAAGGCACCCGCACCAGGCACAGAACCCTGTGCCGGCCCGCCTGGCGGTTTAGTTACGTTTAAGACCAAAAGCATTTTATTAAGGAGTTGGTGTGGCTGAGTCAAGTGAATTCTGGGGTACTGGACGAAGGAAGACTTCCGTGGCTCGGGTGAAATTGCAACCCGGCACGGGAAAGATTCTGGTGAATCGTCGGCCTATCGAAGCGTATTTCCCCTCTGAGGTCCTACGCGCCGAAGTTCGGCAGCCGCTGGCTTTTACGGAGAACGAGGGCAAGTTTGACATTGTGGTGAACGCTCAGGGTGGAGGGATTCATAGTCAGGCGGGCGCTGCCAGGCTGGGTATTTCCCGCGCCCTGATCCTGTTTGATCCTGAGTTGCGCCCTCGCTTGCGACAAAGCGATTTTCTTACCCGTGACCCGCGCGCCAAAGAGCGAAAGAAGTACGGCCAGAAGGGAGCCCGTAAGAGGTTCCAGTTCTCGAAGCGGTAAGATTGAGATTGGCAGGTTTCAGGCGTTCCGGCCCGTGCTTTGCGGCGGGCAGGTTTGCAGCCTTGAATTCTGGGAGTTGGAGGAGATTTGTCGACTATTACGATGAAAGAGTTTCTGGAGGCTGGCGTACACTTCGGCCACCAGACCCGCCGTTGGAACCCCAAGATGAAGGAGTATATCTACGGGGAGCGGAACGGCATTTATATTATCGACCTCCAGAAGACCCTCAAGCTTTTTAAAGAGGCGACCAAGTTTCTTGCCGACCTCGCGCGCAGCGGACAGGTCATCCTTTTCGTCGGGACCAAGCGCCAGGCGCAGGAAGCGATTGCCGAAGAAGCCCAGCGTTGCCAGATGTTTTACATCAACCATCGCTGGCTTGGCGGGTTGCTGACGAACCATACGACAATCCAGAAGTCGATCCAGCGACTGCGTGAACTCGAGGAGATGAGCCGTGATGGGAGGTATGACCTTCTGACCAAGAAGGAGGTTCAGCGGCTGGAGCGTGAACGCAAGCACCTGGAGCAGAACCTTGTCGGCATTAAAGAGATGCCTGGGTTGCCCGATGCGCTTTTTGTGGTTGACTCAAACAAGGAAGAAATCGCGGTTCTGGAAGCGCGCAAACTGGGTATTCCGGTTGTGGGGATCGTTGACACTAATTGTGATCCTGACCTTGTGGATTATGTGATTCCTGGAAACGATGATGCTCTCCGGGCAATCCGCCTGTTTACCTCGCGCGTTGCGGATGCCATTCTGGAAGGTAGGCAACAAGCACTTGAGAAGCAGATGGAAGAGGAGAAGGTCGCCGCGGAAAAAGCGGCCGATGAGATTGAGGCCCGCCGGCAGGCAGAGGCCATTGACGCGGGTGAGTTGATCGTTGGAGAGGCTGAGGTTTCCTTTGACATCGCAGAGGAAGATTACGAGAAGTATCTGAAATTGGAAGAGAAAGAGGCGGAGCAGGACGCGCCCCGTGGCGCTACGGGTGACGAAGAGGATTCCGAAGAGCGTGCCCGGGCCAAGAAGCGGCCGCGGTTTCCTGGTAAGCCCCGAACTCGTCACGGCGAAGAGGGTGAACCTGATACGCTCGGCCTTAACCGCGAATAGGGACTAAGGAATGACGCGTTGATAAGGTAGGCAGGCTTTATTACTCTGCCTACCTTTTTCGTGTCTGGAGGATGAGAGGACAGAATGGCGGTTTCACTGGATGCAGTCAAGAAGCTGCGGGAGATGAGTGGCGCTCCCATGATGGAGTGCAAGAAGGCATTGGACGAGGCGAACGGCGATCTTGAGCAGGCTTTTACGGTGCTGCGCAAGCGTGGCCAGGCTACGGCGGCAAAGAAGGCGAGCCGGGCGGCTACCGAAGGTCTCGTGGGTTCGTACATTCACGCTGGAGGAAAGATTGGCGTGCTTGTTGAGGTCAATTGCGAGTCCGATTTTGTTGCCAGGAATGCGGAATTTCAGCAGTTGGTCCATGACCTGGCGATGCAGATTTGCGCGACGGATCCCCGCTTTATTCGGCGCGAGGACGTTGGGCCTGAGGTTCTTGATCGCGAGCGTGAGGTCCTTCGAGCGCAGACAGCAGAGAGCGGTAAGCCTGAAGAAGTGGTCAGCAAGATTGTCGAGGGGCGGCTACGGAAGTTTTTTGAGGAAAACTGCCTTTACGAACAGCATTTCATCAAGGACAGCACCGGCAATGTTACGATTGGCGAACTGATCAATTCCAGGATTGCGAAGTTTGGCGAGAACATTCTGGTCCGTCGATTTTCCCGATTCAAGGTTGGCGAATCGGTTGGCGCGGCAGAAGCGGACGAGGGATCGAATTGAGATCTTCTTCACATTGCTGTGCAGAAGGGCACCCTTAACCTATGAGCGAGCCTGCCTTTCGACGCATTCTCTTGAAGCTGAGCGGGGAAGCGCTCATGGGAGGACGCGGCTTCGGGGTGGATCCCGCCGTGGCGTCGCGCATCGCTTCCGAAGTAAGTGAAATCCAGCAGATGTCAGTTCAAGTTGCCGTTGTTGTGGGCGGCGGAAACTTTATCCGTGGCGTAGCGGCTTCTCAGAATGGCATCGACCGCGTGGTCGCCGATAATATGGGTATGCTGGCGACTATTATCAACGCCCTGGCGCTGCAGGACGCGCTGGAAAAGGCGGGTTCGCCAACCAGGGTCATGACGGCCCTCGAAATCCGCGAAATCGCGGAGCCCTTTATCCGGCGTCGGGCTATTCGGCACCTTGAAAAAGGGCGCACTGTGCTCCTGGCGGCAGGGACCGGGAATCCCTATTTTTCAACGGACACGGCCGCGGCCCTGCGGGCTATGGAAATCAAAGCCGACGTAATTCTTAAGGCTACCAAGGTGGATGGCGTTTACGACGCAGACCCTGCCAAAGTCGCGGACGCCAAGAAAATCAGCAAGATCAACTATCTCGATGTTTTGTCGCGTGGTCTTGCAGTGATGGATACAACAGCAATTTCTCTTTGCATGGATAATCGTTTGCCGATCATTGTGTTTAATCTGACGGTGCCGGGCAACCTGAAGCGGGTGGTGATGGGCGAGAAAGTCGGGTCACTTGTAGCAGCGTAAGCGCGGCGGAAAAGGTTTCTTCCATGATCAACGAGACGGTAGCGAATATGAAAGCCAGGATGGTGAAGGCTCTGGACGACTTGCGGCAGGAACTCGCGACGCTGCGTACCGGGAGAGCTACGGCGGGAATTTTCGATCACCTTCGAGTGGATTACTACGGCGTTCCCACCCCTTTAAACCAGGTGGCCACGCTGGGAGTTCCTGAGCCGAATCTGGTCACCTTGCAGCCGTGGGACTCGAGTTTGCTGGCTGCGCTTGACAAGGCGATACGGACCTCTGATTTGGGGTTGAACCCGGTGAACGACGGAAAGATCTTGCGCGTGCCGATTCCGCCGCTGACCGAAGAGAGACGCCGCGAGCTTGTTAAGCATGTGCATAAGGTTCTTGAGAACCACCGCACGGCTGTCCGCAATATCCGGCGCGATGCCAATGAAGAGATCAAGCACCTTTTGAAGGACAAGAAGATATCTGAGGATGATGAGCGTCGTGGGCTGGAAAGCATCCAGAAGCTGACCGACGAGTATATCAAGAAGATTGACGAGCAGGGAAGCGCCAAGGAATCGGAAATTCTGGGTGGGCATTGAGAACTTTGGTTCGTGGAGTTCTTGACACCGATGCACCACTTCGTGGTAAATTTAAAAGGTTTGATCACACTATGATTTTGCTTAAGGCGTGGAGGGTTGCAGGAAGGGACCGCAACACTGCCACGCGGGGATGGAAGGATGCCCACATTTAATCAATTGGTTCGCCGCGGCCGCAGGATGGAGCGGTATAAGACATCGAGCCCGGCGCTCCAGGGTTCGCCCCAGAAACGGGGTGTGTGCGTCCGTGTTTATACCCAGACGCCGAAGAAACCGAATTCGGCCCTGCGAAAGGTTGCGCGCGTTCGCCTGACCAATGGATTCGAGGTGACTACTTATATCCCGGGGGTGGGTCATAACCTCCAGGAGCACTCGATCGTATTGATCCGTGGAGGCCGCGTCAAGGATCTTCCCGGAGTGCGCTATCACGTTATTCGCGGCACTCTGGATTCCGCGGGTGTGACGGACCGGCGTCAGGGGCGGTCGAAGTACGGTGCAAAACGTCCCAAGGCCTCCTGAGCTTTTCTTTGTTAAGGGCTGGGCGTGGAAGTGCACCGGGGATAGCAAGGAGAATGAAAAGCCGATATGCCGCGTAAAGGTTATGTTGAGCAGCGCGAGGTTAAACCGGACCCTCTTTACGTTAATGAGTTGGTTCAGAAGTTTGTGAACTGTGTGATGTACGATGGCAAGCGGTCCACTGCTCAGCAGATTGTTTATGATTCGTTTGAGTTGATCCGGCAGAAGACTGATGACGATCCTCTGAAGGTTTTCAAGAAGGCGTTGGATAATGTGAAGCCTGTGCTTGAGGTTAAGAGTCGCCGCGTGGGTGGCGCCAACTATCAAGTACCGGTTGAAGTGAATCGAAACCGGCAGACTTCACTGAGTATCCGCTGGATCATTGGTTATGCAAGAGCACGCGGAGAGAAGTCAATGGTAGAAAAGCTTACCGGTGAACTTCTTGATGCATCGAATAACCGCGGTGGCGCTGTCAAGAAGCGGGATGATACGCACCGCATGGCGGAGGCTAACAAGGCCTTTGCTCATTACCGCTGGTAACCCCTGATTCAGGGGTCTACATGGACAGGGCGGGATGTGGTTCGGCCCCGAACCGCTATCCGCTTTGTGGGTCGCGTCAAGCGACCCTCAATGCCAACTGGATTTAGAAGGGCGCGATCCTCTTCTTATTTTTCAAGGGGAATCGGGGATTTTTGTCGCGCGATAAGATTATGCCAAGGGTAGTGCCGTTAGATAAAATTCGGAATATTGGCATCATGGCTCACATTGATGCCGGCAAGACCACCACGACGGAGCGGATTCTCTTCTACACGGGGATTACGCACAAGATGGGTGAGGTGCATGAGGGCACCGCCGTCATGGACTGGATGGAGCAGGAGCAGGAGCGCGGGATCACGATTACTTCTGCCGCGACCACGTGTTTCTGGGATGATCACCGGATCAATATTATCGATACGCCGGGACACGTGGATTTTACGGTGGAAGTTGAAAGGTCGCTCCGGGTGCTTGACGGAGCGATTGCTATTTTGGGCGCGGTGGAAGGCGTTGAGCCGCAGACCGAGGCTGTCTGGCGGCAGGCAGACAAGTATCGCGTCCCGCGAATGGTTTTCGTCAATAAGATGGACCGTGTTGGAGCCGATTATGCGTCCTGTGTTACGCAATTGCGCTCCAAGGTTCATGCCAACCCAATTCCGGTTCAGTGGCCGATTGGGTCTGAAGATGGTTTCCAGGGAGTGATTGACTTAGTCCGGCAGAAGGCGTACGTCTGGAAAGAAGAGACTTTGGGGGCAAAGTTTGATGTTGAGGAGATTCCCGCGGACCTCGTGGATGTTGCGAGGCAGCGCCGGGAGGAGATGATTGAGGCCCTGGGCGAAGCTGACGATCATATTCTTGAAAAGTACGTCCACGGCGAAGACATTTCGGCCGATGAACTGCAGGCTGCCATCCGACGAGCTACGATCGGTCTGAAGGCCGTCCCTGTTCTGTGTGGCTCGGCATTTAAGAACAAGGGCGTCCAGACGCTCCTTGATGCGGTTGTCGCATACCTACCCTCTCCGGTCGATATCCCGCCCATTGAAGGCGTTAATCCCACAAATGAAGAAGAAAAGGTTGCCCGGCCTCCCAAAGACGATGGGCCTTTTTCGGCCCTGGTCTTCAAGATTATGACCGACCCCTTTGTGGGCCAGCTTGCGTTCATGAGGGTGTATTCCGGAACGCTTAAGAGCGGGGACAGTGTCTACAATCCGCGGCGTGATCGGCGTGAGCGCATCGGGCGGCTGCTCAAGATGCACGCCAACAAGCGCGAAGAGATCAACGAAGTTCTGGCGGGCGATATTGCGGCGGCTGTTGGCCTTAAGAGTGTCTCCACGGGTGATACGGTTTGCGACGAATCGGCCCCGGTGGCCTTTGAGGCGATGGAGTTTCCGGCGCCTGTTATTTCGGTTGCCATCGAGCCAAAGACCAAGGCGGACCAGGAAAAGCTTTCTGGTTCACTTGCGAAGCTGATGCAGGAAGATCCTACATTCCATGTGCATACCGATCCTGACACGGGTGAGACTCTGATTTCTGGCATGGGTGAGTTGCACCTTGAAATTCTCGTTGACCGGCTGATGCGCGAGTTCAAGGTCAGCGCGAATGTCGGCCGGCCTCAGGTGGCTTACCGGGAGACTATCGGTAAAGCAAGCGAGGCCGAAGGGAAATACGTTCGCCAGACAGGCGGCCGGGGCCAGTACGGACACGTGGTTTTGCAGGTCGAGCCTCTGCTTCACCCTGATCCGGTGGCAATTGCAGAAATAACCAAGAAGAAGTCTACGAACCGCTTTGACCCTGATCTTCAGTTGCTGTTTCTTGATGAAATTGTCAGTGGCGTTGTTCCGAAGGAATATATCCCTGCTGTTTATAACGGTGTGCGTGAGGCAATGGAAGGCGGAGTCCTTGCCGGATACGAGATGACCGGAATTCAGACTAAGCTAACCGACGGCTCGTATCACGAAGTGGACTCTTCTGAAATGGCATTCAAGATTGCGGGTTCCATGGGGTTCAAGGAGGCGGTCAGGCGCGCACGCCCGATCCTTCTGGAGCCTGTGATGAAAGTTGAAGTGGTGGTACCCGAGGAATACATGGGCGATGTCCTGGGCGATCTGAGCTCCAGGCGTGGGCATGTCGAGGGTATGGAAAGGCGTGGGTCGACTCAGATCATCCGATCCACGGTGCCACTCGCGGAGATGTTTGGGTATGCGACGGATCTTCGTTCCCGTACCCAGGGGCGTGCCTCGTACTCGATGCACTTTGCTCGTCACGAACCAGCGCCGGCTTCGATCGCCGAGGAAGTTGTGGCTCGCGTACAGGGACGCGCCGTACAGAAATAGGAAAAGAGTCAAAAGTCTGGCAGTTGGAGTTTTTGAATTCTAACAATGAGGCGATAGGGTATGGCGAAGGAAAAATTTGACCGATCGAAGCCGCACATGAACATTGGGACGATCGGGCACATTGATCACGGGAAGACGACGTTGACGGCAGCGATCACGAAGGTGCTGTCGAAGCACAATCCGAAG
>JAJYLL010000067.1 GCA_021787735.1 Acidobacteriota bacterium | reverse complement strand
CGAAGCTCGCGTGGCCGCGGCGACAAACAGCCAGCCAGACTCCTGGATCGTGACTATTGCGGAATACGATTTCCACGTCCAGATTTGTGATCCGCGTGCACGGCGATTTGCCGGTCAGGCCGTGGCGCACGAGGGACCGCTTGACGTGCTGGCGCCCATGCCAGGAAAGATCGTACGACTGCTGGTGGAGCGCGACCAGGAAGTGGCGCAGGATCAGGGCTTGGTGGTAATTGAGGCCATGAAGATGCAGAATGAGCTGCGTGCGCCGCGTGCAGGGCGCATCACACAAGTACACGTGAAAGAAGGCATCGGAATTGAAGCCGGCGCCAGGCTGCTGCGGTTGGAATAAGGATAGGATTGATATTGAGGCTACTGCACCTCTTTCACGATCTGCTCAGCCAGAAAATTGCGGACCTTGGCCTTGTCGCGCAGGGTTTCAATGTAGGCGGCCTTCAACAACTGCTCCTTTTCATTCATCAGCGTGTTTCGGATGCGGCTTTGCACTTTGGGGTCCGTCAAAGACAACTGTCCGGCCTTCTCAATCCCCAGCAGCTTGATGATATGATAACCGCCTCTTGCATTAATGATTCCAGAGATCTGCCCCACTTTCAGGCTCTTCACAACCTTCTCGAGAGCAGGATTTTCAGCCAGGGAGGATTCCGGGTAAAATCCCATGTCTCCGCCACTCAAGGCAGTGTTGGGGTCCTCAGAGTAGTTCTGGGCGACGGTGGCAAAATCCTGCCCGGCCTGAAGTTGCGCATATAACGCCTGAATCTTCCGCTGTGCCATCTCGGGGTTCTTGGCGTCGTCGTTTTTCAGGTTATGAACATCTTTGCCGGATCCGGGGGTCACTTCGATCTGGGCCAGATGATATTCAGTTTCAGGAACATCAAAGGAGGTCTTGTTTTTCTGGTAATAGGCGTCGATATCTGCATTGCTGACGGAGATCCTTGCCCTGACGTCCCTGTTGAGCAGCTTTTCAATCGTCAAGTTAGTCCGGATTTCCTGCCGCAGGTCGTCCTCGGTCATACCCTGCTCTTTCAGCTTCTCGGCAAACTGCTCCGGCGAATAGGGGCTCTTGAACTGGGCCACCTTGGTGTCAATTTCCGATTCTGATACTGTGATGCCGGAGTGCGCCGCATAAGCCAGCAGGACCTGCTTTACGATAAGCTCGTTCAGGATGTTGAGTTCGTCGATCTCTGTTTCCGCCTTGTCAGCAGCGTTACCCTTGGAGCTGCTCATTCTGTGATAAATTTTTTCGACCTGGGAGCGATAAATCGGGTGCCCATCGACTTCCGCCCAGGCTGCCCCGGCTCCTGCATTCTTAGTTTGGCAGGCCGGCATCATCATCATTGCTGCGGCGATGCCAAGCAGGCAGGCGGCGGACGCCAGACGGCGGCCAGCAGAACCTCTTTTTAAGCCATGCCCGACGTCCTGCCGGGCCAGACGCCCCGGCAGACTGGTCAGAGTAAAGAGACGGTGGGCAACGGAACGTACATCTGATAAAATTAGTATTTGCATTCTTGAGATCTTGTCCATTTCTAAAGGAGTTGTTGATGGCGCGTCAATGCGAAATTTGCGGTAAAAGTCCTTCTTACGGGAATAATGTGAGCCACGCTCACAATCTTACCCGCCGCAGGTGGAATCCCAATCTGCAGCGTGTTCATGCGATCGTGAACGGTGCCCGCAAGACTCTGCGCGTGTGCACAGCATGCATTCGCGCCGGCAAGGTAACAAAGGCCGCCTGAGCACAACTGAAGCTGAATCAGCATCCGTCCAGAATCTACCTGGCAAGTTACCGCTCTGGAGAATGTCTGTCCGCGCAGCGATATCAGGTTTTATGAACTCGCTCAACGCTGTAGACACCTTCAATTCTCCGGAGCGATGACACTACCTTTTCCAGGTGCTCCTTGTCAACAATGTCCACGGTGACGTCAATCGAAGCCTGATTGTCGCCGGTACGGGCAGCAATGTCCTGAATGTTCGAATGATCGCTGCTAATAACGGCCGTGACATCAGCCAGCATACCCGGCCGGTCCGTAGTCAGCAGGGTCAGGCGGACCGGGTAGAAAGTGTATTTCGGGCCGGTCCATTCCACGTCGATTCGGCGCTCGGCGTCATACATCAGGTTCTGAACGTTCGGGCAGGTCTTTGCATGTACAGAAATCCCCTTGCCTCGCGTGATGTAACCCACTATCTCGTCACCGCGGATCGGATTGCAGCATTTGGCGCGGTAGACCATCAGGTCACCGTGCCCGTGGACCTGGATGGCAGCATCCGAGTGCAGGCCGAGGACCCGCTTGAAAGTGCTGGTCAGTCGCGACGCGTGGCTGGTTTCCTGAACCACGTCAGGAACAAGCTTCGAAAGAACCTGCCGCGCTGAGTACTTGCCAAACCCGATGCCCGCCAGCAGGTCGTCAGCCAGGCTGCAGCCATATTCCTTTCCGACTCGCTGATAGTCTTCCTCAGAAATCCTTTTCAGCACCACATCGTGCTTCCGCGCTTCTTTCTCAAGCAACTTCCTGCCTATCTCCAGAGCCTGCTTGCGCTGTTCAATATTGATCCAATGCTTGATCTTGTTGCGCGCGCGGGAAGTCTTGACGTGGGCCAGCCAATCGCGACTGGGAGTCTGTGCCGATTGCGTAACGATCTCGACGATGTCACCATTCAGCAACTTGCTTTTCAGCGGAACAATGCGGCCGTTGACCTTTGCTCCGGTGCAGCGATTACCAACCTCCGTATGGATGGCATAGGCAAAGTCAATGGGCGTGGCCTCGCGCGGCAGGACGATGACTTTGCCTTTGGGAGTGAACGTGTAGACTTCCTGTGGGTAAAGGTCGATCTTGAGGGTCGAGAGGAAATCATTCGAGTCCCTCATCTCCTTCTGCCACTCCACAAGGTGCCGTAGCCACGCAAAACGCTCGGCATCCTGGACAGTAGTTCCGTGTCCGTCCTTGTATTTCCAGTGGGCCGCAATGCCTTCTTCGGCTACGCGGTGCATCTCTTCAGTGCGGATCTGAACTTCAAAGGGCTGGCCGTGGGGACCAATCACGGAAGTATGAAGCGACTGATACAGATTCGGACGTGGGATGGCGATGAAGTCCTTAATTCTGCCGGGCACCGGCCGCCAGGTGTTGTGGATCACTCCCAGCGCTGCATAACAGTTCTTCACGTCGTCGGTAATGATGCGGACGGCAAGTAGATCATAGACCTGCTCGATGGCGATACTTTGCTTCTGCAGCTTCTGCCAGATGCTGTAAAGTCGCTTTACCCGGCCCTCGACCTTGCACGGGATCGAGTTTTCTTTCATCTTGGATTCAACCAAGCCGCGGACTTCCGCCAGGAAATGCTCGTTGACCTTCCGGCGGCTCTCCACCGCCTCTTTGACTTCCTGATAAGCTTCCGGCTCAAGGTAGTGGAATGCCAGGTCCTCGAGCTCTCCCCGAATTTTGCCCATACCCAGGCGGTGAGCAATTGGGGCGTAGATTTCGAGCGTTTCGTGGGCGATGCGCCGGCGTTTATCGGGCGGCAGGTACTCCAGCGTCCTCATATTATGCAGGCGATCCGCCAGTTTCACCAGGACAACGCGAACATCGTCCACCATGGCCAGCAGCATCTTGCGGAAGTTTTCCGCCTGCTGGTCCTCCCGACTGAGAAAATGGATCCGGCTGATCTTGGTGACGCCTTCGACGATGTGGGCTACTTCAGAACCAAACTGCTCCTTCAGCCCTTGGATGCTGGTCGGCGTGTCCTCCACAACGTCGTGAAGCATGCCGGCAGCCAGGCACACCGTATCCATCCGGAGGTCGGCCAGGATGCTGACAACCTCTAACGGATGCGACAGATAGGGTTCTCCCGAAAGGCGGCGCTGGCCGTCGTGCTTTTCCTGACACACCCGATACGCATCGCGCAGCAAGGTCAGGTCTTCGCCGGGACGGTAGGTCTGGACCTTCCTGAGAACGGTCTCAAACTGCATGCTGGTCACCACTCTCATTCTAGGCCACAGATGTCCAAGCGTTCAAGTTTGCTTACCGTCCCCGATATGATTCCACTATGAGGGAAAACAAAGATGCAATTCAAAATAAAAAAGCCCTTCGCTTCATACTCCTGAAGCGAAGGGCCATTGGGGTTATTATTCGTGCAGTTGAAAATCAGGATCCTTGAGTCCCCGTACTCGCAGTCGGGGCATTTCGGATATCCATGGCCTTCTGCTGCCAACTGTCCGCCGTTTTAAGATCCGCCGCCCTGGCGGCAGGGCTCTTCTCAATGTCGGCTTTTTGACGGTAGAGGAGGTTCAGGTAAGCCATGCTGTTGGAGTCGTTGGGCCGCAGTTCCAACGCTTTATTGAGGGCATCAATTCCGTCCGAAACGAGCTGGCTGTTCTGCGTCTCCAGTTGAGCCCTATCCTTCTCCGGCAAAGGTTTAAGGTTGCCATTTTTGTCCGGCATCATGAGGTTAAGATCCTTCCTGATCTTTCCATCTGCCTGGAAGGCTTCCGCCCAGTCGATGACGCCAATCCAATAATAGGGTTCGGGATTGTTCGGCTCAATCTGGATGCGTTGCCGCTGGAAATCCTTCGCCTTATTAAAGTCCTTCATGTTGTAGTAAATCTGTCCAATGCTGGCCAGCGCCGTTGTATTTTTCGGATCCAACTTCAGAACGTCTTCAAACGCATCGATGGCCTGCTGCCCGATCTTGATGTTTTCCGGCGACTCACCCCCGGGAGCATACTGCTGAGCATAAGCCGTGGCCAAGTACAACCTCGCGTTGATCAGCGATGGATCCAGCTGCACTGCGTCCTTGAAGTGCTCAATTGCTATCTGGAATGCCGCGTTGCGATAAGCTTGCACCCCCTTATTGAGCTGGTCTCGAGCTTTCAGCTTTCGAAACGTTCCACAGCTACCCGCCACAACCGCCAGCAGCAGCACCGCAAACAGTGGTGCCAGCTTGTAACGACGCATCTTCATCCTCCCTAGGTCAATATTTGCAGGGTCCCTGGGCGCTATTGTTGTTCCTCAATCGACTTTGTAATCAGACCGATCTTGTCCGCGCCAGCCCCCTTGGAAATGTCAATCAGCACCGCCACGTCCTGAAATGGCAGCTTAGGATCGCCCTTGATGAACAGGATGTGTTCGTTTCGGTTCTTGAAGATGTCCACTAATCGCTGCTCCAAGTCGCCAATCTGAACCGGCTGCTGATTGATGCTGACAGCACGTTGGGCGTCGATTGAAACCACAATCGTTCTGTCGATCACGTTCTGATTGGGTTTCTGGTTCTTGTCCGGCTTGGGGACGAGAGCGTCCAACCCTTTCGGAGTCAACGGCGTGATGATCATAAAGATGATCAGCAACACCAGCAGCACGTCAATGAGAGGCGTTACATTGAGCGCCAGCATTGTGCCGCCCCTACTGCCTCCAACGGCCATTGCCATACCATTACCCTCCTTCAACCGGATTAGTGCCGGCTGTTTCTGAAGACTGTTTTACGGAGTAAGCGGAATATTGACGTTGGGTTTTACCTCTTCAGTGATTAAACCCAACTGCTCGATTCCGGCCGCGCGGACGTTGTCAATAACAGCAACGACATCGCCGTACTTTGCGCGGGCATCACTCTTGATGAAAACCACCTTGTTCAACTTGTTGGACATCAGGTCGACAATTTTCTTTGTGATGTCGCCCATGTCAACAGGCTGAGCATTCAGAAAGACTTTTCCGTCACGCGTAATGGCCAACTCAACCGCATCAGTCTTTTCGGCGTCTGGCATCTTGCGCGGGTTATGGGCCAACGCCTTATCGACGGAAACGCCTTTCTGCAGCATCGGTGTAATGACCATAAAGATGATCAGAAGCACCAGCATGACGTCAACCATCGGCGTCACGTTGATGTCAGCCACTGCCTGCAGCGCTACGCGTTTCCTTGCCATTACTTCTTCCCTCCGGAACTCTTGATAAAGTAATCCACCAACTCGGAAGAGGAGTTGTCCATTTCAACGTCAAAGCCTTCGATCTTGTTGGTGAAGTAGTTGTAGAGCCAAACGGCCGGGATGGCGACGAACAAACCGATAGCGGTGGTGACCAGAGCTTCTGCGATACCGCCGGCGACCGCGCCGAGACCGGTTGACTTGCTGGAAGAAATGCCCTGGAACGCGTGGATAATTCCGAGCACGGTTCCGAACAGTCCGACGAAAGGCGCCGTCGATCCGATCGTTGCCAGGCTGGAGATTCCGCGCTTCAACTCTGCGTGAACAATCGCAGAAGCCCGCTCGAGAGCGCGCTTTGAAGCCTCAATCATCTCACCCGGAATTTCAGCCGAAACCTGATGTGCCTGAAACTCCTGCAGACCGGCTGTGACAACCTTGGCCAGGTGGCTCCTTTTGTTCTGCTCTGCGATCGAAATCGCTTCATCCACTCTGCCATCTTTCAAAGCCCCGGCAACCGCGGGAGCGAAAATGCGGGACTGCTTGCGTGCCGCCTGGAAGGCAATCCAGCGGTCAATAGCAACACCGATCGACCATGCGGACATAAAGAACAGCACGATCACGACCGCTCTCGCCGACCACCCCATGGATTTCCACATGTCAAGGGGATTGAAAGAGGGGCCGACTGCTTCTTCCTGAAACAGCAACATCAACATCATAAGATTTGCTCCAAGCATACTCGTCTATTTCCTCCTCAAAGATATTTTTTCGAACCGCCGACTACCCCGCCAAGGTGAAGTTCACGTCAATCTCAGTAACAACTTCCACAGGCTCACCGTTCAATAGCGTCGGCTGATAGCGCCATTGTTTTACCGCGTCAAGAGCGGCCTTGACCAGCAACGGGTGGCCGCTCAGAACCTTTAAGTCTTGGATGGTGCCATCCTTTGAAATGATGGCCTCAAGCCTCACTGTACCCTGAATACGGGCCATTTTGGCAAGTGGCGGATACTCAGGAGTAGGGTTGTAGATCAGTTTGGCAGCCTCGACCTGGCCACCGACCCGGATCCGCACGGGCGTCTTGGCCTTCGGCGGAGGCGGCGGCGGTGGAGGACCACCCATCACGCCACCGATAATTCCTCCCATGATGCCACCCATCTGCCCACCCGGGACGCCACCGGCAACACCACCAACGACACCAACGTTAGCAGTCTGGACCGGCACATCCTTTACCTTTGCGATGGTTTTGGGGATGACCGTGGGGGCCTTCATCAACTCCTGCATACTCACCTGATGGACAATGACCGGAGCCGCCTTGACGGGAGGTGGTGGTGGTGGCGGTGGTGGTGGCGGCGCAATCAGGAAGGTCATCAACTGCGCCTTTGGCAACGCGTCCGTATAAATCAAAGGCACGATCACCATCACCCCGATCACAATGATCTCGAAGATATAGGCAATCGGCAGAGTAGCCCTTTTCCAGTCACCTGTTTTGGCAGCGGAATAAAACAGGTAGAAAAGGAACCCCACCAGATTGAGCAACAACACGATGATCATCCATGGCCAGGTACTCAGATGGTTATGCTTCGAGTCCGAGTAGACATAGCAGAGGATCAACGCGTAAAAGAGGAAGATCACTCCGATGATCGTTGATTGGGTAATCAGCACCCTTAATTCGGGCGTTTCAATCAACGGCAAACCAAAATAACCGACGAGAAAGCCTACAATCCCGACGGCCAGCGAAATTAGCCAGTGCACGCCTTTCAATACCGACTCGCGGGTTGGCGAGGAATCCAGTAGCGTGTCACCAAGCATATTACCCACCCCCTCTCATCGTCGAACTCCGGAACCAACAGGCGGTCCGGACTTTCAACAGGAGAAATTTATTATCTTTTGGCAGCAGCAACTTCCCGCTCATATACTTTCCGCTTCCCCTTGACCTGGCCCTTCCCCACTCTGGTCTGCCAGAACACCAAGAGGGGGCTTGCTATCGCAAAGGACGAATACGTTCCAATTATTACTCCGACAACCATGGCAAAGGCAAAACCATGAATAACATCGCCTCCGAACAGGTAGAGAGAGAGGACTGCAAGGAACGTAAGTCCTGAAGTCAGGATCGTCCGGCTGAGGGTCTGGTTAATGCTTCTGTTCACCAGTTCGCCGAAGTCCCCACGTTTGCTGGAGGGCAAATTCTCCCGAACACGATCGAAAGTAACAATAGTGTCGTTCATCGAATAGCCCACAAGCGTCAGCAAAGCCGCAATCACAGAAAGCGTAATCTCTTTTCCGAAAAGAGAAAATAAGCCGATAGTTATGAGAACGTCATGAAAGACAGCGATTACGGCAGATACGCCATAAATTAACTCAAAACGGAACCAAATGTAAACCAGCATTGCGGCTAGTCCAGCCAAGGTTACATACACCGCCTCGCGCCGCAAGTCAGACCCCACCTTCGGACCTACAATCTGCGTATTCCGAACCGTAAATCCGGAAAGATAAAAGTCCTTTTCCAGCACTCCGAGCACGGCCGGCGTGACGCCTGAGACTCCGGCCAGTTGCTGAAAATTCGCGATCAACCCGCTCTGTGGGGGAGTGTCACGGAATTTAACCATGGCCCCCGCGAGACTCTGGTAGGTACTGGTTGCAGTGTTCAGGCCCTTTGCGGCCAGCCCCAGCGGGTCAGCGACCAGCAGATGGTCTTCTACCGTCTTGGCACTCGCGTTATTAAAGTCCACTTTACCCTGCTCACTGCCCCCGTAGAGGCCAATCAGTGCTTTGATGATGGCCGCCTTGCCGGCATCCAGAGCCTCACCGCCGGTGGCGCCCTTTCCGAGCGGCAACTCAATCATCACCGAGTGCTCTGAAGCAGGGCCGATGCTCTGGATGGAAGCGCCGCGCCAGTTCTCTCTGACAAGCTCGTTGCGAATGGCGCCAACGTCAGGGGCCTTAGCGAATTTCACCAAGACCTGCGTTCCGCTACGGAACTCAATTCCGTAAACCAGACCGTGATGGACCGCTATCGAGATAAGTCCAGCGGCCAGAAGTGCCAGCGAAACGCTGATGAAGTACCACTTCTTTCCCATCCAGTCAAAATTCGGTTCGTGAAAGAGTTCCATTTTTATCCCGGTCCGCCGTCTTTCTTCATAGACACCGGAAGCTATACGTAAGTTCCCAAAAACTTAAACGCTAAGCGCTTCACCCTTCTGGCGCCTGGACAGAACATAATCAAAAATAGTCCTAGAAACATACACCGAAGTGAAGAGGTTTGCAATCAATCCGATGGTCAGGGTTACAGCAAAACCCCTGATCGGGCCTGTTCCGAAAGCAAAAAGGATAGCAGCAGCGGCGACCGTTGTCACGTGTGTATCGATGATCGTCCGAAATGCGTGCTCAAACCCCGCGGCCACCGCAGCGCCGGCCGCCTTGCCGTGGCGCAATTCTTCACGGATGCGCTCAAAGATCAGAACGTTGGAATCGACACCCATGCCAACCGTAAGGATGACGCCAGCGATACCGGGCAACGTCAGGACCGCCTGGAAGTATGCAAGCGCCGCCATCAGGATAATCAGGTTCAGCAAGAGCGCAACGTCCGCGTTGATTCCTGCTCCCTTGTAATAAACCAGCATGAAAATGATCACCGCGAGGAAGCCCACGATGCTCGCTACAATGCCGTCCCGAATGGAGTCTGCCCCAAGTGAAGGTCCGACAGTGTTCTCGTTCAGATAAGAGATAGAGGCCGGAAGCGCACCGGAACGCAGCATCAATGCCAGATCGGAAGTCTGCTGAGGAGTAAAGGAACCCGTGATCTCGCCCGAATCAGTGATCTGACTCTGGATCACAGGCGCGGAAACTACCCGATTATCCAGAACAATCGCCAACTGCTTGCCGATATTCTTGCCCGTGACCTCCCCAAAGCGTGCGGCTCCGTCACGCGAAAGGGTAAAGTTCACGCTAGGTTGCCCGTTCCTGCCCGTTGAAGGCTGGGCGCCAGTCAGGTCGCGCCCGGTGACGGCTGCCACCTGACTGAGAAGATACCAGACCTGCCCGCCACTGGTGCTGCTGGTCGAAGAATCCGGGCTGCCGGGAACCAGTTCGGTCCCTGGCGGCAACACTCCACCGAAGGACGACAGCGCGGCTTCTCGGCTCTGGTAGGGGCCGCCGCGGACAATCTTCAACTCCAGCATCGCCGTCGCCTGAATGATGTTCTTAACGCGCGTAGGATCGCTGACGCCCGGCAACTGGACTACCAATTCATAATCGCCCTGCCCATAGTCGGCAACCTCAGGTCCGACCAGGCCCAACGCATCGATACGGCGACGGATGGTACTCCTAGACTGATCAAGCGCCTGATTGCGAATCAGGTTGACTTCGCTCACCTTCATGTTCATTACGCGGGAAGTCAACTGTCCCGGAACCCGATCGAGCGTCCAGGTTGAAAACTGCTGTGCAACTAATGAGTCCAAATCGCCCGACTTCGAATCCGGCACGCCCTTAATCAGAATAGATGAAATACCCTGGCGGTCGATGGAGGTGTAAGGGATACTCCTCGTCGTCATTTCGTCCCGCAGGCGTTCCAGCGCCTGATCGGTTGTGACCTTGACGGCGTCATCCACGTGGACCTGCAGCACCATGTGCGTGCCGCCCTTCAGGTCCAGTCCAAGATGAATGCGGCTGGCAAGGTTCTGCTTCAACTGCGTGATGTTTTTGGGAAGACCGGTGAGGCCTAGGACACAAGCGACGACAACAACTACAATCAAAATAGTTCGGTTGCGAATCCGATTATGGTCCATTGCTTAAATTCCTCGTCCTCCGGTAGCCCACGGCAGCGAAGTCATTTGTTTCCCTTTGAGCCTTTCTCTTGTGCGGGCTGTTCCTGTGCTTCAGATTGGACCCCGGTGATGGCCGACCGGGCAATATCAACCTTCACCTGATTGGCAATCTGCACCTGCACAATATCGCCACGAAAGCCGGTAATCAAGCCGTAAATTCCACCCGAGGTTATGACGCGGTCGCCAGTCTTCAGGTTGGACAACATCTGTTCGGTCTTTCGGCGATTGCGCTGCTGAGGAAGGATAACCAGGAAATACCAGATAACGAAAAGAGGGCCAAACAAAATGAGGATACCCCAGCCTCCACCCGCGCCGGGATCCGCTGCCAAGATAATCCGATTAATTAGCACACACTCGAACAAAATCGGGCCATCAATATTAGGATTAGGGATGAAGTGTCTCGCACTTAAAGCAGAGAACGGCAGGGTTTGACCATCAATGCTTTAATCAACTCTTCGCTAAACCGAGTGGGACTCCTGCCAGGAGTTCTCAAGGAACTCTGAAAGAAACTTCCCAAACCCTCCGAATTTTATAGATTGCCTAACTCTTTTCATCATGTCAAGGTAAAACCGCAAGTTGTGGTAAGTAGCCAGAACCGATGCCGACATTTCCCCAACCGCAAACAGGTGGCGGATGTAAGCCCGGGAGTAGCGGCGGCACACCCGGCAGCCGCACTTCGGGTCCAGCGGCCCGGCGTCGTTCGCGTAGCGCGCACTCTTGATCACCAGCTTGCCTGCCGAGGTAAACACGCAGCCGTTGCGGGCGTTCCGGGTGGGCATCACGCAATCGAACATGTCGACGCCCAAGGCCACGCACCGCACAAGATCCTCCGGCGTACCCACACCCATCAGGTAACGTGGCCTGTCTTCGGGAAGAAATCCAGCCACGTAATCCGTTACCCCGTACAGGTCTTCCTTGGGCTCGCCGACTGAAAGGCCGCCAATGGCATATCCGTCAAAGCAGGTCTCGCAAATCTCCAGGGCGCTTTCCCGCCGCAGTTCTCGGTCGGTCCCGCCCTGAACAATCCCGAAAAGGCTGGGGCCCAAGTCCGACTTCCCCGCTTGTTCGAAATCCGACCCGCGCAACGTGGCGGCATTCTCTGCAAAAAACTCTTTGGAACGCTCTGCCCAGCGGCTCGTCAATCGTACCGACCGATTGAGGGTCTCGTGACTGGCGGGATAATCAACGCATTCGTCGAGCGGCATGATGATGTCCGACCCCAGTGACAACTGGAATTCCATCACCCCTTCTGGAGAAAAGAAGTGGCGCGATCCATCCAGGTGCGAACTGAACCACACGCCGTCTTCGGTAACTTTGTTCAGCCCTTTGAGACTCATTACCTGGAAACCGCCGCTATCCGTCAGGATGGGATGCGGCCAACTCATAAACCGGTGCAGCCCGCCGAACTCCCGCACCTTTTCGTGGCCCGGTCGCATGCAGAGATGGTAGGTGTTGGCCAGAATGATCTGCGCTTCCAGTTCCTCAAGCTGGTCATGGGTCATCGCCTTGACAGTCCCTGCAGTCCCTACGGGCATGAAAATGGGAGTCTCGACGTCGCCGTGCGCTGTATGCAGGATGCCCGTTCTGGCCCTAGTGCTTTCGTCTTTGGCAACAACGGTGAACTTCAGTCCCATAGTTCGTTTTCAGGTGAGGCTCCCGCCGTTCGGTGGTGGAGCGGTTCGTTTCCCAAATTGGATCGAACGATTATTGTTAACACAGGCGGCAACCGAGGGCAAACATGACACGACTCCGGGGTACCGGATTTCGGAAGTGCGTGCGGAATCTATGTGTCTTTGCGAAACATCCCGCTTTGGCTACAATCGAGTCCCCGAGGGAGGAAGTTGACCAGCGCCGGGATGAAGCGCGGCTGGAGTCCAAAGACCTCCGCAGTTTTCACACAGTCGTTCGACCCGGCATCGGCGAAATAGATCACCGGTGCGGGTCTGGCTCGGGAAAGCTGCGCGGTCTTTGTGACCTGACCTCAACCGCCAAGGACGGCAAAACCAACCTTGGCAATCACCCACAGCACCCAGACCCCCAGGTAAGTCAAAAAGATCGAACCGGTTTTGACCTTGTTCTGTGATACCCGCGACAGGCCTATCGAAAGCAGAATCAAAAACCACAGGACCATGACATCGAGTGAACTCGCGAGGGCGAGAACGGCGTGCGAACTCGTCAGGGGGTTCATAAAGTACCCCGGATTGGTAGGGGCCGGGTTTTGGGGATTAAACGCGTCGGGGTCCCCCAAAAACATGATCACAACCGCCATTACCGAACCCACGATGCTCGGCAGGTTGGCGTAGCAGGTTACCGAAAACACCTGCTTGAAACTCGCGCGCTGGGCGAAAAACACGTTCAGGGCCAGAATCCCGAACCCGGCGGCAATCAGCAGAAATATCGGGGGGCCCAAAAGGGCGGTAATAGGCATTACTTTGCTGTATATTGCAGCGCTCCTCTGGACCACCGTATTCAGTTGTTCCGAGTCCATCCTTGCCGCCTGCCCGCTCAGGGCCAAAGACTGCATGATGATCCGTTGGATGCCGATCTTCACCACCATCGTTTCCACGACGGCGAACGACACCAGAATCAGAAGAACGAGGGGCGCGATAAAGGTCGGCTTGCGGGCAATGTCCTCAAACGTTTCGCCGGGCTCGATAAAAATCCCAATCAGACGGGAGAGAAAAGGTTTGGCGGGAATGTCTTGCAAAGCATCAATAGAAGCACCGGTATCGGCCATAAGAACCTCCGTGAAGAGTTTTAGCGCTCACACGCCAGCCGCACTTGCGCTGGCACCCACACGCTTACGGACGGTTGCAACCGAAATAAAGCTTGCAAAAGACTACGGAAAAACTCTGTGACGAACCGACTCTTTTACTCTTGGCCGCTTAGGAGTCATGGAGGGCGGCGTCAAGGAACGCACGAAGCTTGCGGCTGCGCGAAGGGTGGCGGAGTTTGCGGAGCGCCTTAGCCTCAATCTGCCGGATGCGTTCACGCGTGACAGCGAAGCTCTGGCCCACCTCTTCCAGAGTGTGCTCGCTGCCGTCGTCCAGCCCAAACCGCATCTTAATCACTTTCTCTTCGCGCGGGGTCAGGGTCTTCAGTACGGATTCGGTCTGTTCCTTCAGGTTGATGTTGATCACCGCCTCGGCGGGCGAGATGACGCCGCGGTCTTCGATAAAGTCTCCAAGGTGGGAATCTTCTTCTTCGCCGATCGGCGTTTCAAGTGAGATAGGCTCCTGTGCGATCTTCAGCACCTTCCGAACCTTGACCACCGGGATGTCCATCCTCTTGGCAATCTCTTCAGAAGTGGGTTCACGGCCGTATTCCTGCACCAGTTGCCGGGAGGTGCGAATCAACTTATTGATGGTTTCGATCATGTGGACCGGGATGCGGATGGTTCGGGCCTGGTCGGCAATGGCCCGAGTGATGGCCTGGCGGATCCACCAGGTGGCATACGTCGAAAACTTATATCCGCGCCGGTACTCGAACTTGTCCACGGCCTTCATCAGGCCGATGTTACCTTCCTGGATCAGGTCCAGGAACTGAAGGCCGCGATTGGTATATTTCTTGGCGATGGAGACAACCAGGCGCAGGTTCGCCTCGATCAACTCACGCTTGGCCAGTTCGGCTTCCTGCTCGCCGGTCAGAATATTCTGGTAGGTCCGGCGTAGTTCAGCGGCCGAAGCCTGATTGTCCTTTTCAATCTCATCCAGCCGCGCCTTGACTTGGCGTAGCTCCTTCTTCAGCTCTTTGCCGCCGCTTCGCGCCGACTCTACACGCTTTTCCAGCCGCTGGGCCTCTCGCTCAATGGGCCGGACCTCGTCGGCGGCCACGCGGATGCACTCGATCAGGCGCTTGCGCTCGGCGTGGGTGAATTCAATCGACCGGAACAGCTTGGAAATCATGATCCGGTGACGATAAACGGCCAGAGTGTAACGGCGGAAATCCTTGCTCCTGCGACCTCGCGGGAAGGAGTCCCGCTTGGCCTTCAACTGGATCAGGCGCTTGTTCAGCCGTTCCATCTCATCGACGGTGGCGACCAATTCCCTGGCCCGTTCGTCTACCCGTTCCTCTGTCAGTTCCTCGTCATCAAAAACTACAATTTCTTTGATCGAGCGCTGCCCGTGTTTCAGGTCCTCGCGCAGACCAAACATTTCAAGAATAACGATGGGGGAACGCGAAAGCGCTTTGAATACCTTTAACTGCCCCCGCTCAATCCGCTTGGCGATTTCAACTTCGCCTTCGCGCGTCAGCAGCGGGACCGTGCCCATTTCGCGCAGGTACATGCGCACGGGGTCATTGGTCTTGTCAATAGCGCCCGGCGTCAGGTCCAACTCGACGTCTTCAGAAGATTCTTCGTCTCCCTTTTCACCGAGCATGTCCTCTGATTTTCCCTTTGGAGACTCCAGAACCTCGATGCCCGCGTGGTCAAACATCGAAAGCAGGTCATCAAGGTCTTCGGCGGTCTGGACGTCAGAAGGAAGAAGGTCATTCACTTCGTCATAGAGAAGGTAGCCCTTTTCTTTACCGAGTGTAATCAGCTTGCCAACCTGGTCATACTTGTCGTCAAATGCCAAAGCTTACGCCTCCATCAAGGAGCAATTTCTGGGTTGGGCCACATGCCCTTTGCGCGGGAGACCTATCACAAACCGAGCACCTTCTCAACATCTCTTGACTACGCCCTGCCCCGGGGAAATCAAGTTGCCGTTGGTTTACCCCACCGCTAATTAGATGTAATACTATACTATTTCGCTGAAGTTTTGTTCTCGATTTCTAAGTTTTCCTTTATCCGCGCTAATTCCTTCATCAAAAGCACCTTGCTCTGATTCAATTCGGCGAGTCGGGCCCAATCCTGCTCTCTTCCGGCAGCGTCAATCGCAGGGTTTAAGGCACTCAGTTTACGCTCAATTTTTCCCCGGCGCAGCGCATCGCAAAACCTTATCGCATCTTCGCGGCCGGGAATTTCGTCTGAGGCCAGCAGGCTCTCGTGAAGCAGGTTCTGATTTTCAGAACTCAGACTTTCCCCCAGAGCGTGAATATCAATCGCTCCGCCGGCGCTGCGGGCTTCCAGCAGCTTCAGGAAAACATCCTCGGCGGCCAGCCCGCTCAACACTCCGTCGGCTACCAACGCGGGAAGCAGTTCGTCCATCACCTCCTGGTTCTCCAGGAAGGCAAGCAGCAGTTTCCGCTCAGCAGGTGAGGCCTTGTACTCGTGAGGCCGGCTGGCAACTGCTGGCCGGCGTTCGACTGCGGCACGCCTCAACTCCTCACGAAGCAGGCGGTCATCCAAAAGCGCCCGGGCAGCCAGCCGGTCGGTCATTTCCTGCCGCAGGATCGGATTCGGCATTCGCGCAAGGTAAGGAAGCACCGCATTGGCCACAGCAAGTTTTCCTTGCGGACTGTCCAGGCCGTGCTCGGCGATTGCACGGTCCGTCACATAATCAATATAGCCCGGCGCCGCCGCCAGTACTTTCCGGTATGCCTCATCTCCACGTTTCCGGATAAACGAATCCGGGTCCAATCCGCCCGGAAGCGCCAAGACCTTGACCTCAAAGCCAGCTTCCAGCAAGGCGTTCAGCGAGCGTTCGGTCGCCGCCTGGCCGGCCGAATCCGGATCGTAATTCACAACCACACGTCGCGAATAGCGCGCCAGCAGTCGGATCTGGGCCTCCGTAAAACTGGTGCCGCAACTGGCAATCACATTTTCGATTCCACAAGAGTCGACTGCAATGCAATCCATGTAACCCTCCACCAGAATGGAGTAATCCTGCTTGCGGATTGCCTTTCCTCCCCTGTCCAGATGGTAGAGGACGCGGCTCTTGGTATAAATCGGCGTTTCGGGAGAATTTAAATACTTCGGCTGCTCGTCGCCAAGTGCCCGGCCGCCAAATGCAATGACCTTTCCGCTCTCGTTCGCTATGGGAAAAATAATCCGGCCTCTAAAACGGTCAAAGTGGCGGCTGCCGCCGGCGTCACGCAATACAAGCCCGGTCTTTTCCAGCAATTCGTCACTGAACAGGAGCGAACTCAAATGCCGGGTAAGCGCCCGGCTATCACGCGGGGCGTAACCCAGGAGAAAACGGCCGATCACTTCATCCTTTAATCCGCGGTCCAACAGATAAGCGCGGGCCGCCCGGCCTTCGCCGGTGCCGGTCAGTTGCCCTGCATAAAATTTGGCCGCTGCTTCGTGAATCTTATAGAGGGCCGTCCGTTCGTGCGATTTGGAATCCGTCCCTTTGGCGCCGCTCTGGACAAGTATGATGCCAACCTTCTCCGCAAGGCGTTCGAGAGCTTCGGGAAAGGTCAGATTGTCAACCAGCATGATGAACTTGAACACGTCTCCGCCAACGCCACAGCCAAAACAGTGAAAAATCTGTTTGCCAGGATGGACCGCAAAAGATGGAGTCTTTTCCTGATGAAAGGGGCAAAGACCCATCATGTTTGCCCCGGCTTTGCGCAACTGAACGTAGTCACCTATGATTTTGACAATATCGGCAGCGGCGCGAACGTCTTCAACCTGATCCATGGCCATTCAGTTATCGTTAAGCGCACAGCATCCGTGGCTGGCAAGGCAAAGTTGCCCCCAGCCCGGTTTAATCATTAGATTGGACTGACCCGTAGAAACACGTTCCCCCCTACGGAACCACCAGCAGCCCCTGAGAAGGTTTCTGAAGCTCGTCGGATTTGAACTGGCTGCAAAGAAGGTCAAGGTAAGCACGGCCCTTGGGACGGCCGTTGGTGCGCGTTACCCCTAATTGCGTAAGGAAAATAAGAGCGTCACGGACTTCGCTGTCGCGGACCGTTACAAGCCCCGTATTCTGGGTTTCCGTTTGCTTATAATTTTCGATAGCACCCTTCAAAACATCGTAAAGCCCGCGCTGGACTACATAGTCAGGCGGTTTCTCGTAATAAATTCCGCTGGATAGAGTTTGATAAGCTTCGGCAAGCGCCTGGAGCGCGGCAATCACATCCGAGTCAGTAGCCATTACGTTTTCCCTCGCGCTCCGGCAGATGGCGTAGCTGAGCGCGAGGATCAATGGCTCGTGTCGAGCCACAAATGAAGATGGAATCCTGGTGTCGGCAAATGGTACGCTTGCCCAGTCAACCTCCCGGCGGCCAAGGTCGTGCTTTCGGCTTTCGATGAGGTAAGCACAGTCTGATGGACAGGAGATGGTCACTTCGCGCTCAGTGCCGCAGCAGACCGTACAGATGTTCTCTGTCCTGGCCGGGCAGTAGCGCTTTGCTTTTCTCTTTTCACAGATTGGGCAAGCCAAGCGATGGTTCCTGTGCGCGAAGTCCCGCTCCCATGGGCGGACTCAAGTCATTCTAGTCAATTCCCATCGGTGTGGCAAATCCATGCTGTGGACTGGGCCAGGGCGGAAAGGCAAGAGAAATTTCGCCGCCGCCCTGGGCTTCGAACATTCTCGTTAGTGGACGATAATCTGGGGGTCGGTAGATCCCTGGCCAACCTTCACAGTGTAGGGGTACGTCCCGGGAGGTCCAGTCGGGACACCGGATTTCGGGTGAGCTTTGTTGAACGAGCTATCATTGAAAGGCTTTCCATGTGATTTTGGAAAGCTCACCGTAAAATCACAGCCCGTGCTGCAGGTCCACTCCACTTGCTGATTCTGGTTCTTATACAGGTCCACTGAATCAGGATTGACGGAAGGCGGACCGCTCGGGTTCGAGTTCGGCGTTATCGTGACTGTGATGGTCTGCGGGCTGGTACCCTGCGCGCGCACAATTACAACTGTACGTACAACCGTCGCAACCAAAACGATAATTGCAGCGGCGCCTAACAATTTCAACTTTGTCATTGAAGTTCCTCCCTTTTAAAGGATACGGGAATCTATTCCCGTTCTAGCCGGCGTGCACTTACAGCCCTGTGCTGACCTGGCGACTGAGCACACTCTGTCTTTCAATCCATCCCCCTGGCTAAAACTCACCCCATTCGGGTTTGGACAGAAAGCACGTGAACGACAAGCGCGCCACGAATGACCTGGATTTGCTGGACTCCCCCCCTTGATCCCAGCCCACAACCGTGGGCAGCAGCAGCCAGTTCACCATTTGTATATCTTGATGGTTTCTATATTGCTCCGATAATTACCCGCTGTCAATCTGAATCCACGCGAGCATTGAGCCTGACAAACAATGCAGAAAATCGGCGCGAGCCCCGCTTGAGGATGCAAATGGCTGGAATACCTGGTTAATCCTTAATGTTATGAATTAGTTCAGGAAGGCGGCCGATATCGGGCAGAATGAATTCCGGTTCGAGCGCTTTGCATGCGGTTTCGTCACCATACCCGTAGGAAGCCCAGCACGACCTCAGACCGGCGGTCTTTGCAAACAGAAGATCAGATTCGGTATCGCCAATCATCAGGACCTTGCAGCCACGAGGGTCAGACAAGTGCGGCGCGATGGTTTCGCTATATAGCCGAGCGTCCGGTTTGCGGAACGGAGTACTATCGGCGCCCAGTTTAAAGTCAATGATCCCATCAATGCCGAGTTGTCCGGCCAGGCGACATACACCCGCATAACTCTTGTTGCTTACCACCCCAATCTGAATCCCCATTGCCCTGACCGCAAGGAGCGTCTCCATCGCTCCGAGGAAAAGGGTTGCCATTGCTCTGCCCTTCTCCGTATACAGCCGGCGGTAGGCGGCAACGACCCCATCAAGCCGCGCGCCTTCGCATCGGCCGTTCGCAAGAATTCTGACCGACTCTTCCAGAGTCAGACCCACTGTTTGTCGGACCTCCGCTAGCAAAGGCACGGAATACCCGTACAAGGCAAGGGCTTCCATAAAGCAGGCGTGGATCCCCTCCAGCGAGGAGACAAGCGTGCCATCGAAGTCAAAAATCGCAGTTGAAATCAGAGTCGCTCTCCGTCTGCGCCAACCCCGTAAGGCAGAAATGCCCAAGAAGGGTCCGCGAAATTTGCACTTATGCCCTCTAGCAATAGTGGCATAATGTCCTGCGAAGCAGAAAATGAAAATCCGCGACTGAACAACCAGCCGGAGACAAAGTTCGGCCCGTCATCACTCGTTCCAAGCCTGCCTCCTTCTGAGGTGCATGGGATGATTAACTGTGATCGATTACTGGTTCTTCTCCGGTTGCATTTTGCGGCCCGCAACATCTACAGTGGATAGTTACACACTCAATGATTCACCTGCCTTCATGATCAGGTAACCTGCAATCCCCAGGCATTGGGATGTCAGAACGGAGGAGTAGCAACTCAAATGGCACATACGCATGATTCATCAAACAAGGCGGACATTGTTGTTGTCGGAGGAGGAATTATCGGAAGCGCGATTGCGCTTCGTCTTGCAAGGTCCGGAGCGCGCGTCACCGTCATCGACCGCGGCCAGCCCTGTTCCGGGGCCAGCGGAGCCGCCGCAGGCATGATCGCCCCGCAAGGCGAAGTGATTGAGCCGGAAACTTTCTCGAAATTCTGCACGGCCAGCCGCGACCTATATCCCGAACTTGTTGCGGAGGTGGAAGAACTCAGCCAGGAAAACGTCAGCTACAGGCGCGACGGAACATTGCTTGTGGCCATCGAGGAACACGAATGCGAGGAACTGGAACATATCTACCGGACCCAGACGGCGCTCGGGCTGTCGCTTGAACGCATTTTAAATGACAAGGTGCTGAAACTTTATTCAGGCCTGTCTCCCCACATCAAGCTATCCCTGTTTGTTACCGGCGACCACTGGGTTGACAACGAGCGGCTGACCCGGGGCCTGATAAAAGCTGGGGAGCGCTCCGGAGTGACTTTTCACTGGAACAGCGCAGTAACGGGCTTTAATTTGAAGGGCGATCAGATCGAGAGCGTACGCGCGCTGCCTCAAGGCGCCACAGCCGAAAAGGCCTTTTCCGCAAAGCAAGTCATTCTGGCCGCAGGGTGTTGGTCCGGCCAATTGGCCGAGACCCTTGGCATCTCTCTGCCCATCGTGCCGTGTCACGGAGAAATTATCGAGTTCGAAACACACGGAGACCTACCTCACGTGATCCGCGCAGGAATCAACTACGTTGTCCCGCGCTCCCCGGGAATCACCATTGCAGGCACAACGGCCAAATGGGGGAGCTTTGAAAAGGCGGTCACGGGCGGTGGATTGCATTCGATTATCCAGGGAATCACCCGCATTCTTCCCGTCGCCAAGGATTTCAAATTCCGCCGGGCCTGGGCAGGTTTGCGGCCCGACACCAAGGATCATCTTCCCATTCTCGGCCTGGGCGCATTGCGGAACCTGATCTTCGCCACAGGACATTTTCGTAACGGCATCCTGCTCGCCCCGATTACAGCCAAAGTGATCGCGGAGTTGGCTCTGAGCTGCAAGCCTTCTCATTCTTTGGACCTCTACAGTCCTGCGAGGTTCGCAACCGCCGAGTGATGTGGCAGAACATTCTGCAAGGCGCTTCGGCTTTACGGTACAGAACGAAATCGTTTAGGATGGCTAATTCATGTGGGGCCGCTGCAACCACAATCAGATCACAAATGCCGTTTTTCGAACAAAACTGAACTATGAGTGAAATTCGAGTCCGCTTCGCGCCCTCCCCCACCGGCTATTTGCATGTCGGCGGGGCAAGAACTGCGCTTTACAACTGGCTTTTCGCCCGGCGAATGAACGGCGTCTTCATTCTGAGAATTGAAGATACTGACGCCGACCGCTCCAAACCCGAGCTGACCACCGCAATCCTGGAGAGTATGGAATGGCTGGGCCTTAACTGGGACGAAGGGCCTTTCCATCAGTCCGACCGGCTCGACCGCTACCGGACCCTCGCCAGCGAGCTTGAACGGAGCGGCCACGCTTACCCGTGCTTTTGCACTCCGGAGGATTTGCAGGCCAAGCGCTCCCGCGTCACAGGCGGACGCCCCTGGAAATACGACGGGACCTGCAGGAACATGCCGGATGAAGAAAGGCAAATGCGCCTTGCCGCAGGCGTCCCGCACGTAGTTCGTTTTCGTGTACCGGAAAGTGGTGAAACCGGTTTTGAGGACATGGTATTCGGACTCATCACAGTTGAAAACCAGGAGATCGAAGATTTCGTCCTTCTGCGGTCGGACGGGCAGCCCACCTATCATCTGGGTGTTGTTGCCGACGACATGGACATGCGCGTAACCCACGTGGTCCGCGGCGCCGACCACATTTCCAACACTCCCAAACAGATTCTGGTTTACCGGGCATCAGGTGCCAATCTGCCGGTTTTTGCGCACCTGCCGCTGATTCTCGGCCCTGACCGGCAAAGGCTTTCCAAGCGGCACGGGGCAACTTCAGTCGGGGCTTATCGTGATCAGGGGATTCTGCCGGAAGCCCTGGTCAATTTTCTGGCTCTTCTTGGATGGACGCCCCCGGGAGGCGAAGAGATTCTGCCGCTCGAAGCCATGTCGCAGCAGTTTGACCTTGCCGCCGTCTCAAAGTCCAACGCGGTCTTCGATCCTGAAAAACTGGCGTGGATGAATAGCCAGTATCTGCGAGCCCTGACCATGGATCGGCTGGTGCCCCTGGTGGAAGCCGAATTGAAATTGTCCGGCATAGAGTCAACCATCATCGACTCGCACCCGAAGTTCGAGGAAACGGTGACAATGCTCCAGCCACGCATGCGCACCCTGAAAGACTTCTCGCAGGGCGGCCGGGCGTTTTTCACCGATGCCTTTGAGTACGCGCCGGATGCTCGCAAGAAATTCTGGAAGGACCCTGCAATTGCCGGATTTCTTCAGGACCTGGCCGGAAGGCTTGAAAAGCTGGATTCGTTCACCACCGAAATAACCGAAGCAACCTTGAGGGGTCTCACGGAAGAAAACGGAATCAAGGCCGGGTTGCTGATTAACGCAACTCGGGTCGCACTGACCGGGCAATCCGTAGCGCCAGGCTTATTTGATGTGATGAAGGTGCTTGGTCAGAAGCGGACGGTGGAAAGGCTGCAGCGGGCAGGCAAATATCTGCGGGAATCGGGCGCCAACCCCGCTTAACGGGCTGGCCGTTCAATTCGCACGAACGGTACCCGGCTCATGACGCCTTTTCAATTCTCTCAATGATCACTATCGCCACGGCAATGACGGTCGCAGTCACTTCCAGGATGCGTTTAACTTTCTTTAGCTTTGACATCGCCATCCTCTCCAACGGCCAGCCAAACACTGGCCGGCAGCGGCTTGTCCAGTCCTTCTAATCCTATTATCGACCCTTGTATTCCGCGAGGAAAGACTCCCAGCAGCCCAAAGCAACGCGGCAAGGTGAACCGTCTCTTCCCGCAGCTGCCTGGATTAAAAAACAACCGATGCCCAACCGTCACAAGGCAGGGACTATGGCTGTGGCCAAAAACAACCACCTTGGTCGCCGGATCAAAACTTCCAAGGAACCGATCTTGCCGTTCCAGAGTCAATTTCTCCAGCGTAGAACCGTCGCCCCAGTTGTTGAGCTCTTCCTGAGAAACCGGGAGCTGGTGCAAGACTTCAATCTGGACATTGCAAAAGCGCACCTTCAGCAAAGGCGGCAGATTCAATTTTTCAGGGTCCACGTTGCCCCGGACCGCCCTCACATCCGCGATGCGCCCGAGGCCATCCAGCACCAGCCGGGAACCAACATCTCCGGCATGAAGAATTGAATCCACGCCATCCAGCAGTGCGGACAACTGCGGGTCAAGGTAGCCGTGCGTGTCTGACACCAGTCCGATCTTCATAACTTAAGATCCGGCGCAGTTGTCGGCAGAACCCTTCTGCACCCAACCATAACATAAAGCTGCGCCGTGCAAAATGAAAACTCACCCGTGGTTGGACGCGTCGGGAATGCAAGATTGGAGGCGACGACTTCGAGTGTCGCACCCGACAGCATGCCCATTCGGCCAAGTAATCGATCCGATCTGCAATCCAGAATGCCGACTCGCCTTCACAGATTTAAGACCACGACACGACCGGAAACGTCCAGGCTTCACACCCTGCACGAAGGGGCTGCAATATAAAGCACTCCTGCTGGCGTGTAAATTCCGCGCTGATATGATTAACTATAAGGTTGCTCCGGGTTGCCGTAATGTTGCTGCCGGCATCCGGAAGCGTGATCACATCACAGGAAAAGAGACGCATGTTACACAGGTTCGTCTATCACAACGATCGTCTTATGCTCATGGAAGATGTCCGGCTTTCTCCAGGCCAGGCCGGACTTCTGAATGGATGGGGAGTATTCACGACCATTCGGCTCTATGACGGCCGGCCATTTGCCTTCCACCGACACTGGAACCGGCTTACCACCGATGCTCATCGGCTGAAGATTCCTGTGATGTGGCAGCCGGATACAATTCTGGAACATCTTGGCAAACTGGTTGAGGCCAATCAAGCGAAGGAGGCGTGCGCGCGGGTCTACTTTGTCTATAACCGAAACGGTTACTGGACAAGCGGTGAATCCATGCCCGAGGTTGACCTGATCCTGTATACAGCCGATCTGCCGAAGCGCAAAGGACCTGTGCGGCTGGCGATCCAGGCCCACGGCCGGCATGCCGCCAGCCCGCTCGCCGGGGTCAAAGTGACGTCCTGGCTGCAAAACGTCTGGATGCTCGACCAGGCACACGAACGCGGGTTTGAAGAAGTGATTCTCCTGAATGAACGAAGCGAAGTGGCCGAATGCACCGCCGCGAATGTCTTCTGCGTGCGTAACGGCAAGGTCACAACCCCTCCCCTCTCCGCGGGTTGCCTTCCCGGCGTTACTCGCGCAATACTCCTCGAAATTGGAGCAAAGGCCGGCGTCGGCATTAAAGAAGCAACAGTTATGGCAGAGGACCTGTTCGGCGCTGACGAAGTCTTTATCACTTCAACCACACGCGAAGTCCAACCTGTTTCTCACATCGAGGATCGTGCGATCGCTCAAGTCGAGGGGCCCGTAACCAGGCGGCTGGCCGATGCTCTCCCGCAATATATTGCGCAATCTTTCCTGAAAGCAAACGCAAACACTGCAAATTAGCTGGACGCAAAGCGCGGACAGATTTTAGCAGCCATACCGGCGCTGCGAACCGCCCATGCATGGCCTTGAATGGGCAACAATGCTGGGCCATACTTGATACTAAGAGAACACAATAAGTTGGTTGGGGCCTTGTGGTGCCTCATGGTCCATCGGCTCACGTATCGAATCCGCATTCCTGGGTTTCAAACTCCTGAGCGGTTTCCTGCCCTGCCGCGAAATCAAACCCGTCGAATAGGAGAATTACGCAAGGAGGTGCGTGATGGCAACTTACGTCGTCCTCAGCAGGTTTTCCCCGGAGGCGTTTCGTGATCCGCGGGATTTCAAGAAGCTCGCTGACACAGTGTCCTCAAAGATCAGGAGTGAGTGTCCCGGCATTCGCTGGAAAGAGAGCTTCGCAACTCTGGGACGCTTTGATGTGGTTGATGTCGTCGAATCGGACGATCCAAAGCAGATCGAGAAGGCAGCCATGATCATACGCGCCTACGGCCATTCCAGCACGGAAACTCTGGCTGCCACTCCGTGGAAAGAATTCCTTTCCTCGTTGTAGCCGTATAGGCTCGCCAGTCTCTAGCATTCAGCGTCTGAACGTCAGCGCGGGATGAGTTCCGCCTCAAACTCGCACGTGTCGAGGCAGAGCTCAGGCTTGCATCTAAGCCGCCGCTTGCGGGATTCGCGACCTTACTTTTTCTCGAACAATTTCACGAGTGCGTTGCTCACAACTCCCGCGGCATCCGGCCCGACGGAATTAATTTCGCCGTACCAGCGGTGGGGTTTGTCCAGAAGCCAGGGAGCCGTATTGTCCCATTCCGCCCGGGGAATGATGTAGCCAATCTCATCGTTGGCCAAGCCAAAGATGAATTGGTATCGGCTTTTCAGGTGCGGACGCAGAACGGGTTCAAATGGGGCGTTTGGGAAATCTGCGCCTGGATAGCGGGTGATCCCTCCGTTGACAAGCTCAGGATAGATTTCTCCCGGCACGGTTGCAATCTCTGCCACCACACGGGTCTTGTCGAGGAACTGGATGTAATCAACCTCCGACCGCAGGTCCTGCCCCGTGGCGTATTTCACCGATTTCAACCCGCCGAGCTGCTTTTCAATCTGCGTCACTTCCGCAGCCTTGCCACCCGCGTAACTCCCGATTAACTGGCTCAGGAATGAAACCGGTTTCTCCTCCGTGCCGTTGTCCAGCTTGCCTCGTGTATAGACGGGGCGCGAGTAACCGAACACTCCCATGCCTTCGTCGAGCCGAAACAAGCGGTTGCTCAAGGGAATATAGATGACAGATCTCCTGATCACCATTTGGTCCACATTCACTCTCTGCCCGTCTCGGCGAAGCGTGCGAACGGCCATTTCTCCAACGGCGTCACCCGCAAGCTTTGCCTTTTCCCATGTTCCATCCTTCGCCACCTGACCGGTCTGCGGGTCAAGTAGCGATACCTGATCGCCGAGTGTCGAAAGCAGCCCGCCGATTGAACCATTCATGAATACCACCGTCCCGCCTTCGTGCTCTTCGACATACTGGCAAAGCCAATGCGGATAGTCGGCCGTAATTAGGGTGTTCTTGCTGTCGAGGGTCTCAGGATGGTCGCTCCAGTTGACCAGCGTGGCGATGGGTTTTCCGTTGGCTGCGGCAGTAAGCCGCATGACAAACAGGTGAGGATCCTTTACATAAGGCGGCCGGCTGTCATCCTGCAGCAACTGCAGCAGCGGCGAATCATCGCGCGCA
>JAJYLL010000175.1 GCA_021787735.1 Acidobacteriota bacterium | reverse complement strand
TCCCGAAACGCCTGGTGGGAGAAGGCACAGGCTTTGGTCAGGTAAATAGAACAAGCCCCCTCCGCGGAAATATCCTTGGAGGGGGCTTGTCTATCGCGTTCGAGAAATTCAATCGGTGTGCTATTCAGCAGCATGTGTAACGGGGATACGCTGGATCAGCATGGGCCCTTCCGCCAACTCAGTGTATCCTGTGTGCTTCCAATTGGTTGCCATGAGTTTTGCCCCTTTGGGCACTGGGAACTCAACTGCCTCGCCGATCTCAGGTATTTCAAGCGAACGGACAATAAGAGTGTCTCCGTGGCGGACACAAACAAGGGAGTTTTTCGTTGCCGAAACGCCCGTGGGCACCTTTGCAATGAGGGTACCGTGCACGCTCCCTTTCCCTTTGCCGACTATGTTTACAAGCGTGGCTCCTCCGTGGTCTGAGTACCCGTAGTACACACGATATTCCCCGGCCGGCAGGGTCATCTGATCCCACACGGCGTCAAGGGGAAGGGTGAAAGAGCCGGCAAATCTCGGCATTGTAATAACTTGGCCTCTTGCCCCAGCCGCGCCCAGCACGAAGACCATCACCGAAAGTCCTGCCAGAATCGTTAAGCTTCGAATCGTTTTCATCACGCACCTCCAAGGTTGGATTGCCGTAGGCGGCTCGGATGGCATCCCATCCGATTTCTGTTCTAGGCGGCCTCGGTTGCCTTTCCGCCCTCAATCTGTAAGGCGCGAAATGGAAGCCAAAATTATCATCTGTGACGAAAATTTATTCGACATCGGGGTTATCGCGGCAAACTTGGTTATTCGGATTGTGGGGAGTATAATCCTAACAAAGAGCTACCGCCAAGGCCGACAGAAATGAGGTGGAGATGCCAACATCTCTGGAGGCGAGCAACCTGCTCCGCGCCTGGAGCGCCGGAGACCGGGAAGCGCTGGACAGGCTCACGCCTATTGTCTACGACGAACTGCGCCGCCTGGCGCGCCGTTACCTGAGGCGTGAACACGCCAACAGCCTGCAGACCACTGCGCTCGTCAACGAAGCTTACGTTCGCCTGGTAGATTACAAGCACATGCAATGGCAGGACCGCAACCACTTCTTTGCGGTCTCAGCCCAGTTGATGAGACGCATCCTGGTGGAGCATGCGCGCCGGCATAACCTGAAGCGAGGAGGCGGGGTGGAGCATGTCTCACTGGAAGAGGCGGCGGTGGCGGACCGCAGCCGGGCGAAAGAGTGGCTGGCACTCGATGACGCACTCAATGCCCTGGCACAGCTTGACCCGCGCAAAGCCCAAGTGGTCGAAATGCGATTTTTCGGTGGGCTCAGCGTGGAAGAAACAGCCGAGGTACTCAAAGTCTCGCCCGTGACGGTAGAGCGCGACTGGACCACGGCTAAAGCCTGGCTTTACCGCGAACTTAGCCGAGGAAACGCCGATGAACACTGAACGCTGGAAACAAGTGGACGAGATGATGCATTCTGCATTGCAGCGCCCGGCCGAAGAGCGTGAAGGATTCTTGCGGCAGGAGTGCGCGGGCGACGAAGCCCTGGAACGCGAAGTCAGGTCGCTGCTGGCGGCACGCCAAGAGGCCGGAAGCTTTCTGGAAACTCCGGCCATCGAGGTCGCCGGGGGTAGTCTGTTCGGCGAAGACTCCGGGATGAGCGGGCCAGAGGAAAAAGGTCCCCAATTGGCGGGGGCAATGGTATCCCACTACCGCATTGTTAAGAAGCTCGGCGGCGGGGGCATGGGCGTGGTGTACAAGGCCGAAGACACCACACTGAACCGCCACGTTGCTCTGAAATTTCTGTCCGAAAAGTTCTCGGAAGACGTTGAGAAGCTGGAACGTTTCCGGCGTGAGGCACGGGCCGCTGCATTACTGAACCATCCTAACATTTGCACTGTCCACGAGATTGGCGAGCACGAAGGCCGACCCTTCATCGCAATGGAGTTACTGGAAGGCCAGACGCTGAAAGATCGGCTCGCCACAACGGCGGTGTCCTCACCGCCGGCAGGTAGCGGCGAGTTTACCTCGCCACATGACGGCGTAAAGCCGCCGCTACACCTTTCCCAATTGCTCGATCTCTCCATTGAGATTGCCGACGCCCTGGACACTGCCCACCAGAAAGGCATCATTCATCGCGACATCAAGCCGGGGAACATTTTTGTCACCAGCCGAGGGCAGGCGAAGATTCTCGATTTCGGCCTGGCAAAATTGATGATGTCTGCCGTTGCTCGGGCGGCGGCATCGGCGGTAACTGGAAGCGGCGATGGGGATATCCCTACGCCAGAATTGCCTGTACCCGCTATTGACCGGGAACATTTGACCAGTCCCGGCACAACCATGGGAACCGTGGCATACATGAGTCCGGAACAGGCACGCGGCGAGGCGCTCGACGCGCGTACGGACCTGTTCAGCTTTGGAGCGGTTATTTATGAAATGGCGACCGGCCGGAAGGCGTTCAGCGGCGGCACAACCGCCGTGATCTTCCACAGGATTCTTGCCGAGGACCCGGCGCCGGCCACGCAACTCTACCCCGATCTGCCGCCTGAACTTGATCGCATCATCAGCAAGTGCCTGGAAAAGGATCGCGACCTTCGCTATCAGGGTGCAGCGGAAGTTCGCGCCGACCTCAAGCGCTTGAAACGCGATACGAGTTCTGCGCACTCTCATACTGGCGAGCACTCTGAACTCCCCCCAGAGGTCGAAGGCCGTCTGCACCTGCAATCGAGAGCCGAAGATACTGGCTCCGATTCCGAGATGATCGCGGCGATTGTCAAAAGGCATAAGAAATCTCTTGCCGGCGGTCTGGCTGTGCTGGGCGTGCTGGCGGCCATTCTGATTTACTGGCTGACTCCGCCTCTGCCACCGCCCAGTTTGTCCGATTACGTACAGATCACCCACGACGGCATTCCCAAATCACTGATGGGCACGGACGGCTCACGGCTCTACCTGGAGGAAGTAGGGCCGGGCTTCACGACTCCCATCGCACAGGTCTCAGTGACAGGCGGCGATGTCATACCGATGCACACGCCGCTGGCCAATATGGTCATCAGGAACGTCTCGCCAGACGGGTCGAACCTGCTACTTATGGCAAGGACAGGCCTGGGTATCGAGGGCGCACTCTGGGCAATGCCGATCCTGGGAAACTCGCCACGACGACTGGCTAATCTGGTCGGCTATGACGGCGCTTGGTCGCCAGACGGCAGGAAGCTGATTTACGCAGAAGGTAACAATCTCTTTCTTGGTGATGGCGACGGAGCAAATTCCCAAAAGCTTGCTTCCCTGCCGGGAAGTGCGTTAATGCCTGCCTGGGCGCCTAACGGAAAGCAAATCCGCTTTAGCATCGTCGATCTCAAGACGCTACACTCTTCACTCTGGCAGATATCGGCCGATGGCACAGGGCTTCGCCAGCTTTTCCCCGGCTGGCGTTCAGAGTCCGGTGAATGCTGCGGAAAGTGGACTCCGGACGGCAAATATTTTGTCTTCGAGTCTGAGGGCCAGATTTGGGCCGTGCGCGAAAGAAGGAATCCCCTGCGCAGAGTCAGCCACGCACCGGTACAACTGACGTCCGGCGCCATCACGTACTCCGACCCGCTGCCAGATAAGGACGGCAGGAAGCTTTATGCGGTTGCCGGCTTCATGCGTGGTGAACTCGACCGCTATGACAGCCAGACCTCGGCCTTCGTGCCTTATCTTGGCGGGATTTCCGCGGGTGATGTGACCTTCTCGATCGACGGTAAGTGGGTTGCCTATGTGTCTTATCCCGAAGGAATCTTGTGGGAGAGCAACGCGGATGGGAGCGAGAAACTCCAACTCAGTTCCTCATCACTCCACGCATTACTTCCTCGTTGGTCCCCTGACGGGAAGGAGATTGCTTTTTATTCAAACCAACCCGGCAAGCCCTCACGAATTTATCTGGTTTCAGCCGATGGAGGCGCGCCGCGCAAACTGATTCCCGATGCTGAAAGCCAGCAGCCTCAGGCGGATCCGGTCTGGTCGCCGGATGGCAATTCCATAGCCTTTGGCAGCAGTAGCATGGTGAGCGCTCAAACAAGCATTCAGATCCTTGACATGAAGACTCATAAAGTGTCGTCACTGCCTGATTCCGAAGGGTTGTTTTCCCCGCGCTGGTCGCCCGATGGCCAATACATTGCCGCCCTTCCCTCCAATTCCCATGGGCTCAAGATGTTTGACTTCAAGACCAGAAAGTGGGCGATTGTGACTGACGCCACGGTCGGCTACCCCTGCTGGTCACACAACGGGCAATATATTTATTTCCTTCAAACGTTGCAGAACCCCGGAGTCATGCGTCTGGATATCCGCAACCGGAAGATTGAACAAATAGCGAGCCTCAAAGGGTTCCAACTGGCGGGCTATTATGGCACCTGGCTCGGCCTGACGCCTGACGATGAGCCCCTGCTCCTTAAAGACACCGGCACGCAGGATATTGTCCGCATGGATTGGCACGCGCCGTAGGCACAGCAAATACGGCGGAAGCCATTTGCCGCGATGCGCGGTTGACTCCATTCCAGCGTGAGTGGAGAATCAAAGCATGCGCGGTATTCTAACGGTCTTCCTGCTTTCCGCAATCGGTCTTGCGGGCCTGCCCATAAGGTTGTTCGCACAAAATAGCGCACCCGCTCCTGACGAACTGGAAGACTCCTTCCATTACGTTCCGCCTTCAGCCAGGCAATCCGTGGAGATTGGCAACTTCTATTTCCGACGCAAGGACTATCCTGGCGCACTCAGCCGATACGAGGAAGCCGCCAGGGACGATCCCTACTACGCTCCGGCTTACCTTGGAATGGGCAAGGTTTATGAGAAGACGGGCAAGAATCGCGAAGCTCTTGACACTTACGAAAAGTACCTCGACGTCCTTCCCTCCCAGAAGCAGGCCGATGAAGCAAAAGGCGTGCACAACGCTATCCGGCGACTACGGCGCAAACTGAAGCAGGAGGCCAAGCGTTCTCACAGCGCGACGGGAAAATCGGAGGCGAACAAAAAGTGAGCTAGTCGGCCAGAATAGGCCCGGGCTTGTCAAAGTAATTGCTGAGAATTTCCGCAGCCCGCTCAGCATCGTCTTCCCTGACTAAGATGGAAACCTCCAGCACAGGCAGAAGCTCGGCTGACGTCTCGCCCTCAAGAACGGAACGGATTCCGCTCGCGCGCAAGAGATTGCGCGCAAGACTCGCGTCGAGTGAAGCCGTGCCGCCCGAGAACGTCCTTATTCGCACAACTTTGACTTCCTGGCCTTCATCCTCCGCTCCGGTTCCCACCAGCGACCGAAACCATCCTCCGAGTACTTTGCCGGTTCCGCCGCCGGAATCTGCTTCGCTCTCGGTCTGAGGAGGAGAACCGGGAAGGAGTTGTATCCCACAGTCTTCGCACTCAGAGGTTCCTTCGACATACTCTGTAAGGCAATTTGGACAGTACGGCATAACGGTGGAACCCCCTCTAAGATGCAGTA
>JAJYLL010000066.1 GCA_021787735.1 Acidobacteriota bacterium | reverse complement strand
TGGACGGGCACCATTGGCTGGTGGGGAATTATCCCAACACGGAATTCGAATCTGCCTGGCCGGCGGGTTACGGAGGCCAGTTTGACTTTGTGCCGGACCAGAATGCGCCGGGACGCCTCGAGATCGGGAGCACTTCACCTTCGCCGGAAGATTTTCTGGAAGCCGGGTCGCTGTGGGAACATCTTGCGCGCCACCACATTACCTTCCGCAATTACGGAGAAAACCTGGAAGTGGCTGGCTACACGGAAGAAGGCGGATCGGAACCGACCGGCGTCCGCGAAGCCGTCAACATGCCCATGCCGGAAGTCCTGTTCCAGAACACCTCACGCACTTATCCGGATTTCAATACATCGATACCAGACCAATATCGCTTCAAGCAGTTCAAGCAGGAATTCGATGAGCGCTACGTGAGCGGCAAGCAGCCGATGCCGCAGTTCATGTACATCTGGCTGCCCGATGATCACACGGCCAAGCCGCGCCCGAGTGACGGATATCCTTATCGCGCCTCCTACGTAGCAGACAACGATCTGGCACTGGGCAAGATGGTGGAACTGTTTTCTCACAGCCCGTTCTGGAAGAACATGGCGATCTTTGTGACCGAAGACGACGCGCAGAACGGCCAGGACCACGTTGATGCCCACCGCAGCCTGCTGATGGTGATCAGCCCGTATTCGCGGCGTGGCGTTTCGCACGTCCACGAAAGCATGCTCAGCATCCTGAAGACTTTTGACCTGATTTTCGGCGTCCCGCCGATCAACCAGTTCGACGCGGCCGCCACCTGCCTGGCCGGCAGCTTTACCGATAAGCCGGACTTTACCCCATACACGCCGCTGCCGGAGGATTCGCGTATTTTCGACCCTGCCAAAGCGCGCGACCCGGATTACTTCGCCAGTCGTGGCCTGCCCTTGCCGCCCTCGGCGGAGCTTGACGACCCGGGCGCCATCCGGAGACAGATGGACCGCAAACAGCTGGGAGGGATGTAACGGGCAGGCTTTCGCCGAAGGCCGTTTCACTCCAAGTGATGCACGTGTGTCCTTCTCTGGCGGGTAGTGTCTGGAACCTGCGTTGACCGGCTCTAGGCCGAAACTGTGTACTGCTCCTTCCCGATCAGCCATAGGATTCTGTCGAACACTCTAACCCGGTACGGATAGCCGTTTGTGTCCAGATTGCTGATCTCGGCCGAATAGCTTCCGTAAAAATGCTTCCACGCCGACACAAACTGGAAATAGTTGTCGTCGGCGTCGGATCCGTTGGGAGGTGTAGCAATACCGATCTCAAGTTTGGCCAAGACCCATAATGCACGCTGCGCATACCCATCAAACATGGGAACCTTGTCTGGATAGCACAACCACAAGGCTTTCGAGGTCAGAGATGTGAACTCCCGCGGTTTGTTTTGCGGGTTGCGTGTGTAGGCGTTGCATATAAGCGTCTTCAGCTCCTTGTGCGCCTCGGACAATGCCGCTGCAGTGTCGAGGTTTCTCTCGCGGTCTCTAGAATCGGCCCACCTTAAGAAGGCGTCCACTATTTCGTTTCCCTGAGTTCCAATTCCCCGAACCCTGAAGACTCGATATACTTGAAACCAGCGACGAATGGTATCGCTGCGATTTGAGGCGTTTTCTTCACCGAGCGCCTTCAGTGCGTTCTCGTCATAGTCAGCATGGTCGCTTTTCACGTGCGCAACTGCGCGCTGCCAAAGGTGCCGAATGATCGCCCCGAAATTGATCATTGACGGGGTTGTTACACGCTCTGGTAACATGGCAAGTAAATCATAGCAAATGATCACGCACATTTCAGACACTGCCCTCTGGCGCTGCCGTTTGGTGGTTCGCTTCGCATCGTGTACAATCAGGACTTCACCTGTTGCGGTGTGCCCTTCCCGCCGTGACGGGCGCCGCAATGATTGGACACGCAGGGACCGCGCCGAGGGGGACCGCCGCGAGCACTTCCTGCCTGAAGACCCGGAATGAATTCATTACTGGAACAGCTTAACGCGCAGCAACGCGCTGCCGTGGAACACACGGACGGCCCGCTGTTGATCCTGGCGGGGGCGGGCAGCGGCAAAACGCGCGTCATCACTTACCGCATCGCCTACCTGATCCAGGTGTGCGGTATCCCGCCGGAAAACATTCTGGCCGTGACGTTCACCAATAAGGCCGCCGACCAGATGAAGGACCGAGTGGCGGTGCTGCTGCAGGGACGGATTGCAACCCAGCCGCACATCTCAACTTTCCATTCATTCTGTGTCAGCGTTTTGCGGAGGCACATCGAGCGACTGGGATACACGCGCGACTTCACGATTTACGATGAAGACGATCAGCAGCGCGCCGTCAAAATTGCCGGCCAGGAACTGGGCCTGAGCGATTGGATCAGTTCGCCGCGCGCGGTGCTGGCCCGCATCAGCGCCGCCAAGAACCGGGGTGTCTCGCCAGAGAAGATGCAGGATGGCGCCTATGATCCCTCGACGCGCAATCTCGCCGCGCTGTTCGAGCGTTACGAAAGCAAACTGCGGCAATCGAACGCGCTCGATTTTGATGATCTGCTGCTCAAAACTGTGGCGCTGTTTGACGATGCGCCGGAGGTTGCAGAGGGATATAACCGGCGTTTCCGCTACGTCATGGTGGATGAGTACCAGGACACCAATCGCATCCAGTACCAGTTGATCCGCCAGTTGACACGCGCGCAGCAAAACATCTGCGCAGTGGGCGACGAGGACCAGTCGATCTACCGCTGGCGCGGGGCGGACATCGAAAACATTCTGAACTTTGACCACGATTATTCCGGCACCACCATGATCCGCCTGGAGCAGAACTACCGCTCGACGCAGATGATTCTGGACGCGGCCACGGCGGTAGTGAGCAACAACATCCGGCGCAAAGGGAAAGCACTGCGTACCGACCGCGGCGCGGGATTGCGCGTGGGACTTTACGAAGCGCGCAACTCTGACGAAGAAGGCTGGTTTGTCGCCAACGAGATTGCGAAAGCGCTCGCTGAGGATTTGGTGGAAAGCGTGGGCGTGCTGTTCCGCACCAATGCGCAATCGCGGGCTCTGGAAGAAGCTCTGCGCAGGAACCGCATCGATTACCGCGTGGTGGGTGGGACCAGTTTCTACGACCGCGCGGAAATCAAGGACGCGCTGGCATACGCGCGCCTGGCCAACAACCTGCGCGATTCTTCCGCCGTGCTGCGTATCATCAATACGCCGCCGCGCGGCATTGGCCAAACGACCATCGACCAGTTGCAGGCACTTGCCAGTCAGTGCAGCCTGTCGCTCTGGGAGGCGCTGGAACAGGCAATCGGCAGCGGCGCGGGGATATTCTCAAACCGCGCTCTGAAAGCGCTGGAGGATTTCTATTCGCTCATCGGCAGGCTGGCGGCCGACCACGAGAGACTTTCTCTCAGCGAGTTTTTTCGCGCCATTCTCGACCATTCGCACTATGTGGACGTCCTGGACGCGGAGAACAATCCGGCTGCCGAGAGCCGGATTGAAAACCTGCGCGAGCTGGTGAATGCGGCTGCGGAAGCCGAAGAGCGCGGCGAGCGGCTGTCAGAATTCCTGGATCACGCCGCGCTGGTTTCAGACGCCGACAGTTATGACGAGCACGCCCGTGTCACGCTGATGACGCTGCACAGCGCCAAGGGACTGGAGTTTTCCGTCGTCTTCCTGGCTGGCATGGAGGAGGGACTGTTTCCGCACAAGCTCTCAGTCGACGACGATGCCGCGCTCGAAGAGGAGCGCCGGCTCTGCTACGTTGGCATGACGCGCGCGCGTGACCGGCTGGTGCTCACGTGGGTTCGCGAGCGGAGGATTTACGGTCGGCAGGCGCAGGAAGGCTCGCTGCCCTCGCGCTTCCTGAGCGAAATTCCGCACGAGCTTATTGAGCCGCTCAATGTTACGATGTTTGCTTCCCGGCCGCGCACGACCTGGGACAATGCGGTCAATTCGGTTGACGGTATCGAAAAGTTCTTCTCCCAGCGCGGGCACGGATGGAAGCCTCCGGTTCCTGCCCCGGAGCCGTCGATTCCGCGTTCAAGGCCGGCGGCTGCGCCCCGGTGGCGGCAGGGGTCGAAGGTACGCCACCCCAAGTATGGAGTCGGGACGGTGCTTGCTTCTGAAGGCGAGGGCGAGGACACCAAGGTGACCGTCAGTTTTCCCGGCTACGGCCGCAAGAAGCTGGTCGAACGTTACGCGTCGCTTGAGAAGGCCTGAGGTAAATGGACCGGGATGGCGGAAGGTGAACCCATGGCAAGCTTGTCTGCCCGCAGCAAACAGAGAAACCGGCAGGATGTGCCTTCCGCGATGAAGCCCCGGAAGAGGACATCCAATCTTTGGGTGTGTGCCGCCTGTTTTGCCGCGTCGCTTCTGATGGCGCGAACGACATTTTCCGCAGCACCAAGGGTGGGCGACCTTCTGCGGAGGATGGGCTCCACTTACAGCCACCTTCAGAATTACCACATTGTGGCGGTACGAGAGGACGCTTACCTGGACTCCCGGTTTGGCTCCTCCCAGAGCTCAGTGATCACACTGGACGCAGACGGGAAGAGGCATATGCGAATGGATCTGACCGGCGAAGGGCCCAATATCCTGATTGTGAACGACGGCAAGACAACGTGGCATTATGCGTACAAGAAGAAAACGTATACGGAAATGAAACAGGTTGAGGCCACTGCGAATCCGGGATCACCCCAGTATGCCGACAGCCAGGCCGATCTGCTGGGGCAGATCGAAAACTTGCTGGTTGGCCGGTATGTGAAGCTGTGGCAATTCGAAAGGCAGGCGTCCTTTAAGGGGGATCAGGCGGTTGAGTTCCAGGGGAGGAAGACCCCTTGCTACCGGGTTGTTTTCCACCTGAAAAACCTTAGCGACGAGTTGTGGATTGACCAGTCAAGTTATCTTGTGTTGCGCGAGAGGACCGTTCAGACCATTGCTGATTCAGAGCGGCGGTCCCTTGTGACTGACACCCTTCGCATCAGGGAAATCGGCACGAATGCCACGCACCCCGCGCGCTTCTTCACGTTTACACCTCCTGAGGGTTCCCGTTGCGTTGCTGCGTTGAACCTGCCGGGCATCCGGGAGGGGTTTACAGGGGCATCGGCGGCGAACTTTGCCCTGAAGGACATTGAGGGCCGGCAGGTCAGGCTTAGTGATTTCAAGGGCAAGACCGTAGTGCTGACGTTCTGGGCCACATGGTGCCCGCCCTGCAAGGAAGAATTGCCCGCCTTGCAAAAGATCTTTGAGGAGCGCAAGGATGTGGCTGTCCTGGCTGTGGACGATGAGGACAAAGCGACGGTCAGAGATTTCCTGAAGGACAAGCAGTATAGTTTTACGGTGTTGCTCGACCGCAAACGAACACTTCTTAAGAGGTTTGGCGTACACTTTGTTCCTACAGTGTTTGTCATTAACGATCAGGGGCTCATCATCCGCGAAATTGTGGGATGGAAAGGTCCGGAAGAGCTTTTAGCGGCTCTCAAGGATGCTGAACGCCCAGTCCCGTCGCCGGCAGGGGCGGAAGACCGAGGAACGGGCAGCACAGATCCATTGCATCAAGGAAGCAGGAGACAAACAGGTGAACACAAAGTCAGTTAAAGACAAAGCAGAACGTAAGAAGTTGAAGCGAGCGGCGCGCAAGAAGCAGCCGCCCAAGCCCAAGCAGACCGAGCCGCGTGGTTCGCACAGGCCCAAGGTCAAAAAGCGAGGCCCGGGTGTGAGCCACCGCTAACAGGGAATGCCCGGCAGGCTTCCTGCGGCATCCGGGGGGAGTTCCGCCCGCGCCGTATTGCCGCTTGGCGGGCACTGCACTATTTCGGCTCGGCCGTGGAAGGCAGGCGTTAATCGCCGCTCCACGGCTTGCGGCCGCTTACCCAAAGGAGTGCGTTGACGCCACAATTTCTTCGCACCAAGAGCATCGACAAGCTGCTTTCGGACGCCGAAGCGCCCGAACACCGGCTTCGCAAGACGCTTGGCCCGTGGTCTTTGACGGCCCTAGGCATCGGGGCCATCATCGGCGCCGGCATCTTTGTGCTGACGGGCACGGCCGCGGCGGGCGAAAGCCTTGAGGTGCACTCGCTGCTGAAGGCGCCGCTACTGAGCGTCCTTCTGCACGGCGAGCATGCGATTGGGACGGCGGGGCGACCCGGCGCGGGACCTGCCATTGCGCTTTCGTTTTTTCTGGTGGCGATTGCCTGCGGGCTTGCGGGGCTCTGCTACGCGGAGCTGGCCTCGATGATTCCCATCGCCGGCAGCGCGTACACTTACACGTATGCGACGCTGGGTGAACTGGTGGCGTGGATCATCGGCTGGGACCTGATCCTGGAATACGCGGTCAGCAACATGGCGGTTGCCGTTGGCTATTCCGCTTACTTCGACAGCCTGCTGCACAACTTCGGAATCAGCCTGCCCGCCAGGCTGTCTGAGCCCATGCTCAACTCATCACTGCACTTCACGGGGTCCTATTTCAACCTGCCGGGCTTTCTGGTGGTGATGATACTCACCGTCATTCTGGTGGTGGGCATACGAGAAAGCGCCGGCGCTAACAACTTCATGGTGGGGGTCAAGATTGCCGCCATCATGATCTTCGTCATCTGGGCTTCCGGCCACGTGCATCCCTCCAACTGGTCGCCGTTCATGCCCAACGGTTTTCAGGGTGTGCTGACGGGCGGGGCCATCGTCTTTTTCACCTACATCGGGTTCGACTCCGTTTCCACCGCTGCAGAAGAGTGCCGCAATCCGCAGAAAGACGTTCCCTTCGGCATCATCGCCTCTTTGATTGTCTGCACCATTCTCTACTGCACAGTGGCGATTGTGCTGACGGGAATCCAGAACTGGCAAGCGTTGCGCAACGCCGCTCCGGTGGCTAACGCCTTGGCCGCCATCGGCCTGCGCGGGGTGGAGCGCTGGGTGACGATTGGCGCGCTGACAGGGATGCTGAGCTCGCTGCTGGTCTTCCAGCTCGGACAGGCTCGCGTGTGGTTTGCCATGTCGCGCGACGGCTTGCTGCCGCGAGCGTTTTCAAAGGTCCACAAGAGGTTTCGCACGCCGCACGTCAGCACCTGGACGGCGGGCCTGTTTGTCGCCATCCCGGCCGGGATTTTCAACATCGGGACCCTCGCCGACCTTTCGAACATTGGGACTCTGTTTGCTTTCATGCTGGTATCACTGGGTGTGCTGGTGCTGCGCCGGACGCAGCCGGAACGCCATCGCGCCTTTCGCGTTCCATGGGTCCCGCTGATTCCGTTTGCTTCGGTGGCCTGCTGCCTGGTCCTGATGGCTAGCCTGCCGGTGGAGACCTGGCTGCGGTTTCTGATCTGGCTGGTGATCGGGCTTACGATCTACTTTACTTACAGCCGCCACCACAGTGAGTTTGCCCGCGAGGAGTCAAGAAACGCCGGACAGTCGGGCAGATAACGGCGAGTTTGCTTGGCCGGGTGACTGCCGAGAACGGCGCAAAAGCCTTGTAGCATGCTGTAAAATAGGGACGGTTGGGCGAGTGATGTCACAAAAAACAAACAGGATGGAACCCGCGTTCGCATCTTCTGAATGCATCCCCTGCCGCCGAAGGACCGGTGTGCGTGTCCTGGCGGCGCTATTTGTCTTCGTTGCCGGTCTGCTTGCAACAGTTTCTCCCGCCGGCGCATGGGGCCCCCAGGCCCACCGCCTGGCGGACGATTGGGCCATCGGCACCCTTCCTCCGGAACTACGCAACTATTTCCAGGCAAACCGCACCTTCATTCTTCAGCACGCGACCGACCCTTACGAGTGGATGGAGAAGGACCGCTACGAGAGAATGCGGCACTTCATCTATCTGAACAAGTATGGAATGTTTCCTTATCTGGACCTACCGCATTCGTACAAGCTGGCCGTGCGCCAATATGGGTTGAAGCGCATCACGCAAAACGGCGTTCTGCCCTGGCAGATTGGTGAATACAGCCTGAAGCTGACCAACGCCTTCCGCGCGAAAGACTGGAAACAGGTCCAGTTGGACAGCGCCGCCCTGGCTTTCTACGTGGCGGACGCCCACGACCCGATGCATACCACAGAGAATTACAACGGGCAGATGACCGGCCAGAACGGCCTTGGTAGGCGCTTTGGGTACGAGCTAGTGGAACGCTATTCCCACTTTTTTATGTTTCGCCCGGACAGTGCTTCCAAAGTGAATGACCCCACCGAATACGCCTTCCAGATGATCCTGGAATCGAACACCTGGGTGGACCAGATTGTGCTTGCCGATTATGTGGCCATAAACGGCCAGCGGGGTTACACGGATGCATATTTTGATAACTTCTATTCGCGCGTGGGTTCTATTGCGATGAAGGAAATCAGCGAGGCTGCGCATGATATCGGCTCCTACTGGTACAGCGCGTGGCTTAACGCCGGCAGCCCTGAATTGCCCCGGCAGTAAGAATTCCGAACTTTTCCCCCGCGGGCAGGGCGGCTTGCGGCAACTGCCAGATTACCCTCTGGAGGAAGCCCACGATGTCCCTTTCTGAAGAATTTATCTCCAGGCTGCCCAAGGTGGAACTGCATCTGCACCTGGAGGGAAGCCTGCGGCCCGAAACGTTCCGTGAGCTTTCGCGCGGCAGGAACAGCATGGTAAGCAAAATCGAGCGGTGGGTCCTCGATCGACAGAAGCAGGGGTATCGCTACGCGACATTCGGCGATTTCATTGAAGCCTTCAAGTTCGCGGTGCAGCTGCTGGAAACTCCGGAAGACTATGCCCTGGCTACGGTCCGCCTGATGGAGTGGCTGGCAGAGCAGAACGTGAAGTATGCAGAGATCACGCTGGCGGCGGGTGTAGTTCTGTGGAAACAGCAGTCGCTCGATCGGATATATGAAGCCGTTCGGGCTGCCTCGCTCGAGGCTGGCGCACGCCTGGGCTTGCGGGTCAACTGGATTTTCGACGCCATTCGCCATTTCGGCGCGGAACACACCCGCGAGGTGCTGCACTGGGCAAGCCGCTACCGGTCGGAAGGAGTTGTTGCGCTGGGAGTTGGCGGTGATGAAGTACGCGGTCCGGCCAACCTGTTCGGCGCCGTCTTTTGCGAGGCGCGCGACTGCGGCCTGCACACGGTGGCCCACGCGGGAGAAACCTGCGGTCCTGAAAGCGTGCGCGATGCGGTTGAATTGCTCAAAGCAGAGCGGATTGGCCACGGCCTCACTGCCGCTCGCGATCCGGAAGTGATGGCGTTGCTGCGCGAGCGTGGAATTCCGCTGGAAGGCTGTCCTGGCAGCAACGTCTCGATCGGTCTGATTCCGGCGTTTGGTGACTATCCGCTGCGGACTTTTCTGGATGCCGGCGTGACGATAACCTTGAATTCGGACGACCCGGCCCTGTTCGGAACATCTATCGGGCAGGAACTTTCGATGGCCGCGGCAGAGTTTTTGCTTTCCGCAGATCAGATAGCGGGGCTTTGCGAGAACGCCGCGCGCGCCGCCTTCCTGCCGGAAGACGAGAAGCAACAGTTGCTGGCGCAGATTCGGCAGGCGGTGTTGGCATAACAGCAAAATATTGGGCGCCGGCCGAAGTGCCGGCCCGAAAAAAGGAAATGATCTGAATGGACGAACCCGTACGCGCGATTTTTCTGGACGCAGGATACACGCTGCTCTTTCCACAGGTTGAAAAGCTTGCTCAGGATTTGGCGGTGGCTGGCTTCCCGGCTCGCGCCGAGCAGTTCCACGAGGCGGAACGCGCCGGAAAAAAGAAACTGGATGAAGTGCTCTGGCCGCAGATCAGGGAAGGCCACGTGCCGCGAACCAGCAATCATGTCTTCTGGGAATTCTATCTGCGTGCCTTGCTGGAACAGCTTGCTATTCCGAAGGAGACGCGGACGGCAGCTCTCGACCATATCATCGCCGGATTTCGGGACACCCGCACCTGGTCGAAGGTGATGCCCGACACCATTCCGGCACTGAGGACACTGAAGTCGGCGGGTTACTATCTGGCCGTGATCTCAAATTCCGACGGCAGCGTGGAAGGCGAGCTCCAGGCGGCGGGCCTCGACCAGTTTCTGGAGTTTGTGATCGACTCTTCGGTTGTGGGCGTTGAAAAGCCGCACCCCGAGATTTTCGAGATGGGGCTCGAACGCGCCGGCTTCAAGCCCGGCGAAGCGATCTACGTGGGCGACACCTATCCAACGGACATCGGTGGCGCTGAACTCGCCGGACTGCGCGGAATTCTGATCGACCATGTGGGCGCATATCCCGATGCAACATGCCCGCGCGTTACCTCGTTGTCGCAATTGAACGCGCTGTTGGAACAGGCTGGCGCGTGATCGCAGTAGCGACAACGCCGCGGCGTCAACGTCTGAGAGGGTAATTTTCCAGCTTTCCTATCAGAAGGAAAATCGGACACTGCCGTAAACAGTGAACGGCTGCCCGGGATAAGCGAAAGTATACCCGCCGGTGGAAGTGCCATAGTAGCCGCCGGAGGAGATGTACTCGTAAGTGTTGTACTTCTTGTTGAAGAGGTTGAGCATGTTGAGGTCAAGGGCCACGTGCTTCACCAGGGGCACGTTGAATGACAGGTTGGCTGTTTCATAAGATGGCATGTTCAGTTTGCTAGGGACCGCCGTAGTGCAAGCCCCGTTCACCAGACCGCAGTTATCAAAGATATGCTGCGGGCCGACAAACTGGAACCAGAAGCGAGGCTCGACAAGCGTGCGCTCGTGGGGTGCTACGACGTAATAGGCGCCGGTGTTCCATGTTTCCGCTGGCACATAGGGCACCGGCAACCCGGCAAACTCAACACCGCCGCTCACAAACTGCGAGTAGCTGGCGCCCTCGCCGTTCAGGTTCGTAAACATATGCAATCCGCCGAGCGGGTCAATGTCAAAGTAGGCGTTGACGCCGTTGTAGGTGGAACTGCCGCTGGTGTTGATCACGTTGCCGTTGCCAAGCTCAACGGACAACTGCTCATTGGAATAGTTTAGATGGTAATAAGCTGCGCCAAACAACACGTTCTTCATTCCACCCAGCCGGGCGAAATGGGCTTTGAAGCCCGCCTGAGAATATGCGCCGCTGGCCAGCAGGTAGTACTTGTTGGCGTCCTGGTTCTGGAAAATGCCACCGCCCCCACCGAGCGAGGGCGAACGGTAAGTCTTTACATAACCACCGTAGAGCGTCAGCCATGACCGCACATCAACGGCCGCGTTTACCGACGGCTCAACGGCCGTGCGGGCCTGATGGTTGCCGCAGGCTGCGGCCTGATCGTTCGTGTTGCCGCTGGTCGACGTGCCGGTTTCAGGGCAGTGGGTGCTGAGCACAACGCCCGGCAGAAAAGTAAAGTCTTGAAGCGTGCCGGAATAATAGTTGGTGCTGTAACGGTCAAAGCGGACTCCGGGGGTGATGTGCAGCCAGGCGACCGGATGAAAGTCGTCCTGAAGGAACGCAGCAAAATTGTCCTGGATGAAGTAAGAAGAACGGATCTTGCCGCCGACATTGACGACCTGAGTCGGGCCGTCACCGCCATACGTCGGATTAAAGAAATTATTGCGGCTATTGTAAATGTCGTGCACGAAATAGCCGCCCTCTGAGACCTTGTTGTAGGGAAGGTTTTCGCTAACGACAAGCTGGTCGCCGATTGTGTTGTGGTGCGGGTTGTTCCACTCCTGAGCTTGCGCATCCGAGGGGATATAAACGTCGTTCTTCCTCTCGTGCAGGCGAGACTCGTGCGTGAACCAGGTGTTGTTCTGTACGCCCGTCGTGTTGCTCAGCAAGAACGTTTCCTTTGCGTAGAGCATGCCCAGTTCGTTGACGTCGTACTTGTTGTAGCTGCTGTAAGGCAGTGTGCTATAAAAGCCCGAGGTTGTCTGGCTGTAGATCAGGGCGTTCGGCGCATCAAGCCCAAAAATCGTGAGGCCCGGCACGTCAGTGGTCGGAATAATCTGCGCGCGGTAGGAACCAGCCCTCGCGTAGTAGCCGCCCACGGAAAAGATACCGGTCTGGAAAGATTTGGTCGTCTTGGCGTAGATCGCTCCGTCCTTGCCGGGGTTCCCAAAGCCGTCCTGGGCCGAACGGAAGCTGTCGCCTTTCCCAAGGCCGCCAGACACAACGGTTGACCAGCCGTGATAAAGGCCGGTGAGCATATTGACTTCAAGGTTCTTCTGGTTGTAGCTGCCAAAGCTCAGCGTGGCGTCAACGTGCGCCTTGGAAGCGGGTTGCACGGGCGTGAATTCGATGGAGCCACCCACATCCGTGTAAAAACGGTTTTGCGGATCACCCGGCCCGTAAGTCACACTCGTATTCTGGAACATATTTGTCTGTGGAAGCGAAGCGGACGGCCACAATCCGGTGCCGGCATCCACAATCGGAATGCCGTCCAGAGTGACGCCCAACGACCCGGGATAAGTGTAACCGCCGTAACCGCCCCAACCTTGGTTGATTCCGTTAATGGCGATGGTGGCCTTCTGCTGCCCGGTGCTTCCGTAGCTGACCACATTGGCTCCTGGCGCCATGGAGATAACCTGCGAAGCCCCGGCAAGTGGGCCGACCGCGTCCATCTGCCTGCGGCCCAGCACCCGGATGGTCTGGTTGGATTTCAGGATTTCAGCTTGCGATGGCTGAAGCGTTGCGCCCGGCACTGCGCTGGCATGAACTTCCACGGATTGAGTAGCGGTTTGAATTTCAAGTTTTGCGGTGACGGTGGCTTGCTCTCCCGAGCCTAACGCAATCTGTTCCCGGTAAGTACGGAAGTGGGATTCTTTTACCGTCACTACATAACGGCCTGCGGCCAGGCCGTCCACCTTGAACAGGCCCTGCGCATCGGTAGTAGTGCCGGTTGTTGTGCCGGACAACGTGCTGGTAACAGAAGCTGTTGCGCCAGGAATCGCTGCTCCGGACTGGTCCAGCACCCGCCCGTGAACACTGGCGGTCTGCTGAGCCCAGGCGGTCAGCACGCAACACGCAATGATCACAATCAAGCTTGGCAGCTCTTTTTTAATACGCACAAGAAATCCTCCTCACAATAATTAACCTAAGGAAAGGGACATTAGACCCGGCGGGTGACGACACCACGCCATGAGCGGCAGGAACGGTTACGGCTCAGTGAAGGAATTAAAAATCAACTTGCCACGTAAGTGCCTGCCAGGTCTACGACAACAGACTCCAGCCCGCAGCCATCAAGAGCTTTCACGGACCGCGAGTAATCAGGTACATTAGGGCAGTGCCCGTCAGGACGGTGCCGGGACAACGCCCCCAGTTGCCCGACCCGAACTGGAATCATATGGTGGCGAAGTTAACCAAGCATTACGGCAATGTGACGTTTCGATTACATCATGCGTTGGATCCTGCGCCGCTGCCAGCGCTCCGGAACCGGCCGTCACCGCTGCGCCTCCCGTCACCCCAACACTCATCAGAAAATCTCTTCTGCTCATTCCATCCTTTTCTTCGCTCTCCCTGACGCCTCCTTGGTGTCGAAGTCCATACCCCGAAAGGGGCGGGTGCAAAAGGTCATCCAACGGGTAATAATGGGCTTTCTTCTGTTAAGGAAACGTAAAATCACTCGTTCCAGTCTTACCAGTCCAGAAGCCCCCGCTGCAGATGAAGCTATGTTAAATGAGACAGATACGGTCGTGCCTCTTCCCTAAACATAAGGACCGAGGGATATCTTGCCTGTTACTGGACGAAACTCCAGTCGCTACCATCTCGTCTACCGTACTGGGAATCGATAGGCTGCCCGGATGGCCCTACGAAGAGCCACTGGGTCGCTTGGAGATGGGAGGACATCCCGGCAATGGAAGTGCCTGAGGAGGTGCTTCGATGAGAGAAAACAAGTTCAGCATCGACGGGTCAGAATTCAGGTCCTCAGAAGAAAAGAAGATCTTTACCGAAATCCCGAACGCAGGAGCGGAAGGCAGCCCTGCAGCAGGGGCTGGTTTTGCGCCTGCCTCCCTGAAGACAGGGCGTGGCAAGTGGACACGACGGACGATGGTTTCGTGCCTGACTGGATCGTTGCTGCTGGCACTGGCGACGGTGGTCGCGCCGGCGAAATCGTTCGCCTCAGTGAGTATATTTGTCAGCTTTGGCCCGCCGGCCATACCGGTCTATGCGCAGCCGGTTTGCCCGGGACCAGGATATATCTGGACGCCGGGATACTGGGCCTGGGACCAGGACTACGGTTACTACTGGGTGCCGGGTACGTGGGTGATGGCGCCCTTTGTGGGTGCGCTCTGGACCCCAGGCTACTGGGGCTGGTATAACAGCGGCTACGTCTGGTATCCAGGTTACTGGGGAACGACTGTCGGTTTCTACGGCGGAATCGACTACGGGTTCGGTTATCCGGGCCGTGGCTACTATGGCGGATACTGGCACGGCGACAGGTTCTTCTACAACCGCGAAGTCAGCCACATTACCAACGTTAACATCTTCAACGTTTACAATCAGCAAGTGGTTGTAAACGAGCGAGGTCCGCGCATCAGTTATAACGGCGGCCCTGGCGGAATCAACGCCCGTCCCACTTCTGGGGAGCTGGCAGCGGAGCGAGGCCGGCGCTTCGGAGCCATCAACCAGCAAGTTCAGCAGGAACAGTGGGCGCGGACTGACCGTGCGCAGTGGGCCCGCGAAAATCACGGCCGACCGGGAGTTGCCGCTACAGCAAGGCCGGGCCAGTTCCAAGGCAGCGGCGCTGTGCGGGCGACCCGTGCAGCAGTTCCATACAACGAGCCTCCACGTGAAGTAAGAGGTGGCCGCGAGGCAGGGCAGGCAGCGCAGGCAGCGCCTGCACCCGTTGAGAGGGGCCCGGTGCGTAATGCTCCGCGGGAGGTAGCGCCCAATCGGCAAGTGCAACGTGGCGCTCCGGCGCAGCCGAGATATGAGCAGCCGGTGAATCGAAGTAACGCGCCTGCCAATGTGCAGCGTAATCCGCGTGAACCCCGCCCACCGGAAGCAGGCCGGAATGAAGGCCGCGGCGCACAGGAACGGCAAGGCCATCCTCCGAACCAGGGACAGCACGAGGGGGAAAACAACAAGAACCCTGGCCACCAACGGCGGTAGCGCGAACGGCATGGCGCGGGCGGCAACCACTGAATTTCGGCACGGCCCCCGCGCCACTGCCCAAATAAGCTTCCCCAGACAAGTTTCTCAAGCCTGTCGTAGAGGCGCCCCGGTGGGGCGTCTCACAATTTATGCCGCCACGATTGAACCGTTCCGACTGCAAAAGCAAGAAAATTCTCCGGACCGGTGTTGACTTCTTGACTTCGTTCCCCGGCAGCGACATAATCTGGAATCAGTTATGCGACAAGCGGTAATTGTTGCCGCAGTCCGCACTCCGATAGGCAAGTTTCAAGGTTCTCTCTCCTCCTTCTCCGCGGTGGACCTCGGAGCTTGCGTGGTACGCGAGGTGGTGCGGCGAGCGGAAATCAATCCGGACCATGTGGATGAAGTCATCATGGGCAACGTGGTCTCAGCGGGCCTGGGCCAGAACCCTGCCCGCCAGGCAGGGCTCAAGGGCGGACTAGACTCGCGCGTGGCCGCGTTGACCATCAACAAAGTCTGTGGATCGGGCCTGAAGGCCGTAGCCCTGGCCGCGCAGGGCATTGCAACCGGCGACACTGACATTGTGGTTGCGGGTGGCATGGAATCGATGACCAACTGTCCGTATCTGTTGCCAGGCGCCCGCCAGGGACTTCGCCTGGGCGACAAGACACTGGTTGACTCCATGGTGCACGACGGCCTTTGGGACATCTATGAAGATTTCCACATGGGCATGACCGGCGAGCTGGTTGCGGAAAAATATCAGATCTCGCGTGAGCGGCAGGACCAGTACGCGCTCGAAAGCCACCGGCGCGCCATTGCGGCCATCAAGAGCGGCAAGCTGAAAGATCAGATTGTGCCCATCGCCGTGCCGGTGAAAAAGGGCGAAACGATCGAATTTGCTGTCGATGAATCGCCACGTGAAGACACCTCACTGGAAAAGCTGGCCAAGCTGAAACCCGCTTTCAAGAAAGACGGAACGGTGACGGCGGGCAATGCTCCGGGAACCAATGACGGAGCTGCCGCCACGGTGGTGACGTCGCTTGAAACCGCGCAGAAGCTGGGCAAGAAGCCAATGGCGCGGATTGTGGCGCAGGCGGTCAGCGGCGTGGAGCCGCGCTGGGTGATGATGGCCCCGGTGGACGCCGTGCGCATGCTGCTCCGGAAAACCGGCTGGAAGATTGAGGATGTTGACCTCGTTGAACTGAACGAGGCTTTTTCCGTGCAGGCCATTGCCGTAGTCGAGCAACTTGGACTCGACCCGCAGAAAACCAACGTGAACGGCGGCGCGGTTGCCATAGGGCACCCCATCGGCGCATCGGGCACGCGCATTCTGGTTGACCTGCTGTATGAAATGGAACGGGGCGACGTGCGGCGCGGAATTGCCGCGCTCTGCCTGGGCGGCGGCAACGCCGTTGCGCTGGCGGTGGAACGGGAGACGGGGCAAGCAGGGAGGACATCTTGACCATCCGCCTGGTTGGAATCGTCGGCGCCGGGACCATGGGCCACGGGATCGCCCAAGTGTTGGTCCGCAACGGGTATTCGGTAGTCCTGCATGACACCACGCAGGAGCTGGTGGGCCGCGGGGCAGAAAGAATTTCACGTGGGCTTGCTCGCGACGTTGAGAAGGGTCGGCTGACAGCCGAGGAAAAGCAACAGGCCGAAAGCCGACTGAAAACCACCGTCGAGATTTCTGATCTTGCCTCCGTTGACATCGCAATCGAAGCAGTCACCGAGGAGTTTGAAGTTAAGGCGGAGGTCTTCCGCTCGCTTGAGGCGGTCTGCCGGCCAGAAGCTCTTTTTGCAAGCAACACATCTTCGATTTCCATCACGCGCCTGGCAGGAGTGACGAAACGCCCCGCGCAGTTTGCGGGTCTTCACTTTTTCAACCCTGTGCCGGTGATGAAACTGGTGGAGATTGTTCCCGGGCTTGATACGGCGGAAGAGACCGTGGCGGCGGCAGAGCAGATTGCGACCTCGGCAGGCAAGACGCCCATCCGTGTGCGGGACTTTCCAGGGTTCATTTCTAACCGGCTGCTGATGCCCATGATTAACGAGGCGGTGTACGCCCTGATGGAAGGCGTGGCCAGTGCGGAGGGCGTGGATGGCGTGATGAAGCTGGGCATGAACCATCCGATGGGCCCTCTGGAGCTTGCCGACCTGATCGGCCTGGACGTGTGTCTGGACATCATGAAAGTGCTTTACGAGGGGTTTCACGATTCGAAGTACCGGCCATGCCCGCTGCTGGAAAAGATGGTGGAAGCGGGCCGGTTGGGGCGTAAGTCAGGGAAGGGTTTCTACAATTACGCGAAGGCGTAGCCCAATTCATGGCCCGTGCGGCTCCCGCTAACACACACCTGGGACAGCCAGCCGCCCCGCAAAACCTATTGAGAGCAAGTGCAGGACAAAGGGAGGATTTCTGTATGGCAGAAGAGCGAACGGACCGTATGAAGGCCATTGACATGGCCCTGACGCAAATCGAGAAGCAGTTCGGGAAGGGCTCCATTATGCGCCTTGGCTCAAAGCAGGCCCTGGTACCCGTGGATGTGATTCCGACGGGAGCCCTTTCTCTGGACGCGGCTCTGGGCGTCGGCGGGGTTCCGCGCGGCCGGGTGGTGGAAATCTACGGTCCTGAAGCCAGCGGCAAGACCACCATCGCACTGCACCTGGTCGCCGAGGCCCAGAAACGCGGCGGGATGGCAGCCTTTGTGGACGCCGAGCACGCTCTGGATGCGAAATACGCCTCCCGGCTGGGTGTTGACGTTGACAACCTGCTGGTTTCGCAGCCCGATTTCGGCGAGCAAGCGCTTGAAATCGCAGAGGCCCTGGTGCGTTCCAACGCCATCGACATTATTGTGATTGACTCGGTGGCTGCATTGGTACCGCGCGCAGAACTGGAAGGCGACATGGGTGATTCCATGCCAGGCTTGCAGGCCCGGTTGATGTCGCAGGCGCTGCGCAAATTGACGGCATTGGTTTCAAAATCAAAGACTTGCCTGGTTTTCATCAATCAGATCAGAGAAAAGATCGGGGTGATGTTCGGGAACCCTGAAACCACGACTGGCGGGCGCGCTTTGAAGTTTTATTCTTCAGTGCGGCTGGATATCCGCAGGATCGCGTCTATCAAGGACGGTGACCAGGTGGTGGGCAACCGGACTCGCGCCAAGGTAGTGAAAAACAAGATGGCGCCGCCCTTCCGGGATGCCGAATTCGACATTCTCTACGGCGAAGGCATCTCCAAGGCAGGCGATCTGATCGACCTGGCCGTTGGAATGAACTTGATTGAGAAGAGCGGTTCGTGGTATTCCTTTGCCGGTGAACGAATCGGACAGGGGAGGGAAAACACCCGCCAGTTTCTGAATCAGAATCCGGATGTTTACGCGAAGATTGAGGCTGATGTGCGCAAGGCACTGAATCTGCCTTCCCTGACGAAGGAGGACGCCGAGCCTGCGGAAATGGGCACGGCAAAGAGCAAGAAGTAGTCCCACCCGCAAGCGGTCATAGTTCAAAAAGTAGAGCTGTTTTCAACAGAACTTACAGGGAATGTTTCGAAGCGGCCATGGAGTAGAGTAGTTGTTCACCTTGGTGCACATTCTGAGGAGACGCTGTCGGCGTTGAAAAAGAGATTCGCTGTTCTGGCTGTTGCACTGATTGGGTTATTGGGATTTGACATTCTTCCACCGGGACTGCTCCCGCAGGGAATGGCAGCCGCGCCACCGGCCGTGGCCCGCCGGCGTGTTCGCCACTCGCGGCGCTGGCGTGTCCGAAGGCGCTGGAACTCATGGCGAGTCAGCTCTTTCGACAAAGACCCTGGTGCTGGCGACAACACGGAAGGCGAAGATCTGGCCGTTCGACAGGCGGCGGTTCAGGCCCTTGGCAACCTGAACGGAAGCATCGTGGTCGTTGATCCGAACAACGGGCGGATCCTCACAATTGTCAACCAGAAGCTGGCCTTTAGTGGGGCGTTCAGGCCCTGCTCCACCTTCAAGCCCATTGTGGCCCTGGCGGCCCTGAAGCAGGGCATAATCACCCCACAGACACGGCTTTATGCAGGCCACCACTCGCTGATAGACCTTACCGACGCCCTGGCGCATTCGAACAACAGGTTCTTCTACAGGCTCGGCCAGATGGTAGGCTTCAAGCTGCTGGCCCAGTATGCGCATGAATTCGGGCTGGGGCAGAAGGCTGGACAGGACATTCCTGGGGACCAGCCGGGAGAATTTCCAACTGAAGCGCCTACGGACGGCGAGGTTGGATACCTGGCCTATCTGGGCAAAGGAATTGAAGTCACACCGCTGCAGTGGGCCGCCGTGGCTACCGCCATTGCCAACGGCGGAACGCTCTATTATCTGCAATACCCCCGTACCCGTGAGGAAGTAGACCATTTTGAGCCCAAGGTCCGCCGTCGGCTGGCTAACCTGCGCGCCCAGATCCCCGAAGTGAGGGCGGGCATGGCTGCGGCCGTCTCCTACGGCACGGCACGGAGCGCAAGTGACGGGGCCTTCCAGATTCTGGGCAAAACTGGAACTTGCAGCGAAGACGGGGCCAAGCTGGGATGGTTTCTTTCTTACTCTGAGGGGAAACCGCAATACGTGGTGGTAGTCCTGCTGCGTGGCGGCTGGCAGATGTACGGCCCCCATGCGGCTGAGGTTGCTGGCCGGGTTTATAAAGACCTGCAAGGATCCAGCCCCAATGAAATGCAGGCAAGCAAGTCCGACGTTGGTGAGTAGATCCAAGTCCCAAGAACCCTGAATCTCACGCGCTTGCCTTGGCAGGCAGGCGGAGCGAGATGGATTTTCTCTCCCCGCCTGGAGATTTCAGCACCTGGCGTGAACAGGCGAAAGCAGAATTCTTACGCCTTTGCCTGCCCTTCGATATTCCCCGCATGCAGACCACATTCCTTCCTGGTTTGATCCTCCCACCACCAGCGGCCTTCGCGCTCGTGCTGGCCGGGAAGCACCGGCCGCGTGCAGGGCGCGCAACCAATTGAGATAAAGCCGCGTTCGTGCAGCGGATTGAAGGGAACATTGTTTTCGCGGATGTAGCTCCACACCTGCTTGGAACTCCAGTTGGCCAAAGGATTGAACTTGATGAGGTCACGGCCTGGCTGGGAGAACGCAGGATCGACCTCAACTACGGCCACCTGCGCGCGTGTGGAAGGGCTCTGGTCGCGACGCTGGCCGGTGACCCATGCCTCCAGGCTTCCGAGCGCTCTCTTAAGCGGCTCAACCTTACGCACGGTGCAGCACTCCTTGTGCCCATCCTGATAGAAAGAGAACAACCCTTTCTCCTTGACTAGCCTTTCTACCGCGGCAACCTGAGGAAAGAAGATTTCCACCGGGATGCCATAATGCTCGCGGACCTTGTCGAGAAACTGATAAGTCTCAGAGTGCAACCTGCCGGTGTCGAGCGAAAAAACCCTGAACTTGCCGCCGATTTTCGCCGCCAGGTCAATCAGGACCACGTCTTCCGCCCCGCTGAAGCTGATTCCAAGCCCGCCCCCGTAGTTCTCAAGGGCAAACTCCATGATCTCGCTTGGATGCTTCTCTGCAAGAGTTTTTGCAATTTCAGGAATATCAAGTGTTTCGAGTTCCATAGTTTCCTTTCGTCCGTTCCGGATTGAGATGTCTGGAAGGCTTCGCCCCGCGCCCCATCTAGCCGACGAGTAAACGCGCTCCCAGTGAGAAATACAGAATGCTGAAAAGCCAGGTGATGTAACGTTCGGGAATCCGGCGTGTCAGCCGGCTTCCGATGATGACTCCCGGCACCTCGCCAGCCACCAGCAGGAGGAAAAGATTGGCATTGAAATTTCCCATCTCCCAGTGCAGCAACCCGGCCAGCGCCGTCGTCACCAGTCCAAACAGAATGTCGGTTCCCACCAGGCTTCCCAGCGGCAGAGGAACCAGCACCAGCAGCGAGATCATCAGCAAGCTTCCGCTTCCCACCGAGGTCATGGATACCAGGAAGCCTACAATCGTTCCCACGGCGGAAAGCTTGAGGCCGCCGTTTCGTAGGCTGATGTCCGAACATTCGGCGGGAGCGGCCTGCTGTCTGCCGCGTAGGAAGGGCATGAAGAACGACACGCCGAAAAGCGTTAAACCCAGCAGGACTTTCAATGCGTGGTCGAGCTCCGCTTCAGACATCCAGCCTTTCAGCGTATGAATGAATAGGATGCCCGCAACAGAGCCGGGAATACTTCCTGCCAGGAGGTAGCCGGCCAGGTTCCAGCGCACCTGCCCCAGCTTGCGATGCTCCACCACGCCCGCCAGCTTGGTGAAGGCGCCGCTCATTAGGTCGGTGCCGATTACCGTCAGCGCGCTGAAGGGCGTCACCAGCAATAGGAGCGGCGTCAGAATTACGCCAGCGCCGGTCCCCGTCAGGCCCACCAGAATGCCTGTAATAAAGGCCAGAAGGGTGATCAGCATGCCGCCCCCTGCTGAAGCTGTTGCTGGTTAAAGGCCTGGTGCAGCACTGCAGCCACTTCCGGCCGCGTGAATTCCGGCGGCAACTGCCCGCCTTCGCGCAGCACGTTCCGCACCTGCGTCCCACTCAGCATCACGCGAGACTCTTTGCCATGCCCGCAGGTTTTTTCTGACGCCATACCGGCACACTTGCGGCAGTAAAAGGTGTGTTCAAAAAAGAGCGGCGTGATCCCCAGTTCGCCGACTTCGAACTCGCTGAAGATCTTTTGGGCGTCGTACGGGCCGTAATAATTACCAACGCCGGCGTGGTCGCGCCCCACAATAAAGTGCGTGCAGCCGAAGTTTTTGCGGATCAGCGCGTGGAAGATCGCTTCGCGCGGGCCGGCGTAACGCATGGAAGCGGGGTTCAGCGCCAGCAGCGCGCGATCATGCGGGTAGTAGTTCTCCAGCAGCACCTCGTAGCAGCGCAGGCGGACGTCCAGGCTGATGTCGTCGGATTTTGTCTCGCCCGCAATGGGGTGCAGCAACAGTCCGTCCACAATTTCAAGCGCCGCCTTCTGGATATATTCATGGGCGCGGTGGACAGGGTTGCGGGTCTGGAAACCGACTACGGTGTTCCATCCGCGCTCAACGAAAATGCGACGGGTGTCCGCAGGGTCAAGCCGGTATTTCGGGTGCGCTTCTGAGTTCGGCCGCCGGAAGACTTCCACCGGGCCGCCGATGATCCAATCGCCCCGCGATGCCACATAGCGCGCGCCCGGATGGTCGCTGTTCGCCGTGCGAAAAACCGCCACGGATTCGGCCTCGCGGTCGTAGTGAAACACATCATGAATTTCCAGTACGGCCAGGAGCGCACCGCTCGCATCCGCCAGGGCCGCGCACGAGGCGTGCTTCAGACTCTCGGCCTTCTCTTTGCTGACGGCCAGCGTGATTGGCAGCGTCCAGGGAAGGCCATTGGCCAGTCGCTTGTCATTGATCACGCGCGTGTAGTCCGCGCTCGTCATATAGCCCTCAAGCGGGCTGAAGGCGCCGATAGCCAGCATCTCCAGGTCAGAAACTTCAAAAGGATTCAGTTGGATTACGGGCAGTGCCCGCGCTTCCGCTTCCAGTACGGCGGCCTTTTCACCGCTGACCAGCCGATTGATGAGCAGCCCTCCGTGGGGTTCGATCATTTCCCTTCTCTCTCCTTGAGCATCAAGTTTTAATTTCGCGGTGATGGTTTGGGTTTGCGCCCCGCCCAAAAACAAAAACGCCCGCCGACGTTCTAATCGTCAGCGGGCGTCCGTATAAGAAGTACTACTGGAAGTTCGAATTACAAGTCGTTAATTTCCAGTCACACGGCGCCCTCCAACGGAACATGTACAACAACACATACACATCCGCTCTGCGCCTGCGACGTAAACCGACTTGGTCACCGAGACTGCCATATATGAATGGACAAATTCTACCAACCCCACCCAACTCTGTCAACGGTTTTTGATTGTCCGGCTTTTGATTGTCCTTGTGTCAAAACTCTCTGGAAATATCCCCTTGCCGCTGGGTGGCGGACATGCCGCGTCCTTTGCGATGCGTTCGGCTTTAAGGGCGAAGTTCGCCGATTATTCCGGCAGATGTCCTGCACTCACCACACGAGAGTAGTAATCGAGTCCGGTGGCAGAGCCAGGTTCAGGCCGCCTGATCCGAGCGTGCATTGGACGTTCTGTTCAAGACCGGTGTTGGTCAGCACCAGCACGCTGCTGCCATCCGGGTTCGCGACGGCAACGTGATTGACATCCGGCACGTCGCCCCACGAGGCCAGAATCCGGGCGCCTCTATCGATCACTTTGGAGTAGTGCGCAAAGGCCCAGTACTGGCCGCTACGTGTGAGTTGTTGCGTTTTGGAATTCAGTGTAACCAGCCCGCCGCACGAGAACGGGCCGATGTTCGGCTGGCCCTTTTCATCCAGCAGCAGGTTCCAGCAGACAATGCACCGGGCGCGGTTGCGGAGAATCTGCGCGAAAGTGCGCGACCACTGGGCCCAGTCCGTCGCGTAGGCGGGGCTGGTAATGTCGGGCCCTCCTTCGGTCCAGTAGGCGTGTTTGGCCGGAAACATCTGCTGCACACGTTTCATCGCGTCCGGCGTGCCCGCATACCCATGCCAGGCCACGCCGTCTACACGCTTGTAAACGCCGGGGTCGCTCAACTCATCCACGGCGCGTCCCCAAAGGTTGTAATTGTGGTCGAGAATCCAGATTTTCGTTTCCAGTCCCACACGATCGAGCGCTGGCCCCAGGTGGTCCTTCACAAACGCAATTTCGTATTCCTGCCCCCAAAGAGCGGCCGGCATGCGCCCGTCCTGATCTGTGTCAACCTCATTCTGAACGGTCACGGCCTGGATCTTGACTCCGGCCGCGGCGTAGTCCTGAAGAAAACGGACAAAGTATTGCGCGTAAGGGGCAAAGTAGTGATTACGCATGGAGCCGCCCAGCATGGAGCGGTTTGCTTTCATCCATCCCGGCGGGCTCCACGGCGATGAAAACAGGAAAAGGTCGGGATTCACCTGGCGCGCCTCGCGGAGCGTGGGAAGAATCCACTGGCGGTCATGCTCGATGGTGAAATGCTTCAACTCGGGGTCCGGCTCAGGGCTGTCATCAAAGCTGTACACCTTGGTGGAGTAGTCGCTCGATCCGACGCACGTCCGTCCAACACTCATCCGCAGGCCCTTCGGCCCGTAAAGTTCCTCGAGCAACGACTTACGCGGGGCGGATTCCATCAGGTTGAAGAGATAGCAGGAAGCGTCCGTGAAGGCGCCGCCAAATCCCAGCAATTCCTGGTAGCGCGTGCCGGGATCGAGATGGACGCCCAGCGGAGACGCGCCCCGCCAGGGTTTCCATTCGGGCGGCGACGCGAGGGGCGCGAACTTCTTCTCTTTCGTCGTTTGCCAGGCGCGCACGTGCCCGGGCACACTTTCGGATTGGGCGCGCAGCCGGGCCGTACCCGCCGCCGCTGCGCCTGCTGTTGCAGCCAGCTTCAGAAATTCACGTCGGCTTGTGGTCATGATCGACCTCCTGTTGTGTTGGTGCTTTTTGCCGGGGCAAGCGGCGAGGTTATACTCCCTTGATTTCCTGCGTTACTTCAATCCGGCATCGGCCAGCATGGCCTGAAATTGTTGCCGTGTTCGCATGTCCATCGACTCTGCCACCAGCTTGCCGCTGCGGTTGTAGACAAAGCTCATCGGAATACCTTCGACTGAGTAGATATCGTTCACCTTTCGTCCCGGATCGAGCAGCACGGGATAGGCGATCTTATCTTTACGCACGAAAGGCTGCACCTTCGCTGCAGTTTCGTCGGAGATGCCCAAGATCACCAGCCCCTGGCCTTTGAAACGCTCGTAGAGCGCCTCAAGGTCGGGGATTTCCTTGCGACAGGGCGGGCACCAGGTGGCCCAGAAATTCACCAGCACCACCTTGCCGCGCAGGCTCTTCAGCGTCCACTTGCGGCCTTCAAGGTCGGCAAGAGTGAAGTCGGCCTTCTGGCGGCGCTCGTCCTGCTGCTTCAGTTGGGCGACGGCTGCCGTGAACTCCGGCGAGTCGAGAGACACGTTCATGTGCTCAAAGTGCGCCATCGCGGCAAGCTGGGCATAGGGCATGGCGGGCTGCCCGTCCCTTGAGGGGAGCGGATGTTCGCCGAGCGCAACGGCCAGCGTCGTTGCCACCTCCTGCACCGTCTCATGTCCGCCCGGGTCGCCTTCGGTTGAGAGTGATGCCAACCCGGCCGCCAGCCGCACCTTGTTCATCGATGGCGATAGTTGCCGAATCTCGAGCGCAAGCTGCTTCGTCGCGCGGCCGCGCTCCCGGTCCGGCAACTGGCGCAGCCCGCGGACCTGCTTGATGATGGCTTCCTGTTGCGGCGTCCACTCAATCTCCTGCTGCTGCGCGCGGAGGTTTGCAGTGGTAACAACCGCCGCCCCCGCGCCCAGCAGGCAAATCACCGCAGACAGAACAGTCGCGCGCAGTGCTTTCCGGCAGTAGGGCCGCAGCCTCTCATGAATTATCATGATGTCTCCTTCAAAGTTGTATGAAGCGGCAAGCGAGGGTAGGGTAACACATCAAGAAGCCTGTAAGCGCTATTTCAATGCACGAACCTTAAGGCTATTCTCCTGATTATATCCCGGTAAAGGCCAGCAGCGCGACTCATGCATCACCGATGTTCTCTCTTGTCAATGACCGTTACATTTTCGGTGTAGTCGAGGCTCTCGACAAACATGTCGAGCGTCGGCCCGAAGGGGGCGCACTGTGCAGCGTTTACGCAATGGAGTGTTGATACGTACAGCACGTCACCTTCCTCCGAGTAGATGACCCTGTCCCACCCTTGCGGATACTCGAAGATCCGAACTGGAGCTTTCTTGTTCGAAGAAATGTCCAGTACGGGTGCGGAGATCACCTCAGTGGCCGGATTGCCGGCCTTCGACCTTTTCACGTCGCTTGCCATGTTTTCTGCGGCCGTTTCGTCTCCAGTCACTTTGTGACTGAATGAGAACATGATCGATGGCGCCAGTTGCCGCTGATCCCATTTCTGAGGATGAAACAATTCTTGTATTCCAATCTGATTGGCAATCCCTGTTTCGGATGTCCAATCCGCAGGTAATCCATGAAATGTAACCATCCAATTGCCGCCAATAATAGAGCCGCTGGTCATATCCTTGGGGCTACGCGCGACGGCAAGTGTTGCGCTGACCGCTACGGGGCCGGATTTCGACGGTGATGGAGCGGTATGGGCGAAAGACGCGGGTGAAGCAAGGATGATTAGCACCGTCAAGATCATGCTTGCAACTTGATCAATCCGTAATGCCGAGGAACCAAAATGGTGTTTTACTCCGGAGCATTTGAATCCGTTCAAGTGCTTGTCCTCCCTCGCGCGAGTCTGCAGTAGGTAAGCGGGCAGCCCTACAGCACGTTGAACTCTGCCTTAAGATGCAGTCATTCTACTCCCTTATTCGTGTTGTGCAACGGAGGGATGCTTTTGGTTTACGCTTCCTGCTATGATCTGCCTTTAGGTGACTCGTGACAACTGCAACTGAAACCGAAAGGCCCTCCGCGTGGGGGACGCTGCGGCATCCGATTTTCCGCAACTGTTGGGCTTCTGCCGTGGTGTCGAACGTGGGCAGCTGGATGCAGGACACGGCGGGCACGTGGCTGATGACGTCGCTCACCACCTCGCCGCTGCTGATCGCGTTGATGCAGACGGCCGCCGGCCTGCCCGTGCTGCTGCTGGGTTATCCCGCCGGGGCCACGGCCGACATTGTTGACCGGCGCCGCCTGCTGATCTTCTGGCAGGCGTGGATGCTGGCCACGGTCGCTATTCTCAGCGTTCTCACTTTTGCCGGCATCATCTCTCCGTGGACGCTTCTGGGTCTTACCTTCCTGCTGAACATCGGCGCCGCCATGAACAATCCTGCCTGGCAGGCCATTGTGCCGGAGCTGGTGCCACGCTCGGAATTGCCTAGT
>JAJYLL010000003.1 GCA_021787735.1 Acidobacteriota bacterium | reverse complement strand
GCGATGCGCCCCAACACGCCGCGCCACTTCCGCCTCGGGTATGCCCTGCGCGAGGAGCCGCGCCGCCCGCAGACGCCGCCGCTCCAGTTTGACTCGATCAAGTTTTACTCCGGCTGGATGTCCCATGTCGGAGAGTCTATACGAAAGACTCGTAGGTGTCACTATATTATGTAATGCTCATTAGTGAGGTAGCGAACTTGCCCAGCGTCTCGTTCAATTGAGTCCCGCGATTGACGGCATTCTCCTGGTTCCACAATAGGCCGCGCTGGACGTTCATGTTTTGGAATGTGAATGTGTATTCGGGGCCCACCACACTGGGCAGCTTGCCGATCAGGATGGAAAAGTCCTTCGCTGGCGCCAGCTTCAGGTAGCCGACCGGCAACGGCCCGTAAAAACCGCTCAAGGTGTCCGCCGTGGAAAGGAATGGGATGCCCAAGGCCGGCAAATTATATGCGCCCCCCTAGGATAGAACTGCCACCAGCCGGTAGTTTTCTGGATAAAGACCTGCCCGTTGCTCCGGTCTCCCTGAGCGGTATCATTATCCGGAACATGACTCCCCTGCCAGATGCCTATGCCGCCCACGACACCCGCGACATCGACCTTGCCGAAGGGGCCTGCGTCAAACGAGTGCAGCGAGGCCGTCTGGAGCGGACCCGTCATGGCAGGAGTGGGGAGTGATTGCGCGCTTCCAGGCCGGACGGCCTCCGGCGCCCACGTGGCGACCACCAATGCTAACATGACCTTCAGGACAGCCGGGTAGCATCGGACCGATCTTGACATTCCGGCCTGCTTCAGTCCTCTCTTAAGGCAGGATGCACTCAACTGACGCGACAGTCAGGCTGCACCTCTGCGCTATGGGGAGTTTCTATAGGGACTCAGTTTCAAGTGATGGTCCGGTGAAGTCCAATCACCTATGACCGAATTGTCTATCGAGTTCCAGGTTGAGTTCGAGCACATTCACCCTCGGCACTCCGAGAAATCCCGCGGCTCGCCCTTTAATGTGTGCACGGATGAGCTGATTGATCTCACCAAGCGGAACTCCGCGAGCCTGGGCCACACGTGGCGCCTGGGCTTCTGCGGAAGCCGGGCTGATATCGGGGTCCAGACCGCTGGCTGATGCTGTGACGAGATCGGCCGGAATGGGTCCCTTGTAATCGGGGTTGGCTTTCCGGAATTCGGCAATTGAATTTTTGACGCGGTCAATCAGCTTCTGATTTGTGGGGCCGTAATTGGAACCTCCGGAATTTGACGCATCGTAGCCTCCGCCGGCTGCGGAAGGGCGGGGATGGAAGTACTCAGGTTTCGTGAAGTTCTGGCCAATCAGAGAAGAACCTACGACACGCCCATTTACCCGAATGAGGCTGCCATTTGCCGTTGTAGGAAATAACCATTGGCAGAGCACAGTGACAATTCCTGGATAAAGGAACCCCGTGAGGACGGTCATCACTATAACAAGCCGCACTGAGATACTTAGTTGTTTCCACATGATGTTTCCCTTCAGACTAAATGCAGCCACACCAATAGGTGGTTAATCATCCAAATGCCTGGAAACGGCGCGAGGATTCCACCCAAACCATAAATCAGGAGATTGCGCTTTAGCAGGCTAGCTGCTCCCACGGGTCGGTATTTGACTCCTCGAAGCGCAAGAGGAACAAGTGCAATGATGATCAAAGCATTGAAAATAACGGCGGCAAGGACTGCGCTTTGGGGCGAGTGTAAATGCATAATGTTCAGGTACTCGAGGGCCGGATAAGTACTGGCAAACATGGCCGGAATGATCGCGAAGTATTTGGCAACGTCATTGGCAATTGAAAAAGTCGTGAGCGCCCCGCGTGTGATCAGGAGCTGTTTGCCGATGGCGACCACTTCAATCAGCTTGGTCGGGTTGCTGTCCAAATCCACCATATTGCCGGCCTCTTTCGCAGCAGACGTTCCCGTATTCATGGCCAGTCCAACATCGGCTTGGGCAAGTGCCGGTGCATCGTTTGTGCCGTCACCGGTCATGGCAATCAACCGACCGGCGGCTTGCTCCTTGCGGATATATTCAAGTTTGTCTTTGGGCGTCGCTTGGGCCAGAAAGTCATCCACGCCAGCCTCAGACGCGATGGCCGCGGCCGTCAAAGGATTGTCGCCGGTGATCATGACAGACCGGATCCCCATCGCCCGAAGATGGCCGATGCGTTCATGCATCCCGCCCTTGACGATATCCTTCAAATGCACAATTCCCAGAACCCGTCCGCCATCGGCGACAGCAAGGGGTGTACCTCCAGTGCGGGAAATGCGCTCAGAAATTTCGAGGAGTTCCGGCGAGTGGTTACCATGTTGCTCTTTCACAAAGTTGAGGATAGCTTCTGTCGCACCCTTTCGCAGGCAGCGGCCGTCAATGTTCACGCCGCTCATGCGCGTGTAAGCAGAAAACGGAATGAATTGCGCCTGGTAGTGCGACACTTCACGGCCGCGCAATCGAAACCGCTCCTTTGCTAGAACTACAATCGAACGCCCTTCGGGAGTCTCGTCTGCCAGACTGGCAAGCTGGGCGACATCAGCGAGTTCAGACTCTTCAATTCCCTGGCAAGGCAAGAACTCAACAGCCTGCCGATTGCCGAGTGTGATGGTTCCGGTCTTGTCTAAGAGAAGGGTATTCACGTCGCCGGCGGCTTCCACTGCCTTTCCGCTCATCGCGAGGACGTTATGCTGCATCACGCGATCCATGCCGGCAATTCCAATGGCTGAAAGCAGGCCCCCGATCGTGGTCGGAATTAAGCACACAAGCAAGGAAATAAGGACTACTACTGAAGGAACGCTGCCCTTTCCGGCCGAGTTGACGGCATACACCGCAAAGGGTTGCAATGTAACAACCGCCAATAGAAAGATCAAGGTCAAGCCCGCGATCAGAATGTTCAGGGCGATTTCGTTGGGAGTCTTTTGGCGTTCGGCGCCCTCGACCAGGGCAATCATGCGATCCAGGAAAGTTTCGCCAGGATTGGAGGTGATTTGGATCTTGATCTGATCCGATAACACCTTGGTTCCCCCCGTTACCGCACTGCGGTCGCCACCCGATTCGCGGATCACCGGCGCACTCTCACCCGTAATCACCGACTCGTCCACTGTGGCGATTCCTTCGACCACTTCGCCGTCGCCCGGGATGATATCGCCGGCAGCGCAGATGACGAGGTCCCCGGACCGCAGTCTGGAAGCGGGCACAGCCTCGACATTGCCGTTGTCAAGCAAGCGCTTGGCCATCGAGTCTGTTTTGGTTTTGCGCAGGGTGTCGGCTTGTGCTTTGCCGCGCGCCTCCGCCATGGCCTCGGCAAAATTGGCGAAGAGCACAGTGAACCAGAGCCAGAGAGTAATCTGAAATTCGAAACCATTGCCTTGTACTCCGCTGATGACGTTGTGCGCAAGAAGGATTGTTGTCAGAGCGGCTCCGACCTCGACTACGAACATGACGGGATTCTTGGCGACGGCCAGCGGATTCAGCTTGACGAAAGACTCGCGGATGGCCCGCCTCAGGATCTCGCGGTCGAAAAGGGGGCGGGCGCGTACCAGCTTCTTCGGAAGCAGCCGCGTTTCGTCATTGAATACAGGTTCGGGTGCAATCACGGTCTTTGGCATCGGCTAACTCCAGACCGGAAATATCAACATCGAAAACGTTTTGCCCTGGTGCATGAGGAATTGTTCGACGATCGGACCCAGCGACAAGGCCGGGAAGAAGGTCAGGGCCCCCACAATCACGATCGTCGCCACAAGCAGCCCCACCCAGAGCGCGCCGTAGGTCGGCAGGGTGCCGCTGGTGACGGGGACCTTCTTTTTGGTAGCCAGACTGCCGGCGATTGCCAGCGCCGGAAGCATGAAGCCGAAGCGCCCAATCAGCATCGCCAGCCCCAGCAGGAGGTTGTACCAGGGTGTGTTGACGTTGATACCAGCAAAAGCGCTGCCGTTATTTTCTGAAGCGCTAGAAAAGGCATAAAGAATCTCACTGAAACCATGCGGACCGTCGTTCGCAAGATTGGCCGTGGCCGGTCCCGGCGGGTTCCAGTAGCCATGGGCCGGGAACTTAGCTACCGAGCATAAGGCCGAAAACACTAGGATGGCGAAGGCAGTGACAATAATCGCCACCATGGCCATCTTGACTTCTTTCTGTTCGATCTTCTTTCCCAAATATTCCGGCGTTCTCCCTACCATCAGCCCCGCAATGAAGACCCCCACGACGGCATACAACAGGATGCCGTAAAGACCTGACCCGGTCCCGCCGAAAATGACTTCGTCAGTTTGCAGGTTGAACATTGGGATGAGCCCGCCCAGGGGAGTGTAGCTGTCGTGCATGCTGTTCACGCTGCCGTTGCTGGCATCGGTAGTGGCAGTAGCCCAAAGGGCGGAACTCGCGATCCCGAAGCGAACCTCCTTACCCTCCATGTTGCCGCCCGGCTGTCCACGCGCGGCAGCGGTCTCGATGCCCAAATGCGCAAGAATGGGATTCCCTGCGCGCTCGGAGCCATAGCAGACGAAGACTCCCGCAAAAAACAGCACAGCCATGGCAGCGAACAGTCCCCAACCCTGTCTTGTGTCACCCACCATTTTTCCGAAGGTATAGGTGAGCCCAGAGGAGATCGCGAGGATCGCCAGAATTTCCATGAAATTTGTTAGTGGGGTGGGGTTTTCGAACGGGTGCGCGGAGTTTGCGTTGAAGAAGCCTCCGCCGTTTGTGCCCAGCATTTTGGGAGCCTCCTGAGAGGCTACCGGGCCCACCGCTATCGTTTGAGTGGGGCCTTCGAGCGTTTTCGCCTTTACATACGGCTCCAGGGTTTGGGGCACGCCGCGCGCGCAGAGAAAGATCGCAAAGACGAAACAGAGCGGCAGCATCACATAAAGGGTGCCTCGGGTGAGGTCCACCCAGAAATTTCCGAGGGTGTCCATCTGTTTGCGCGCGAAGCCGCGAATGAGCGCAATCGCCACCGCAATGCCCGCCGCGGCAGAGACAAAATTCTGGACGGTCAGCGCCAGCATTTGAACGAAATAACTGAGCGTGGTCTCGCCACCGTAAGCCTGCCAGTTCGTATTGGTCATAAAGCTAACAGCGGTGTTGAAGGCCAGATCTGGCGTCATCGGTGTGGCGTTGCCCGGCGGATGGCCCGTGCTGAACCCCATAGGATTAAATGGGAGGAAGCCCTGCAGCCGTTGAATGGCATACACAAAGAGAAAACTAACCAGGCTGAACGCCAGCAGTGACGCCGCATATTGAGTCCAACGCTGCTCACTGTCCTCGCGGATGCCGCAGAGGCGGTAGATAAGCCGCTCCAAAGGCCGCAAAAGGGGATGTAAGAAAGTGCGCTTCCCCTCATAGACATGGGCCATGAAAAGACCCAGGGGCTTCGTCACCGCCAAGAGAACCAAAAAGAACACCACAATGTAAAGAACGCCGCTGGGCGTCATGCCTGCCTCCTCAAAACCGCTCCGGACAGAGCAACGCGTAAACGAGATATCCGAACAGAAATATCGCAATAATTCCAGAGATGATGTATTCCACGTTGTCTCGTCTCAAAGCCGTTCACAGGCCTTCGTGAAGGCCCAGCAAACCGCGAAAAACACTACGCAAATCAGGATGTAGAAAACATCGAGCATAATCGTCCTGCCTCGATTCCACGAAAATCACCTCGTGCCCGAACTTCCGAAGCCAGTTTACCATCCTTTCCACTTCGGTCGCCCACTACCACCGCTTCCTGCCGCCGAGGACAACCAGAGAATCTGGGGGAAGCGTGTCCTGCACGGCCCGGAGAAATTCCCTGCACAAAATGATATGGACTGAAGCCTCACCCGGAAAGCCACTCGCCAGTTTCAGCAGCTTGCCCTGGAGGAAGGGAAGCGAAACGGCTGGCCTTCCCAGAGGAAGAGCGTACGGAACTGCGTACACGAATACGAGCCGGACACGTGCGCTAAGGTCTTGTGCAAGTGCCCATTCCTTTTGGAGAGCGCGTTTCGTTCCCTCATCCGACGTGTAAATGACCTCCACTCCAAGCGCCTGCCGTTGTCCATGGCGTGGTTGACAATCGGGCCAAGCCGAAGACCCCCAGCCTGCAGTGGAACTGCCATTTGATATCTGATCGTGTTCCTCAAGGGATTATCCAATACAACTCTAGCGGGATGACCGTAAAGAACGCATAAAGAAACCGTAAAGATTTGTTTATCTCTTCGGTGGGACGTCCAGTTGGTAGCCGACACGCGGAACAGTCAGGAGATACTGAGGCTTCGAAGGGTCAGGCTCCATTTTTTTTCTAAGGCGGTTTACGAAAACTCGCAGATACTCAACTTCGTTTCCGTAATCTGGGCCCCAGATGGTTTGGAGGAGTCTGGCGTGCGGAATAGGAGTGTTGCAATTGACGGCGAGGTAGCGTAGCAAATCCGTTTCCTTGGGTGTTAGTGGGATTTCAATTTCTCCTTTGCGGACGCGGCGACTATTGAAAGACACCTCGATACTTCCCAGACTCAGCGATTCGGATACACCGTCTGCCGTAAGCGGTGATCGCCGCAGCGCCGCCCTGATTCTCGCCAGCAACTCTGGTGTGCCAAACGGTTTGGTCACATAGTCATCGGCCCCGGCATCCAAAGCTTCGACTTTGTCCCTTTCAGCGTTGCGGACGGTAAGAATGATGATAGGAACTTCGCTGGTCATGCGTATGAGGCGGCAAGTTTCTAGGCCGCCAATACCCGGCATGTTGATGTCCAGAAGAACAAGGTCGTACTGGTTCTTCCGGAGTGCTTCGAGCGCATTCTCACCACTTTTGGCATCACTCACAATGTAGCCTTGCGAGACAAGGGCTACACGCATGACCCGGCGGATCTGGGGATCATCGTCCACTACAAGTATCGAGGTACCGCTCACTTTGGCTTCCCCTCGCCTGGCGCCGGAAGGGAAATTACGAACTCCGATCCCTTTTCGGAACTGGTGGCCAACTGGATATCCCCTCCGTGGGCGCGCGCGATTTGTCTCGCCACTGCAAGACCCATCCCTGATCCCGCGAGTTTGGAGCGTATGTTTGAGCCGCGATAGAATTTCTCAAAAACGTGCGGCTGATCTACTTCAGGGATTCCTGCCCCCTTATCTTGAATTTTGATGACGATGCCATTTTCGATGGCCGACATCCGGACTCGGATCGCGGACGCCGGTGGAGAATATTTTAAAGCGTTATCTATTACCTGCCGGATCGCCAGTTCTAGGAGTTCTGCATCCGCCTCGATGACGGGCAGGTCGGGATCGGTCTGGACATCGATAGTCCTGTCCTCTGTGAGCAGCCGCAAACGTTCAATGGCCTTCGAAAGGAGTCCCGGCATCGCCCACAATGCTTTGTTCAATTGGATTTCACCTGCCTCAATTCGTGCCATCTGAATGGCCTCGGTGACGAGCCGCGCCATTCGATCGGCTTCTTCATTCACAATTGTGGCGAGCTCACGTTGCTGGTCCGTGGTTTTGGTCGCGTCGAGCAGCAAGGCGCTTGCGGCCGCCTTTATCGACGTCAATGGAGTCTTGAACTCATGGGCAATCGCGTCCAGCATAGTTGATTTTAGCTCTTCGCTGCGGTGCGCAACTTCAGCTTGGCTTGCCGCCTCCTGTCCCCGTACCTTCTCCAGACCGATGGCGACGAGATTTGCGATGGCTTGTAGAGCGCTGTCTGAGAGCAAGTGGCCGCTGATTGCGAGGCTTGCGATGGGCTGGCCGCCGAGATGAATGGGGGTGATGGTGATTCCCGAAGTCTCATCACGGAAAAGGGTCCCAAGCGTAGCAGCCTCGCACAGCTTTTTTCCGGCATCAGGCAAGTCACTGGGTCCGGCCGAATAGATTGCGGCAGTATCGCACTCATAAAGCGCAACAGATGATAAATCGAAGATTTGGGCAATTTCTTTGGCGTACTCTTTCGGGGCTCTCCTTCCGGCTTCCGTCAATAGAATTGCTCGGCTCAGGGCATAGAGGCGTTCGGTTTCTTCTCGGCGCTCCGTGGCTTCCAGTGCCTGACGTTTGGCCCGCGCAGAGAGTTGGCTGGCAACGATTGAGGTGGCCAGAAAAGCAAAAAGGGCCACCCAGTTTCGCGAATCAGAAATTGTGAGTGTGCCAGTTGGCGGCAGGAAAAAGAAATTAAAGCAGAGCATAGCGGCGATGGAAGCAACCATTGCTTCAAGCAGCCCCCAAGCCGTGGCAATTGTCAATATGGCGATCAGATAGGAAAAGCCCGCCGTGGACGCATTCACGGGAACCAGGTGAGAACAGAGAAGGGTGATTGCACCGATAGTCCCCAGGGCAGCCGCTATGCGAACCGTACTCTTGATGCTCATGTCTGGAATCCGGTAGTCACGTACCTGTATCTTACTATTTCGGGACTGCGATGACTATTTTCAGGCGAATTCATTAGAATCTGGTCAGGTGGATTTCCCAACGCGCAACCACGCCATCGCCGGCGAAAATAGGTTCTTTGAATGGTTTGTGCACGCCTAAATGCACGCCACTTGGGAGTGACCAGAGTGAGGAACGATCTTGCCAAGATAAGTCGTTGAATGTAAGGATGGTTAGGAACTGCGCGAAAGTGGCGGAATTGGCAGACGCGCCAGACTTAGGATCTGGTCCCGCAAGGGGTGGGGGTTCGACTCCCCCCTTTCGCACCACCCTTGCCCTTGGCGAGGAGCAGAAAATCGTCATTATTGATGCGATCAGCGATGATCACTGCGCAGTAATGCTGAAAACGGCGGCAAGTGTTCCTTCCGGCAATTCAACGGTGGTATCATTTGGTTTAGTTACGACATGCTGGCCCTGATGTTCCGCCATGCCTGGGCCATCTCGTGCATGAAGGATTCTGATGTAGGCGGGCATGATATGCTTTATACCGTGGATGTGGGGCGCATCTTCAAGATTCCTGAGGCGGCGGGCTACCGCGGCTACTATTCGCTGGAACGGGAGGTGCCTGGCGGAGCCTGCGAAGGGACCAGCAAATTGCTGGCGGAGAGCTTGAAGTGCCTCAATGAGTCGGCAGCAGAGTGACGCCGCCGATGTGACGAAGGGTGCCTTTGCCCTGAAGGCTTTCCTTCTCGAGGAGAATTTGATGATAGGAAGGCCCCGACTGCTGCGTGATTTCAACGCGCAGCAAATCCTAAAACTTTTGCGGCAGCATGGCCCGTGTTCGCGAGCTGATCTTGCCCGATATTCCGGGCTTAGCGCACCCACAATCTCAAGCGGTGTTGCCTATTTGAAACAAAACGATCTTGTCAAGCAGTTGGGACCTGGTCCCTCGAATGGCGGCCGCAGGCCAGACCTTCTTCGTTTTAATTCCAAAGTTGGATTTGTGGCCGGTGCTGATATAGGGACTTCACTGGTAAGGATTGCCCTCGCCGATCTTGATGGCTCCATTGTGGGAAAGGATGCTGTTACCACAAACTCGCAGAGCAATCCCAGTCACATAGTTGCATTGATTGCAGATGTCATCAAGCACCTCCTCCTCCGGTGCGGGATACCATCGAAAAAGCTATTGGCCCTGGCTGTTGGCGTCCCTGGAATCACCGATGTCCAGAAGGGGACCGTGCTTTCGGCCCCAATTCTTCAACAGTGGTGTGATGTTCCCCTCGGAGAGATCCTTGAAGATAAGCTCGGAATTCAGACCACTATCGAAAATGATGTCAATCTGGCGGCATTGGGTGAGGGCCGTTGCGGAATCGCCCACGGAGTGAAGAATTTTGTGTTTCTGACGGTAGGATCTGGCGTCGGCGCTGGCATTTTTATTAATGGTCATCTCTATCACGGCGCTGATGGGGCGGCTGGAGAAATTGGGTATTTGTACATCCCGGGGACCGAAGAAAACCCGCTCGCTATCCTGAACCCGGGTCCGCTGGAAGGCCTGATCGGAGCCAAGGCGATTGAGCGCGCTTGGCGTAACCTGCATGGGTCCAACGGCGGAGATGGCCCCCAAACCGATGCCCCGCTGGATGGCGGAGACATCCTCGATCTGGCAGAAAAGGGAAATTCAATCGCGGACAGAATTTTACAACAGACCGCCCGTATTCTGGCTGACGCCATAACCAACTTATCGGTCGTGCTTAATCCCTCGCTGGTTGTCATAGGAGGGCGCGTTGGCTCTCGCCCCGCTTTGTTCAAGGCAGCGTCCCGGATCATTGAGTTCAACGAGTTTTGCCGGCCCCGCCTTGCCGTGAGTACACTTGCGGCGGAAGCTTCCGTCATGGGGGCGGTCCATCTGGCTTTGAGCGTGGCCGAGAGGAAAATCCTGCCTGAAGTTGAAAACATCGGGGCGATGGTTAGCCCCGAGCATATCCACCGCCAACTTTCCCTGCGCTGACCGGGCGCGCGTTCCTTACTTGAGCACGGGTTCGCGAAAAACAGAGTCCATGATGGTTGGCGCTTTTCCTGCGTTGCTACTGCGCGCTGGACTGTGATTCGTGGACGGAAACAGCCTGCTGGAGTTCCTGGGCCTGCCTCCGGCTTGCTGCGGCCTGCATGTTTTCGGCTTTTTCCCTTTCACGGCCTACCTCGTCCTCCAAGCCGGCCAGATAGTGCAACACGCCGTTATAGGGCGGAGGCTCGGTGGTCCCAGTCCGGCCAAGGCCCAAAATCGGGCGTAGAGCAGAGTTTTCAGGGACTCGCTGATGCCGTAACGAATGAGCAAGGCTTTGCGGGCCAGCAGGAGACTAACCCGCATTTCTCAGTGCGCCGCAAAGGCGCGGATCACCGGTGGGTGAAAGTCCCACCCAGATAGTTGTGGGTAAGTCTGGTAGCAGACAAGCGGCTTGGTCTGGTAATGGGCCGGGTCGAAGCCTTGTGACAAAGGCCACCTTGGGTGGCCGAGCAACCCTGCAGGCTGGAACACGCGTGAAGCCCGAGCAGGCCTCGAAAGTGAAGTCGTGGACGCCGACCCGCCTGAGAAACGGGGAAGGCCGCGCCGACCGGGAAGCCGCCGACACTCGCACCGGATCGGGTCCGCCGGGGTAGTCGGCACGGCGTGCAGGGAAGGTGGTCTGGGCAATTGGGGGAACCCCAGTCTGGCTGGAGTCAGACTCTAGCGCTCTCAATTAAGGAGAGCGGCCTGACTGGGACTCGGAGAGGCATAGTACCGCGGAAGCCGGGCAACGCCTGGGGGCGGGTAAGAAAGGCCGAGCGGGAGAGGTTCTCAAAGGATTTGAACAAGCTGGTCTATGCTCCCCATCAAGCGGCGGCACGATCGGCCTTCCTGGCTCTGAAAGACCGCTGGGGCCGGAGGTTTCCCTCGGCCGTGGAAGTGATCGGGAAGGATCTGGATTCCTTGCTGACCATCTTCCCGTTTGATGCGACCTGCGGGGCCGTGCTGCCAACCACCCACCCCATCGAACGGTTAAACAAGGAATTCAAACGCCGCACCCGAGCCATGGAAGTAACAGCAGGAGAAATTTCAACCTATCGCTGTTTGGGGTACTTCGCTCAGACGATGGAATCTCGATGGAGCTTTCATCCGCTCTCTCAATGGTCCAGCGTTTACACACAAGTTGCCGCCTGGCCCGTGGCGTCCAGGTCCAGCACGATCTCGGCCGGCGGCCTTCGGTGCGCCTCCAGAAAAATCTCCACCAGCCGCCGGTCCACTGCTTCCATCTCCAGCGTGACCTTCTTGTAGCGCTTTTCTTCCTTCACCACCGCCGCGGTCAACTCCGGCCGGTTCAGCGTGCTCTTGCCTGCCAACGCCTTGCCGCGGTCGCGCCACCTGGCCCGGCTCTCGCCCGTCGGATCCGGCTTCTCGGCCAGCACCGCCAGCAACGGGTCCCGCCGCAACTCCTCGTGATCGTTCAGGTCCTCGTAGCCCAGCGCCAATCCGTAGACTCGCTGCGCCACCAGTTCCCGCACCGTGTACTCCACCTGCCCTGCCGCCCGATGGTCCCGAAAACAGCCCGCAAACTGCTCGATGATCCCCGTCTGCTTTTCCACCTCTCGCGGCAGCAACCCACCGGCATCGGTGGTAATGGTCCCGCCGTCAAACCGCCCCACCACTTGACGCTCATTCAGAGGATGAAATTCGAACGATTCTTGGTTACTCTCTGCAAACATAAGGCTGTCGCTTCTCCTGGGCAGAAGTGCTTCTCATCTAAAGATACTTATGCCTGAAGTGACAGCCTTTTTCAATTTCCTCGTGAGAAATGCGGACTAATATGTTTTTTTTACCGGAATAAAGAAAAGACTTGACATGCTAAATAAACTTTACTAAGTTCTCTACCGCACCAGTTTCAGGGACCCAACCCGGTGATCCCGTGAAAGACTGGATTTCTCTTTATCTGATCCTCATTGCATGCCGGGACGGGTCAAGCGAGCGAATTAAATGCTGCCTGAGAACCTGTACCAACACACACTGCGGAATTAACGACTGGTGATGCTTGACTAGCGTATTTTGCGCTTATGCGTTTCGTCCTCAACGGTCTAATCGAAAAGCTCTTATTTAAGGAGGTAGCTATGCAGGGGACTGTACGTGTGCGATGGCTGTGTTCCTTGATATTTCTCTTGGCCGCAATGAGCATAGCCGCGAATTTGTCCGCCCAGTATGGCACGGCGAACATTGTGGGAACCGTGCGTGACAGTTCGGGGGCGGTCATCCCCGGAGCAAAAGTCACCGTGACGGAAAGTTCTAAAGGCTATGTCCGCCATCTGGTGACTGGGGCGTCCGGGGCATACGCAATTAACTCGGTACCCATCGGGACCTACACGGTCACGATTGAGGCAACCGGGTTCATGAAGGTCGTCCAGACTGGCATAAGACTGGAAACAGGCCAAACGCAGCGCGTTGACGTCGTTATGAAGGTTGGCGCGGTTACACAACAGGTGACCGTCCAAGGCAACTTGCCGCACGTTCAGACCGAGACGGCGGCCATCTCCAATGTGATCACCGGCCAGCAGATCTCACAACTCGAAATTAATGGCCGCAACTTTGTACGGCTGGCGCTGCTGGTTCCTGGCGCCGTGCCTGCCGGCCTCAGCACTGATACTGTTGGTGTTTTGGCTAACAACAACATCTCCTTCAACGGTAGCCGCACGCAATACAATAACTGGACGGTTGACGGATCGCCGAACACCGATGAAGGCTCGGCCAGCACCTTCAATACCTACCCGAACCTCGACAGCATCGCGGAATTCCGTATTTCCACGTCAAATTACGGCGCGGAGTACGGCCACCACTCAGGTGCCCAGATTGACGTCGTTACCAAGTCCGGTACCAGCAAATTCCACGGCGACGTCTCCGAGTATCTCCGCAATGACGTTCTCGATGCCCAGAACTGGTTTACCAATCGCAACTGGGCGGGAAATCCTGGAAGCCCGCCTCGCGCACCCCTCAAGCAGAACGAGTACGGGTTCACGATTGGTGGGCCGTTCTTTATTCCCGGGTTTTACAACACAAACAAGAACAAGACATTTTTCTTCTACTCTGAAGACTGGCGGAAGATCCGTGGCAGCAACGTGCTTTCCAATTGGGTGCCGTCGCTTGCCGAGCGGCAGGGAGACTTCAGTCAATGTGATCCGAATGCTCCTGGAGGGCCAGGGGATTCGTCCATCAACGGCGGAAAAGCAGGCCTCGGAAACGACCTTCCGTACAATGCCACTGTCGCCAAGAATTGTGTTCTGCCCAACCTTCCACTACGGGATGCCAACGGGACTGAGGTTCTGAACAGCAGCGGCAATCCCATCCCCGTGTACTACGACACCGTCGGTGCAATCCCCGTCGGTCAGATGCTTAATACAACTACGGCGGGGCTGACGCAAGCCATGACCAACGCCAAGGGTTTCCTGGGCGGTTATTTCCCCTTGCCGAATGAAGGCAGTAACCCCACCGGCTGGAGCGTGTCCGCACCTGCGGCCACCGACTGGCGTGAGGACCAGATTCGGGTGGACCAGAACATCGGTGACAAGATGCGTGCCTTTGTTCGTTTCACCCATGACTCATGGAACACCCTTAGCGTCCCCACGCTCTGGGGCTGGTCCAGCTATGATACGGTGACAACACCCTTCAATGGCCCGGGCAAGAGTGCGGTGGTGAACATTACCAACAACTTTTCCCCGAACCTGATGAATGAGTTTATCGCCGGTTACACTGAGGACTGGATTACACTCCAAAACGCCCCCGGCGGCAATTCCACCGGGATTACCCGGGCTTCCCAGTCAGGTTTCAACTTGAACCACTTCTTCCCGGCGAACGACGGCAACCCGCTCCTGCCTAACCTGGCAGTCTGCGGCGGCGGGCCTTGCGTTTATGAGGCTGCTTACTCCGCTAACCCCTGGACGAACTCCAATCCGATTGTGGACCTTCAGGACAACATGACCTGGATCCACGGCAACCACATCATGAAGTGGGGTGCTTTCATCGAGGATTACCACAAGAACGAGACATTCGGAGGGGCGCCCCAAGGCGAGATCGATTTCTGGAGCGGCCAGCCTGGCAGCACAAACAACGCGCTCGCCGATATGTTCATCGGGCAAGCGAGCGACTATTACGAGGGAACGCAAACCTTTAACGGCATCCCGGTGGGCGGCAATGCGAAGGGCCACTGGCACTATTGGGACTTCGAACCGTATTTCCAGGATGACTGGCACGTCACGAGCAACCTGACCCTCAATCTCGGCTTACGCTATTACCTCTTCCAGCACATCCGCGATATCACCAAGCCGACGGTGGACTCGAACTTCATTCCTTCCCTGTACAACCCTGCTAATGAAGCCCAGTACAACGCAGGCGGCAACCTGGTTCAGGGCACGGGCGCGATGCCAATCGCTTTTGGCAACGGGTTGGTAGAGTGCGGCAGCGGCGGTATGCCTCCTGGCTGCCAATACAATACCTTCAACAACTGGGCTCCGCGTTTTGGCTTCGCTTACCGCCTGGGAAAGAACACCTCCATACGCGGCGGCTACGGCATATTTTATGAAATCGGGAACGGCAACGAGGCAAACTCGGAAGGCGGCGAAGGCAATCCGCCGACCACGCTGACTCTAACCTCGTACAACCTGACCGAGGCGCAGATTGGCAACATCTTCACGAACGGCGTTTACTCGGCGCCCATTCCGCCCGCGGGTTACACCAACTATCCGCTGCACCAGAAATGGCCCAGCGAGCAACAATACAGCCTGAGCGTCCAGCGTCAACTGGGCAATGACAGTCTCTTCACGATTGCTTACGTCGGCGCGCTGGGACGCCATCTGGCTATGGGCTACCAGTCCAACATGGTTCCCCTTGGAATGGGCACGGTCAACGTACCGGCGCTGGCTCAGCCAGGCGGCATCAATGACAATCAAGGCAACCAGGCCTGCGATCCCAGCGGCAACTGCAACGTTCAGCAATACTTGATGCACCTGGCTGGTAGCGGCATCTATTTCCAGCCTTACCGAGGCTACAGTGGTATCTCTACCAAGAGTAACATTGCGGTTTCGAACTACAACTCCCTCCAGACCAATTTCCGGCATACCATGGGCCATGGCTTGACTGCGCAGGTCTCTTACACGTGGTCACGCAACCTCGACGACTCCAGTTCGACCTACACCAACAGCAACGGAAACTGGACCGAAGTTGAGCCAAGTAACTTCAGGCGGTTCTACGGGACCTCGGACCTGGCTCGTACTCAGGTCTTCACCGCCAGTTACATCTATGACTTGCCGTTCTTCAAGAGGAATGGGAACTGGCTCGTTCGAGGAGCGCTGGGAGGCTGGGAAGTCAGCGGCATCACCAGCTTCTTCACCGGTACGCCCATTAACATCCTCTGCGGCGTCAACAATTATTCCACCGGCATAGGCGGCAACGTCATGTGCAACACGGTGGGCAACCTCAAAATTCAGAAGGGGACGTACAACGATCCAACTTATGGACCCACACCCACATGGTTCAACCCTGGCGTCATTGCCCAGCCGAATCTAGCTCAATTCTACGCCAATGGGGAGCCGGGAATGTTCGGCTACCTGGGGCGCAATGTGATCTCTGGGCCGGGAACCAATGACACCGACTTCGCCGTGATCAAGAACTGGAGGGTACCGCAATTTGGTGAAGGCGGCGCGATCCAGTTCCGATGGGAGACGTTTAACACCTTCAATCACCCGAATTTCACGGGCTTTAATGCAGGTTGCAGCGGAAAGGACAAATTTGGGCAGACCTGCAACGATCCAGCCAATGACCTCGGCACAAATGCGAATGGCGAGATCAATTCAGCTGGTCCCCCGCGCATCATGCAATTCGGGCTTAGGGTCCAATTCTAAAATGGCACTCTGGTACCGGACAGGCTCTCCCTGACATGGGGAGAGCCACCGGTGCTGCGACAGTTCACAGTAACTAGCTTGCCTTGGGCGCTGGTCATGGCCATCGCCCAGGGCTTTTTTGTTTCTATGCTGCTCTTGCTACGGTCAACTTGCGGCTTGCCTGGTGAGGACTCAGCCTTGGACGTGCTCTAGCACGCAGGCACGCACCAGGTGACATTTCTAATATTACTCTGTTATGTAGAATCAACGACGGTTCGGTTAAACCTCGTGCCGCAACAATTGCAAAAGCCGGTCGCTCTCACCCGCCAGGGCTGGGTCCGGCGCAGAACCTGTTCCCACGTCGCACCAGAAGTTTTTTTGGGTCCTGACGTAGCGAGTCAGAATGAAAAGATAGGCGAGCGCGGACAGCACCAAGTGATGATGGAACTCGCGCCACGTGCGTCCTTCGAAATGATCCAGACCCAAGTCATCTTTGGATCGCTGAAAAGACTGTTCCACCTGCCAGCGGGAACGGCTTAACTTCAGGCAGTGCACTCGGCGAGGCGGACGATGAAAATGCGCCAGAGCATAGTGGTAGGCTTCGACTTCCTCGCTCGGCCAGTCCACCACCAGCCAGGCCTTTTCCAGGTCGGCGTCGCCTTCCCGCAGCCGATGCTGCAAGTAAACCTCGCCCCAGGCCAAGCGAGTCTTGCGCGTCTGGCCGTCGGCCGCCTTCCAGGTGCAGTTTTTCCACTGGTCCGGCGGCCAAGTGGCCGCGATCTCCGTCAGGCTCCGAGCCGGAGGTGTGCCTTCCCGCAAGTAATGCCGCGTCCGCTTCGGCTCGGTCGGCACCGGGCGGGTCCAGGCTTTGTGGGTGGGGCTGACTTGCAGAAAAAGCTCCATCCCCAGTTCCCGCAGCCCTTGGCGAAATTCCGGACTGTCCCCATAAACGCAGTCGCCCAAAACCGGAGCGGGCGGTACTCGATCGGCCTGAGCTTGCCTGATCAATTCCAAACCCAGTTGGGGCTTGGTGCGAAACTCGACTTCCGCCGGCGCGTCGTTCCCGGTCTTGCGCCCAACTTTCCGGCAAATAGAGCCGCCCGGCGATGGGCGCCGCCACCCAGCCGTCGCTCACCACCAGTTCCACGCTGACTTGGCAGTTCGCCTGTTTGCCCACCGCAGTATTGGTGGCTGACCCCCACCGAGTGCCGTCCTTGTTTCAGCCAGCCGGTTTCATCCACCACCCAGGCTTCCAGCGGCTCCAAGTGGGGAATCACTTCTTGCCGGATCGCTCGCCACACGGTTTCATCGCTCCACGGACTACTCGTCACCAGTTGCTGCAAGGCCTGCGAGTCCACGTTCAGGCGGGCCGCCATGGGTTCGATCGATTTGCGCTGACCGGGCATCAGCAGGCCCGCCACGTAATGCGTGGCGGCTCGACGGCGTTCGCTCCGCCCCAAGCCCGCGACCAGCGGGGAAATGAAGTTGGCAAATTGCGTCACACTGCTTTTCCAAAGCCGGGCATTCCATTTCGTGCCCGACAAGTTGCCCCGGAAGGGTTCGCCGTGTCAATAGACACTTAACAGAGTAATGCTAACAGGTTGCTGAAAAATGCCTCTGAGAGCATGCAACTGCGGGTTCATCCCGCCACAAGCCCAATGATTTCAGCGCGCGTTGGCGGTGTAAAGCCGCCGCTACAGCCTCTTTCAACATATTTCTTAGACCTTGCAAGTACGTCTTTATTATTGGTGTCGCTGAAGGTTTCGTGGCTGGTTTAGCGTGGAGCGTTTGGATGGAGGGACTTCATGGTGTTCTGCTGGTGCTGGAGTTGGGCGGCCTGCAGTTTCTGGGTTTCGGCAAACTCGCGTTGGGCAGCGGCTTTGTTGCCGAGCTTCAGATAGGCCTGACCTACCTGATAGTGATAGTCGGCCTTCTTGGGGGCCAGCGCTTCGGCTTTCCGATAATATTGGAGCGCCAGTGCGAATTTTCCCTGTTTGAAGTACACTTTCCCGAGACCGTCGAGCGAATCCGGAAGATCGGGTTTTCGCTTAAGGGCCTCCTGGAAAGACTGAACCGCATGTTCAAGATCATCTAACTGGAGATCCACATCACCGCGCTTTTGGTAAGCCCATGGAGCGCCCGGATCGACCGCAATTTCCGCATCAAAGTCCCGGGCGGCCTGCTGCAGGTTTCCCAACCGCATATCGACGACCCCGAGATAATAATGTGCTTCCGGCAGCTTGGGATCGCCCTCCACCGCTTTCTGTAATTCCTTTTGCGCTGGCACGTTCCAGTAGATCCCCTCGTAAGCTCTACCGAGGAGAAAATGGAAATGAGGCGTGTCGCCTCCAACTTCCACTAGCCGGTCGAACGTTCTGTTGCATTCCTCCGTCTGTTTCAGCTTGCCGTATGAAATCCCCAATATGAACAGATAATCCAGGTTGCTGTTTTCTTTATCCCATAGCGGCTTGAGCGTCTCGACCGTTTCGGCATACTGGTCAAGCACAAAATGGCAAAGGCCTAGCAGATACGCGGCCTGCAGGTTATTCGGTTGGACTTTCACCACCTCCGCAAATGCCGGTATCGCATCTTGAAAATCTGACTTCTGATAATAGGCCAGTCCGAGGTCCAGGTTTAAGCCAACAAGGTTTGGAGCGAGCGTCCGAGCAGTCTGGAAATAGCGGATTGCTTCGTCCGCCCTTCGTGTGCGCATGCAGACCACCCCGAGATCGATGTACGCAGGCACCAGCTTGGGTTGGGCTCTGAGCACCTTATGGAATCCAGCCTCCGCCTCTGCGTATCGGCCCTCACGCAGGGCTTGTTCCGCCTGGGTAAAAAGCACCTTGAGCCCAGCGTTACTGCCGGGGGTCTGCCTCGCCGCGGCTGTTGGCTTGGGACCAGCACTCTGGCCTGCAAGCAGAAAAGCTATGGCCTTATCCGACACTGCCCCAGAACGTGCAGTTACCCCGTTTCCAAGCACTGGTCCGGCGCCTGTTGTTTTTTCTGCCCTGGCTAGGAAGTCGGCGGGGCCGTCAACTGGGACTGCGCGCATGGCATAGGTTCCAATACCTGTTGAGAGAACGTTATCCACACGCCTCAAGGATTTGGCTATCGTCGCGTCTAGGCGGGTTTTCGCTTGCCAGGGTTGAGACCCAGGAAAACTGCAGACGGCCGCGAGCATAAAGATTAAGGATTGCATAGCACCTTGCTTGAACTGATTATATTACTTTATGGCGATTGGAGAAGGTTGGATTGATACACCAACACTGCATGTGGCATAATCCAGCCTTCAACTCTGTGATAGTGTTGGGATGATCAGGCTTTGCACATGAAAATCCCCCGGAAGGCGTTAGTAGGGGCGGGGCTCACCGTGGCTTTCATCATGGGGCTGGGTAATGTTGGCCTGTGGTGTCAATCCACCGCCGACGGACCTTCGAGCCCGCAGACTCACTCGTCGGATTCTTCCGACGCGGAAGCCGAGCAAGCTCGGCGTGCCTTTGTAGCAGGTCATTACCAGGAAGCCATCAGCCTTTACGAAGAGTTGATCAAGAAGGCTCCTGGTGTGGCTGAAATCCATTCGAATCTCGCGGCCGCCTATTATTTTTCAGGACGATTCGCTGACGCGGCCCATGAGGCACAACTTGCCCTCAAGCTCAAACCCACGCTCTTGAATGCTCATTACTTTCTTGGGATCAGTCTTGCCGAGGGTGGCTACTGCCGGCAGGCGTTTCCTTATCTGCAAGAAGACTTTTCGCGCGTCAAAGATCCCAGATTAAGACGCATCATCGGTACCGACGCGTTGCGTTGTTCGATGGCGCTGAACCACGTGAACAAGGCGCTTGACTATAGCCGGGTGCTGAGCCGGGCGTTTCCGTACGACCCGGAAATCTTATATCTTACTGCCCACTTGTTTTCGGACCTTTCAAACCAGGCGTCGCAGCGCCTTCTGGAAACCGCCCCGAGTTCGTATCAGTTTCACCGGATGAACGCTGAAGTGCTGCAAATACAGGGGAAACTGCAGGAAGCCCTGGCAGAATATCGAAAGATCCTCAAACTGGATCCTCGGGTGCCAGGCGTCCACTATGAAATCGGCAGTATCATGCTCCAGCAAAATCACGATTTAGCAACGCTGCAAGGAGCCAAGAAGGAATTTGAGGCCGAATTGCAGATAGATCCCGGAAACGCCCGAGCGGAGTTCCGACTGGGGGAGATTGCCGGAATCGTTCGCGATTGGAAAGATGCGATCGCGCATTTCAGCAACGCGACAAAACTCGACCCGGATATGGTACCGGCACTGCTCAGCCTGGGAGAGGCCTATGTTTCTGCAGGCCGAGTTGAGGACGCAGTTGCACCGCTGAAGCAAGTAATTGAACTTGAACCGCAGAATGTCGACGCACACTACCGGTTGTCTGTCGTGTACCGCCGTCTGGGGCGCAACCGGGAGGCGGATCAAGAACTCGCGGCCTACAAGAAGGCTTACGAGACGCTTCTTAAAATCAAACAAAGGATTCGAGCCGGAGTCGGGGGGGGCGAATCGAATTCCAAAGCCGGCAGTGCAAATCAATAACGGCTGAGCGTTTTCGGCCTAATACGCCGGTCACATAACTCCATGGACAGAAGGAATTTCCTGAGATCAGTTTTGTCAGCTGGTGCTGTCTTGTGGCCTCTGGCCAAATTGCGAGCTCAGGGCATGGCTTCGCGTGGTGTCCTTCCTGCACCGAGGCCGAAGTTTTCAGGGCGCCCTTGGCCTGTAACCTTCACTGACGTTGCACTCCGGAGCGGCCTCACCTTTCCCGTCCTTTATGGGGAAGAGTGCGAAAAACAATACATCTTTGAGGCAAACGGTCCAGGGGTTGCGTTTTACGACTACGACACCGATGGTTGGATTGATGCCTTTGTTCCGAACGGCACTTTGCTAGGAGGGTTTCCTCCCGGCGAGCCCCGTCCCTCGAACCGCCTTTATCATAACAATCGTGACGGCACTTTTACTGACGTTACGGAGAAGGCTGGTCTGACTCATTCGGGCTGGTGCTACGGCGTCTGCATCGGTGATTATGACAACGATGGACATGACGATCTTTTTCTGACGTATTACGGGGAAAACATCCTCTACCATAACAACGGCGATGGGACATTTACGGACGTAACGAAGAAGGCTGGACTCTCCCAATCGCATCCGCGCTTTTCCACGGGCTGCACCTTTGTAGATTATGATCGCGACGGCCGTCTTGACCTTTTTGTGTCCCGCTACATTGATTCCGATTTCAAGAATCCCGCATTGAGCCGGCGAAGCAAGGCCTGCAAGTTTGAAGGTGTGCCCGTTGCCTGCGGACCGATGGGCTTGACGGGAGAGATGTGTTCTCTTTACCACAACAACGGTGACGGAACGTTCACCGAGGTCTCCGACAAGGCGGGCATATCAAAAGTTGGGCGCCGCTACGGACTAACAGCTTTGGCCTTTGATTACAACAATGACGGCTGGCCCGACATTTTTGTGGCGTGCGACTCCACTCCAAACCTTCTTTTCCGGAACAATCACGACGGGACTTTTTCGGATGTGGGAATGGAGATGGGTTGTGCCGTAAATAGTGACGGGCAGGTCCAATCCGGAATGGGTGTAGCAGTGGGTGATTATGATGGCGATGGTTACCTTGACCTGTTTCTCCCTCACTTTAGTGGCGACACGCCGATTCTCTATCACAACATCCAGGGAAAATACTTCGATGACGTCACCTATGGGGCAGGCCTTGCTGTGAATACAAAATATGTCTGCTGGGGAGTCGGTTTCGCCGATCTCGATAATGATGGGTGGCTCGATATCTTCCACGTTACAGGGAGCGTTTATCCGGAAGTTGAAAAAGTGCACCCGGACTATAAGTTCAAAACGCAGCGCGTGGTTTACCGTAATCTGGGCAACGGGAATTTTGAGGAGGTCTCAAGTCTTTGCGGGCCGGCAGTTCTGGAACCTCATTCGAGCCGGGGCCTGGCGTTTGGGGACTTTGACAACGACGGCAGCCTGGACGCTCTAGTGCTAAATATGGGAGAGCCTCCCTCGTTGCTCAAGAATCATAATGCGGGCAGCAATCACTGGTTGATATTGAAGGCAATTGGAACCAGTTCAAACCGCTCTGCCATTGGCGCCCGGATTACGATCACGTCTGGCGGCCAACAACAAATCCGGGAAATCTTAAGCGCGTCCAGTTACATTTCTCAAAGCGACTTGAGGCAACACTTTGGGTTGGGGAATAGCGACAAGGTTGAATCTTTGGAGATCAGCTGGCCGACTGGTCACGTGGACCGTCTTTCAAACATCAGTGCCAACCAGTTCATTACGGTCCGGGAAGGGCAGGGAATTGTTGGTACCGGACCGACCCGCTAATAGCAACGGCGGTTGCGCCAACCGGCGGCGCCATGATCCCTGCTGCAATTTTACCCGACGCAGGGCTGTCGATTTGTGCGAATCGATGATCGGTTCTTGCGTTAAGGTGTGGTGCGCGTAGCGCTTGCTTCCACCTGCATGTAAAAGGGAAGACCTGGTTGAAAGCAGGAAAGAGTTGAACTTATCGCGGAGGCATCACAATGAAGAGTACGCCATTGTGTCGGCTTATTGAGCCACCTGTGTTGCATCTGTGGAGGACAGAACGCGCGAAGAGATTCTTTCGTTTGGCAACCGCGGCAATCGCAGCCCTTTTCCTGTTAATGGGGGCCAAGGTTGCACTGGCACAGCAACAGGGCACGAATTATGAAGAGTGGAGAGTGCCTGCATACACCTTTCCGAATCCCTTGGTGATGGCGAACGGCCAAAGTGTGACAAGTGCGAAAATGTGGATGGAAAAGCGCCGGCCGGAACTGCTGAGGTTATTCGAAACAGATGAGTACGGTCACAGTCCAGGACACCCCAAGGGAATGACCTTCCAGGAAGTCTCAGTGGATGAAAATGCCCTGAAAGGCAAGGCAATCAGAAAAGAAGTCCTGATAAATTTCTTCGGCAAGAAGGATGGGCCCCAGATGCGGCTCCTGGTTTATCTGCCGGAAAATTCGCCGGGTCCTGTACCCATGTTTCTTGGACTGAATTTTGGTGGCAACCAGACTGTCGCCGCGCACCCGGGGATTACCATCAACCCGGGATGGGTAGCTGACGGCTGGGGCGTGGTCAATCATCGCGCAACAGATGAATCACGAGGCGTCAATGCCTGCCGGTGGCAATTGCAGAGGATCCTTGCGCGAGCTCACGGGCTCGCCACTGCCTATTACGGAGATATCGAGCCGGATTATGCCGGTGGCATCCGAGACAGCGTGCGCGCCCTTTATTTGCGACCCGGCCAGACGGAACCGGCACCTGATGAATGGGGTGCTATCGGCGCCTGGGCCTGGGGGTTGAGTCGCGCCATGGATTATCTGGAGACGGACAAAGACGTGGACGCGCACCGAGCGGTCGTGATGGGGCATTCGCGGCTGGGCAAAACGGCGATCTGGGCAGGCGCCCGGGACACCCGGTTTGCCATGGTAATTTCAAACGACTCCGGAGAAGGCGGCGCTGCGTTCAGCCGCCGATGGTTTGGTGAGTCGGTCTTGTCCATCAACACGAGCTTTCCATGGTGGTTCTGCCGCAACTTCAGGGAATACAATGACGATGTCAACGCTCTGCCTGTTGACCATCCCGAACTGCTCGTCCTCATCGCACCACGGCCGGTTTATATTGCGACAGCAGCAGGAGACCTCTGGGCTGACCCTCGGGGAATGTTCCTCGCGGCGAAGGCTGCGTCCCCCGTTTATCGGCTGTTGGGCACGGACGGCCTGGGAGCCGTGCGGATGCACAGAACCGGCCATCCGGTTATGACGACGATCGGCTTTCATCTCCGGTGCGGACCGCACGACGTTACAGCATACGACTGGGACCAGTTTCTAGATTTTGCCGACAAACACATGAAGGCCCAGTGAGCGACGTTCGTGCAAATGCGAAGGCTGTGCCCCGCGGACGGCTCGGACCTATTGAAGTACAACGGGTTATCTGCTAATCTGTCAAACTTTCCTTATGGCTATTCCGTGCAAGATATGTGGCGCAACGAAGACTGAGCACGTACATCACGGTTTTATGTATTCGCTTGTCCGAAAATGTGGCTATCGCCTGCGCATTTGTTCCCGGTGTCGCCGGCATCGTCTTTTGCGCCTTGACGAGGACACTGATGCGCCAGTTCCAATTCCTGACAAACATGTGCCGGTCGCAGGATTTATGTTGAGCAGACCCGCTTCCGGTGCTAATAGAAGCGCTACTCTGCGGTGTCCCCGTTGCGGCAGCTCTGATATCAAGAGAACGAGGCGTCGATGGCTTGAGCGTTTTCTTCGTAGACCTCCAATGGGACGGTGCCATATCTGCCGGGATCGCTTCCCACTGCCTTCCATCTAGCCGTCTTGGTGCAACACCGCTAGAATCTTCGAAGTACCCCTTTTAAGTATTACTTGGGCATTGACAATCTATGGCTGATCAAAATGGACCCAATTCCGGCACGGTATCCAGTGCGGCGTCGCGCTCAGTAAACCAGCGTATTGCGGCTTCTGCGGGAATCGTGATGGCCAGCATTCTGGCAAGCCGCTTGCTCGGCTTTCTGCGCGAATGGTCCGTAGCCCACCAGTTTGGCTCAAGCGCGGTTACCGACGCGTATTACACCGCCTTTACGCTTCCAGACTTTGTCAACTATCTGGTGGCCGGGGCTTCCCTCAGCATCACTTTCATTCCTGTTTTTGCCAAGTATCTTGCGGAGGAAAACGAAGAAGAGGGCTGGCGGGTTTTTTCTACCGTGATCACCGCGATGGTCTTGCTTCTGATTGGCCTGGTGATCATAGGAGAGTTCTTTGCGCCCGTGCTTCTACGCTTGATTGCGCCTGGGTTCAACCCGGCGGAAAAAGCGCACACCGTGTTCCTGACCCGGCTGATGATGCCGGCTCAGATTTTCTTTTATCTGGGCAGTATTTTGAGCGCGGTCCAGTATGCTAAGGGGCGCTTTGTCATTCCCTCTCTTGCTCCGATCATCTACAACTTCGGAATCATCTTGGGTGGTTTTCTGCTGGCTTCGAGTATCGGAATCACTGGATTTTCGGTCGGAGTCCTCTCGGGAGCTTTTGTCGGGAATTTTCTCCTCCAGATTTACGGCGCGCGGCGAGTCGGGGCCCGATTTACGCCAAACCTCAGTGTGCGGCACCCGGGCTTCCGAATGTTCATCAAGCTGGCGATTCCCCTCATGCTGGCGTTGTCAGTAGTTTATTCTGATGACTGGATTATCCGCTGGTTTGGTTCGTACCTGGTTCCTGCTTCGATCACCTGGCTGAGTTATGCCAAGTTCCTGATGCGGGTTCCGCTGGGTGTAATGGGGCAGGCTGTGGGCGTAGCTTCATTTCCATTTCTAGCCCAGCTTTATGCGCAAAGAAAGTACGACGAACTCAACCGCACGCTCAACACAACCCTGAAGGGCCTGCTCCTGATGATCGTACCGATCTCCGCGCTCACCATAGCCATGAGCCGCCCTCTGGTTTATTTTGTTTTTTCTCACACCAGGCTTCGCGGCCCTGACATGAATGCCACGGCCGCCGCCCTGGCTTTATTCTCACTGAGCATGTTTGCCTGGGGCGCGCAGAGTATTCTGGCGCGGGGGTTTTATGCCGGGCACAACACACTTCGGCCGGCACTGATCGGCACCGCCGTAACTTTCCTGAATTTGCCCGTTTACTGGGTGCTGGTCAGGCATCTGCAGTTCAGGGGACTCGCACTGGCAAGCTCAGTTGGCATCTCTGCCTATGCCATTGTTCTTTTTGTCTCGCTTTATCGATCCACCGGGAATAAGGCGACAGTGGAGATGGTGGGATTCTTTCTGAGAGTGGTTGTGGCCTCGTTTATCGGAGCTGCGGGAGCCTTTGGGGTTGTCCAGTGGCTCGAAGGCATGACAACTTGGCAAAATACGCTGGGGGCTTTTGTCGTTCTGATTGTGGCCGCGCCTGTTGGCCTTGTGCTTACGGGTTTATCGGCAAAAGTCCTCCGCATTCGTGAACTCAACGGTTACCTGAAGTCCGTCCCTCTTGTTTCCCGCTTGCGCCGCAGTTTCGGATGAGAAGAGGACTGTTTTTTTGTTGCTTGGCTCGTTATTTCCCAATGCAGAAGCGGGAGAAGATGATACCCAGTATGTCTTCAACGTCGGTAGCGCCGGTTATCGTGTCGAGCGGCCGCAGCGCATCGTAAAGATCAATAAGCAGCATCTCGTGATGCACCCGCTGTTTCGTGGCCTCACGGCATCGGTCAAGGGCTGCGAGAGATTCTTTCAGCAGTTGCTGGTGTCGTAAGTTAGTTACCAGTTCGCCTTCCTGTCCGGAGCTGTTTACGGCGCCGGCTACCTCCATAATCCTGTCGCGAAGTTCCTCGATCCCTTGTCCGGTCAAGGCGGAAGTTACGACGACTTGGGCAGGCGCTTCGCCGTTCTCGCCGAGAATCGCCCGCTCGATTGCGGCCTTGCTGGTTCGTTCGGGCAAATCGGCTTTGTTGGCACAAACCAGGAGGGATCCCATGCTGCGCGTTTTGCGCAGCAGTTCCTGATCGTCCTCGGTCCAGTCCTGCGATGTGTCCACCACAAGCAGTCGCAGGTCAGAATCCGCCATGGCCTGATGAGTACGTTCCACTCCGATTCTTTCCACCGCATCTGTCGTGACGCGGATGCCTGCCGTATCCACAAGATGAACGGGAATTCCGCCGATCGACGCGCTCTCGGTTACCAGGTCTCTTGTTGTTCCGGGTATTTCGGTGACGATGGCGCGGTCCATATTCAGCAGGCGGTTAAAGAGACTGGATTTGCCAACGTTCGGGCGGCCCACCACAGACAGTCGGAGACCGTCACGAACAATCCTGCCGTAGGCGTAGCCTGCAACCATTGTTTCGATGTCAGCCCTTATCACATCGAGTTGAGCCAGCAGGTCCTCCCAGTCCATTACATCAACATCGTCGTCAGCAAAATCGATACCTGCTTCAAGCCGGGCAATCAGGTCCAGTAAGGCCTGCTTGTGCGGTTTCAGCCGCGCGGAAAGCGAGCCTGCAAGTTGTGTGGCGGCAACCCTTGCCTGGTAGAGAGTCTGCGATTCAATCAGGTCACGGATGGCTTCGGCCTGGGTCAGGTCAATGCGGCCGTTGAGGAAAGCGCGCATGGCAAACTCGCCAGGCTCTGCCGCGCGAGCACCGCACTCAAGACAGCATTCCACCAGATACCGCAGGATCACCGGCGAACCGTGACAGGAAATCTCGACAACGTCCTCGCACGTGTAAGAATGCGGATGGCGGAAAATTGTGACCAGGACCTCATCCAGAACCTTCCCGGTATGGGGGTCCATGAATTTTCCCAGCGCTGAGCGTTGCACTTCCGGTGGCGCCTTTGCAGGCCGGATCAGTTGCGAAGCTATCTCGATTGCATCCCTGCCTGAAAGGCGAACCACCCCAATGCCGCCGCGGCCCGGTGGCGTTGCTATGGCCACGATGGTGTCCTCTTTCATCATGGAGAAACCTGCGGGGGTTTTCAGGAGGGGGATGTCGTGGGGTAAATGACAACTTTACGGGAGGGCCCCGAACCTTCACTCATCGTCCTGACTGCGGTTTCTTCTTTGAGTGCCAGATGAACAATGCGTCGTTCGCGTGAGTTCATGGGAGTCAGGTGAAACGGGCTTCCGGTTTCGATAGCCTGCTTCGCGGCCATCAGCGCGGTAAGTTTCAGTTCTTCAGCGCGGACTTGCCGCCAGCCGTCGCAGTCAAAACTGAATCTGCCGTTCAACTCGTCATCGACGCGCACGGCCTTCAGGACGACATATTCGAGCGCGTCCAGAAGGGCGGCGTTTTTTTCCAACAACAGGTCGGAGTCCGGCCCTTCAAAATTCACCACGATCTCAGCCGCATCGGGACCTTCGCCAGTGGCATTGGACTTTCTAACCGTTGATTTGAGGTCGAAACCGCCGTAGTGAATGATCTCCCCGACGAGAGACCCGATCCTGGCCAGATAGTTGCTCTCGGCCTGCTCAGGTGAAAGTTGTGTGGTCATAATCTCACCTCTCTATGCTTTTGCCTCGACGTCCTTCGGTGGCACCAGCGGCGGCTGTTTCGGCGTGATAAAGCGGTTGATGATGAGCTGTTGGACAATGCCGACCAGATTCGCCGCCAGGAAGTAGAGAACCAGGCCGCTAGCCAGGTGGAAGAACATGATGCCGAACACCAAAGGCATAATCATCATCATGCGCTTCTGATTCGGATCGGCCGTCATCATCGGCGTCATCTTCTGCATGAAGAACATGCTTACCATCATAATTACGGGCAGGATGGGAATCGGCAGACCCATGATACGGGAAGGATCGGGCATAGACAAGTCTTTAATCCACCAGATCCAGGGCGCGTGACGGAATGCAAAAGGCGTTTCCAACGATTCGTAGAACCCATAAAGGATGGGCAACTGGGGCAGCATGGGCAGACATCCCCCAAGCGGGTTGATCCCATGGTCCTGATAAAGCTTCATCACTTCCTGGTTCATTCGAGCCTTGCGCGGGTCGTTGAACTTGTACTGCTTGTAGCGATCCTGGATGCTCTTCACCAGCGGCGCGATGCGCTGCATTTCCTGTGCGGAGCGAATGCTCTTGAGTTTCAGGGGGAACAGGGCCATGTTCAGAATGATGGTCAGAATCACAATGGCCCAGCCGTAATTGTGCACCCAGTGCTCATAGATGTAGCGCAACGCAAGAAACAGCGGTTTGGCAATGAAACTGAACCAGCCGAAATCCACAAGTCCACTCAGAGATGGATGCGTTGAATCCAGGACATCCATGGATTTAGGGGCGACAAAAAGATTGAATTTTACCGGCTGCGCCATAGAGCTCCCCATTTCCGCATATCCGGCACCGGGCAGCTCTTTTTCTTTCCAATTGGCAGGCTTCCATTGTGTGTACCCGGCGCCAAAGACCTGGTCCGAAGATTCAGGGAAGAAGATACCGGCAAAGTACCGGTCTTCAAGCCCGGCAAAATCCAGCGGGCCGGACTGGGTCAGCTCGTTCTTGATTTTGGGAAGATCAGTGGTTTCAAGCTTGTCGTTGATTCCGTAGGCCACCTTGCTCTGACCGAATTCCTCCAGTTGGGGAAGGGAATGGTCGCCGAACCCTCCTACCCATGCCACCCTGACGGGAACGTAGTGCTGGTCCTGCGCCACGCTGACGTCGACGTGCATCATATAGTCCGACCCGAAGGTGAACTTCTTCTGGACTTGCACGTGTCCGTCGCTGTAAGTAAGTTCCAGTGTTGCAGGGGCTTGCAGCGTAGTCTCGACCGGTTGCGCTGCGTAAAGCGCCTGGTTCACTTTCTGGTTGAGCGAATCGTCCGTGGTCCGCAGGCTCATCGGATATCCAAGTTGCTTGCAGGCGGCGGGATTCACAACGTCGAGGGGTTTGCCGCTGGCATCCTCATACTTCTTCAGAATCCAACTCTTAACCACCCCCCCCTGGGTGGAAAAAGTGATCTTGTAAAGATCATTTTCGACTGTAATGTCGTGGGCCTGCTGACCCTCTACAACGGGAATCTGCGGCGGCACCGGAAGCTTAGGAGCTTCCGCCTTTGCGGAGCCTTGCTGTCCGGTGGCCTGCTGAGCGGCAGACTGCGTTGCCTCAGACGAATTCGGTGTGGGGGGCAGGTTCTTGAGAAACATGACCCACCATATCATGAACAGGATAAATGACAGGGCGATAGCTATGAAGAACCTTTTTTCGTTGTCCATTAGTGAAAGGCTTTCTGCTTAACTTTCTTGTCCTCGGCCCGCTGGATTGCTACGGAACCGGGTCGTACCCGTGACCACCCCAGGGCCGGCATCGCAAGAGCCGGTGAATTGTAAGCCGGCTCCCTTCCCATGCGCCCCATTTCTCCACCGCTTCATAGGCATAAGCCGAGCACGAGGGATAAAAGCGGCACGACGAGGGGATGATGGGCGAAAGACAAATCTGGTAGAAACGGATTGACCCCAGCAGCAGCAATCTCAGCGCGTACGCCACCCCCCGGACGGCGCGGCCGGCGACTCGCCGGGAAAAAGGCGCAGAAGTTCCCGTTCCAGAACGCGATAGGCGACTGTGGCAACTCCCGGACGAGGGTTCAGCACAATGTCCCAGCCGCCCGGCAGTTCCCGCCGGTGAAGGCGAAAAACCTCCCTGATCCGCCGCTTGATGCGATTCCGCAGCACAGCTGTGCCGAGGCGTTTCGGCACCGTAATGCCCAGGCGCGTCTCGGCGAGACCGTTCGGTCGATAAAACACGGTGCATAACGAGGCACTTCGGCGCTGCCCCTGCTTGTAAACCTCTTGAAAATCCAATCGACGGAGCAGCCGATATCGCTTGGGGAAAGCAGCCGAATCGGGATTCACGGAGTCAGGCGATGACGACCCTTCTGGCGGCGCCGCTTTAACGTCTGGCGCCCTCCAGGGGTTCGCATACGAACGCGGAATCCATGTGTCTTGGCACGCCGACGCCGATTGGGTTGGTAAGTCCTCTTCAAAGCTCCGACTCCCTGTTAAGTTCGAATTCCAAAGTCCAAACACTTACGATAACCTGCCGCTTCCGGCCAAGTCAAGCCGTTGGAGACCCAAACCTCTGTAAGATTTTGAGTTGCATCGTTTCCGAGCATCCTGAATAGAAAATTCGGAAGCCGGGTTCGCCGGCTGATTTCTGATAGAATACTGTGAGATTAGTGAACCGGCCTGCTGCGGCAGGGGGATGCTTACGACTTGGGAGGCTGAGCGGCAACCGAAGGCTTTCCCGGTCGATGGCAGAGCGATTCCAAAGCGAAGCCGGGAGGAAATCTTGAAAACAAGTTGTCCTAATTGCCATATCCTCTCCAGTATGCTTTTCCGCAGCCTTTCGGACGAACAGGTAAAGAATTTTTCCTGTATATTTTGCCCCTCGCAATTCCACAGAAACCAGATTCTGTTTTTTGAAGGCGGGGCCGCGCGGCATATTTTTGGCTTAAATGCGGGCCTGGTCAAGCTGGTCAAGTCGCTCGAGAACGGCAAGGAACGCATCACGCGTATCTTGTTTCCTGGTGATCTCTTCGGCTTGGAGGCTTTAAACGAAGAAAGGTATCCCCTGACCGCTGTCGTCCTGGAAGACTCGGAAATCTGCTCGGTACCGCGCGATCAGCTCTTTGCTTTTCTGCGCTCAAACCCCGACATTTCCCTAGATATGATTCGCTTGCTCGTGAGCGAGGTCGCCGAGGTCAGGGCCCAGGTGACCAATATGAGCTTTAAGGACGCCCGTATGCGCGTGGCCACCTTTGTCCTGTCGCTTGTTTCAGCTGGCGAAACGGGCCCCGCGAGTTCCTGTTCTCTAGTCCTGCCTCTTACGAGCCAGGAAATTGCAGAAATCCTGGAATTGTCTCCGGAAACTGTAAGCCGAACCTGGCATTCGCTGCGGCAGGAAGGGCTGATCGAAAAGCGTGGCCGCCACCTTGTCATCCAGGATCTGCGCGCTCTGGAGGCGACAGCACGTCGCTGATGCCTTCAACGATAGCAACCTGCCTCGGATAAAGCCACTATTCCTTATACATAAAACAATTAGGAGGCTGGCGTTTGACATTTGTCATGTGGAAATCTGCCGGATGTCATCGACGAACCAACCCTCTTGCCTAATGATAACCGTTCGTCGGCGTCATTGGGTCTGAGTAAGGAAAGATCATCGCGGTACTTTACCTGTCGTTCAACTTAATAAGGGTGCTGGGTGTGGAAGTACACGTCCGGCGCCAGCTGCCGCTGTGGTGTTTTCAGAACGGATATTGGCTTGATGAGATTTTTCCGAACTCTTAACCTTATTGTCGTACTTATCTGCCTGGGGCTGGTTGTTGGCACGCCGAAAACCACCTTGACCGAATCTCAGCCGGCAGCCAAAGGTCCTCTTCCTCCGATCATCTTTGTTGAGGCCCCTACGGTCTCATCAACCGGACTGGCGGAGCGTTTCCCTCAGGGAAGCCGCCTGGCGCGTCTTGCGCTGGGAAGTCCCTCCTCTTCTGCTTCTGATCTGACTCCCGGATTTTTTGCCGCGGCCGACCCACGAGTCTCATTTGATGCCTCCCACGTCCTGTTTGCTGGACAAAAGACTCGCGGCTCGAGATGGCAAATCTGGGAAATGAACGCTGACGGTTCCGGCCAGCGGCAGCTTACGCACTGCCCGGCGGATTGCGGTCAGCCTGCTTACCTGCCGCAAAGCCAGATTGTATTTACGATGGTTGCGGGAAAAGGAAGCCAACAGAATTCAGCTGTCTATGTCTCACAAGAGGACGGCTCCGGTGCTCATGCCATCACATTTGGCCCGGGCGATTACGAGGTGGAAACGGTTCTGGGCAGCGGACGCATTCTTGTCTCGGCCAAGACAACGCTCGTACCTGGTAGCCAGGGTAGTGGATCTCGCATGTTTTATACGCTGCAGCCGGACGGTTCGGGCCTCACCCCGTTCAGGTGGAACAGCAGGCCGAACGCTGTGCGTAGTGCAGCGGTGGAATTGAGCGACGGAACCGTTTTGTTTGTAAAGAGGGCGGCCCCTGAGGCCCGGGCGATGGGTGGGCAGCTTGCATGGATCCGGCCCGGAGCCCTGCACAATTCCGTGCTCACGGCTGGCGGCTCCGTCTATGCCTCAGCGCAGCCGCTGGATGGAGACCGGTTGATCGTGTCCAAGTCAGATGCCGGCCCGGCGGGGACATTTGGCCTTTACGTGTTCAATTTTGCGACCAAAACCGTCGAGAAAACGGTCTACCGCAATCCCAAATTCTCGAGCATTGACGCTGTGCCGTTGGAGCCACGTCCTGCTCCGCTCTATTACTGGACCATTCTCCACCCCGATCGTGACTACGGACGGATTGTTTGCCTGAACTCTTATTTGTCGGCCGATGCGCCCCGCGGACGTCTGGCGGGCCACATTGCGCAGGTGCGAGTGATTGCACTCCAGCCGGACCACCACACTGAACGAATTCTTGGTGACGCTCCGGTGGAAAGCGACGGCTCTTTTTACATCAAGGTACCTGCCGACTACCCTATCCGGTTCGAATTGCTGAGCACCAAAGGATCTGTGATCCATGCGCAGAAAAGCTGGATCTGGGCGCGAACTGGTGAAGATGTTCCCTGCCTGGGCTGCCATGAAAGCAAGGCCTTGGCGCCGACAGACCACTGGCCGCTGGCACTGAAACGTTCTGACACGCCGACTCCCGTCGGCGTGCCTTCGAATCAGCAATCAGCAAAACAATGAGGAACACATGAGGATTTCTCGACGAAAATTGTTGACGCTGGCTGCCGCTGGCGGACCTCTATGGGCGGCTCGCAGGCTTCTGGGAGCGAGCGTTGCTCCGCAGCATAGGACTGCACTCGCGCTTCCTCAATATGAAGATATCACTGCGAAATCCGGCATCAACTTCACGCACTCGTTTGGGGAGAAGGAGTTGAGTTCCATCCTTGAAGGAACTGGCTCAGGCTGCGCCTGGTTCGATTACAACAACGATGGCCTCCTCGACCTTTATGTTGTCAACGGCCGCTATGTCGAGGGTCTTACTGACCACTCCGCTCCGGATGGTATGGACGCGACGAACCATCTTTATCGCAACAACGGCGACGGCACTTTCACGGACGTTACGGCACAGGCCGGCGTGCCGGGAAAAGGGATGGGAACCGGCGTTACAGTCGGCGACTTTGATAACGATGGTTATCAGGATATTTACGTCACCGGATATAACGTTGCCATTCTATATCATAACAATGGAGATGGGACGTTCACCGATGTTACGGCGGACGCCGGAGTGGAAAATCCCTTTTTCGGTGTTGGGACGGCCTTTCTGGATTACGACCGCGATGGGAAGCTGGATCTCTTTGTCGGCAATTATCTGAAATTTGTTCCCAGCTACCGGCAGTTTTACGGCGCCAAGCACTATCCCGGCCCGTTGAACTACGAACCCGAATTCAACCGCCTGTTTCATAACAACGGCAACGGAACCTTCACAGACGTTTCAAAGGAATCGGGGATTGGTCTCCAGGCCGGCAGGGCGATGGGAATTACCGTAGGCGACTACGACAACGATGGCTGGCCTGACATCTATGTTGCCAATGACACTATGCCAAGTTTCCTCTATCACAACAACCGCAACGGCACTTTTACGAATGTCGCCGTAGAAGTCAACGTTGCCTATGGACAGAACGGCGAGGCAACGACCTCCATGGGACCGGTTTTCGGCGACTACGACAATGATGGCTGGCAGGACCTGTTTGTTTCCGACGCGGATTTCCATCGTTTGTTCCACAATCCCGGTAAGGCGGGAGGCTTTTTCCTGGACATGACGGACGACGCTGGTATCGGCAGCGTGTCAGGCCAATACGTTGCATGGGGAGATGGATTCTTCGACTTCGATAACGACGGCTGGAAAGATATTTTTATTGTCAACGGCGGACTCACTTGGCTCATCCCGATGGAAAGCAGCCTGTTGCGCAACAACGGCAACAGGACCTTTACAGACGTATCAACTCAAGCTGGAAGCTTTTTTGAACAACGGCACGTCAGTCGCGGCGCATGTTTTAGCGATTATGACAATGACGGATATATTGATGCGTTCATTACGACTCTGGGCGGCAAGGGGATTCTGCTTCACAACACACCACCTGCTGGAAAACGCAACCATTGGCTGACCGTGAAACTGGTGGGGACGCGGAGCAATCGAGACGGTTTCGGCGCCAGTCTTGAAGCCGTGGCCGGCGATTTGCACCAATACGTCCAGGCCGTCTCTGAAACCGGCTACCTTTCGCAAAGTGATCCCAGACCTCACTTTGGACTGGGACAAAACACCGAGGTGGAGAAGTTGATCATTCGATGGCCTAGCGGAACTGTCCAGACGCTCGAACACATCAAGGCTGATCAGATCCTGACGGTCAAAGAGCCGGAAAGTCCGTCTCCGGTCGCCTTGAAGAGCAACGGGAAATGAGCATGCACTCAGAGCAAACAAGAAGTTGGACAAACTGGATGTGGACATCCCTTTTGAGAGCGGCGATCGTTATTCTGGCGATTATTTGTGGGTTGGGATTGCAACGCTCGCTTACGGATGCTTCGCCCCAGAGTCCCGTGGGCCTTGATGGTGCCACCCCCCGTTATCTGGATCCCATTGCCTTGAAGCTTTCGCCCGATGGCAAGCGGCTATACGTGGTTTGTGAAGCCAGCGACGCGGTGCTGGTTGTTGATACGCGCTCTCGAAGCGTGATTGGGAGCGTTCAGGTAGGCACCAGACCTGAGGGGATTGCGCTTTCCCCGGACGGAAAGACTCTTTACGTTACAAATGAGTGGGATAATACGGTCAGCGAAATCGATGCTGATTCACTTCGGGTCCTTCGGAACCTCAAAACCGGCTGGGACCCGGTGGGTATCACCACGGACCGGGCGGGAAAGTTTTTATACACGGCGAATACGCTGGGCGACAACATCTCCGTGATTGATCTTTCGACAGGGAAAGAAATCAAGCGGCTTGATGCTGGACATTTTCCCGAATATGTTGCCCTTTCCCGCGATGGGAAATGGGTATATGTTTCAAATCTTCTTGCGCATCTGGCGCCACCTGATGAGCCTCCTGTCGCGCAGTTGACCGTGGTGAACACCGCGAAGCAAATTGTAACCGACCGCATCTTGATTCCCGGTGCCATTCAGCTTCGGTATATCGCGCAACTGCCGGCACAGGAGGGCGGATACCTGCTGATTCCGTTCCAGCAGCCCCACAACCTGGTTCCGCTGGTCCAGATCCAGCAGGGATGGTACGTGACCAATGGATTGGCAATCATCAGACCGGAACATTCGGGCGTTCAGTCGCCGCAGGTAAGAGAAGTATTGCTGGATGACATTGACCATTACTATGCGGATGGGTTTGGTTCTGCTTCAACGCCGGATGGACGGCTGGCCCTGGTGACGTCGTCCGGAGCAAACGTTGTTTCCATTATCAACATTGCGAAACTCAACCAACTGTTGAAGGGGGCGCTGTCAGATGGCGCGGAGGATCTTGCGCACCGTATGGATTCCGCCCAACAGTTTGTTGAGAAGAGGCTGGACGTTGGACGCAACCCGACCTGCGTTGTGGTTTCACCGGACAGCCGTTTTGCCTATGTTGCAAACCGCACCGACGATACCGTCAGCGTGGTTGACCTGCAGCACTTGAAGGTTTCATCAACTATTGACTTAGGCGGTCCAAAAGAGATTACAGCGCTGCGGCGCGGCCAACAGTTGTTTTTCGACGCAAGGTTTTGCTACCAGGGACAATTGGCATGTGCCAGTTGTCATCCCCACGAAGGGTTTGAGGATGGCCTGGCGTGGAGTATGGAAACTCCGGAGTTGGGCCGCGACGTTGTGGAGAATCGGACGCTGCTCGATATTTCCGGGACCTCGCCTTTCAAGTGGAATGGAATGAATCCGAACCTCGAAACGCAAGACGGTCCGCGGACGGCCATGTATGTTTTCAGGTCGCAAGGTTTCAGTCATGAGCAGGTGAAAGATCTGGTGTCTTACATTGACTCGCTCAAACTGCCGCCCAACCCGCACCTTGCGGCGGATGGTCATCTGACGGCGGCGCAGGAACGCGGCCGGGAGATTTTCTTCCGGACAACAACCAACAATGGGACCATCATACCGGAGTACGATCGTTGCTACTACTGCCACGCTCCGCTAACGCACTACACTTCGAGGGTGCGGATGGATGTTGGGAACTCAACAAAGTACGACACCATAAAGGATTTCGATGTGCCTCAACTCCAAGGCGTCTGGATGAGGCCGCCGTATCTCCATGACGGCAAAGCGCTGACGCTGGAAGGGATCTGGACCAAATTCAATCCTAACGATAAACACGGTATCACCTCTGACATGAGTAAGATCCAGTTGAACGACTTGATTGAGTTTTTGAAAACCTTATGAGGGAAACATGAAAAGACTTTTGTGCGCATCCTTCTTATTGACCGCCGGCTTGCTCGTGGTGGCGATAGGTGTCGCTGAGGCCCAAACCCCTCCGCTTTACACGAAATGGGTGAATTACACAACTGCCAACGGCTTCCCGGAGGGCGAAGTCTTTTCCGTTGCCGTTGACGGCAACCGCATCTGGGCGGGAACCACGCACGGTCTCGTGTTGATCGAGGACGGCCGGGTAAGGAGGGTTTTTACCACCGCCGACGGCCTTCCGGGCCAGGCGGTGATGGCCATTGCCGTGGATCACCAGACCGGAGATGTCTGGGTGGGAACCTTCGGCGGACTCAGCCGTTACTCCGGCGGCCAGTTCAAGAACTACACTAACCTGACGAGTGGTCTTGCGAACGACTTGGTTTATGCCGTAGCAATCCAGGGGAAATACGTTTGGGCCGCCACGGCTGGGGGTTTCAGCCGCCTGAACACCGACACGGGCAACTGGACGATTTTCAACAACCAGAATTCCCCTTTTTTAGAGCCTTGGGGGTATGGTGTCGCCGTCGGCCCGAAGAAGGTGTATTTGGCACTGTGGGGCGGCGGCGTCGTGGTTTATGACATTGAACATCATTATTGGCGACCGTACACGGACCCTGACGGTTCCATGGAGATCGTGCTTTACCGCAACGAGGGATTGATCCACATAATCGTCAGCAGCATAGCCTATAACCCGGCCACCAAAATGTTCTGGGCGGGCACCTATTTCGGCCTCAGCGGATACGACGGCCGCAACTGGCACAACTACCTTACTAAAGACAGCGGGCTGGCTTCCAATTTTATCAATGCAGTCCAAACGCGTGGCAACGAAGTTTGGGCGTGCACGCAAAAAGGCCTGAGTGAGCTCGATTTCAAAACGAATACCTGGGTAACCTATCGTCCCGCAAATTGGCGCGCTCTAGATACCGCGAGGCCGGTGAAACTCGGGCGTGGCGAGATCATCATCACGCGTCCGGATGGCTCCAAGCGCACGATTGAATCACCCACCTCGATTGTGCATAACTACATACTCAACATGGCATTTCAAGGAAAGGACATCTGGGTTGCTACGGCTGGCGGTTTGAGCCATGGCATTCGCCAGTCCGACAAGGAGGAAAAAAACAATGAGTCAGCTTCAAACAGGCACTGACGCCGTCACGGCAAAACAAAAACACAAACCAGTCTCCAAGAAAGCCATCAGTGCCCCCCAGGTACTTAACGAAGCCTACTGTTACGGCCGCCCATCGTCCTTCTCGCGCGGCATGCGGCTGGACATCAAGGGTATGACCATCCTGTTGATTTCCGGGACGGCCAGCGTAGATGAATACGGCCGTAGCATTCACGAGGGGGATTTCAGGGCGCAGACCTGGAGGACTTACCAGAATATTACTGCTTTGCTGGAGGCTGAGGGCGCAACCTGGAAAGATGTGGTGCGAACGACTTGCTATCTTCGCGACATCGAACGGGATTACGCCGCCTTCAACGAAGTTCGCACGGAGTTTTTCAACCAGCAGGGATTGGATCCTCTTCCGGCGTCCACAGGAATTCAAGCCATCTTGTGCCGGCCGGACCTGCTGATTGAAATGGAAGCCATGGTCATTTTTGAAAGCGACCGTGGCTCCGAACAAAAGGGTTAGCTGCAGGGACTCGCGCCGTGCGCCCTTTGTGGCGCCGCGAACTTGAAACGCCGCAAGGGCCTGCCCGACGGATACTTTTCCGCGAGCCGTTCCTGTTGATTGTGTCAAGTCGGGTAAAGGAGGGCAATCATGAAGGTTGCGGGACAAGTCAGCCTTTCTGATCTGCCGCGCATCTGTCCGTTCTTGTGCCGCGCAAGTCACCCGGAATATGGCGAGACGGACACCCGGGTGGTTGAGGTGCGCGGTGTGCGTTTCGGCGGCGACCGGCCGGTGGTGATTGGCGGTCCCTGCGCCGTAGAAAACGAGGAACAAACGCTCAGCGTGGCCCGGGCGGTCCAGCGGGCCGGCGCGGACATGTTACGTGGAGGAGCATACAAGCCTCGCACGTCTCCGCACGATTTTCAGGGTACAGGCAAGGGTGGCCTCCGCATCTTGAGCAAGGCGCGTGAAGAAACTGGCCTGCCGGTGGTGACCGAAGTGATGGACACTCGCCTAGTGGAACAGGTTGCGGAATACGCGGACATGATCCAGATTGGTTCGCGCAACATGCAGAACTACTCGCTGCTGGCTGAAGCCGGTCGCGCGGGCAAACCCATCCTGCTGAAGAGAGGAATGGCCGCCAGCCTGGTGGAGTGGCTGGGTGCGGCGGAATATATTGCCGAGCAGGGCAACCTGGATATCGTCCTGTGCGAGCGCGGCATCAAGGCCTTCGCAAGCGGCGAATACTCACGTTACGTGCTGGACCTGAATGTCATCCCCGCAGTGAGGGCGCATACTTTTCTGCCGGTGATCGTGGACCCAAGCCACGCCACGGGTGTAGCTGCGATGGTCGAGCCCGCCAGTCGGGCGGCCATCGAGTTTGGCAGCCAGGGACTGATCATCGAAGTGGCGGACTTCACATCCGGGCTGCCCCGGTGTGACGCATTACAGGCAATTGATCCCACAACGCTGGGCAGAATCGTCCGGTATGCCTGCGGGCGCGTGGAAAGCAAACTGGAGAAAGCGCACGTTGCGTAGGGAATCGTGACGGCAGCAGCTTTCAGTTTCAAGCGGCGGGAGGCTGGTAGTGATGAAGATCAGAACACTTGTCGTGGTTCTATTCTGCCTGATGGCAACGCCCGTATGGTCACAGGCGCCTTCCTCGGCGCCTGCGCAGGAGAAACCGCAGGAAAAGATGCGTTATGCCAACATGCCGCCTTCGGCGGTGCCTTACGGACGGTTTCGCAAGCCTTACTACAACTGGTATCTTGACCCCAGCACTCTGGAATATGACGGCGCGGCACGAAGCATTCCCGAGCCCGCCTTGAACACACTGAAGACGATCAACATCGGCTTTTTGGGCCCGCTAGACCAAGCCCCCACTCCCTACAAGGTTTATGGGGGCTCATGGAACGCGCCGCCCACCGCACCTTCCAGCCTGCTCGCCGAAGGGAATCCCAATTCACTTTACGGAATTCACATGTTACACGGCACTGAATTGGCCATTGACAACGCGAACGCCCAAGGGGGTTACAAAGGAAAACCATTCTCTTTGAAGGTTTACGATGATGCGCCACTTTGGGGAAATGCTTCGATGGCCATCGTGGATATGTATTACAAGCAGCACGTTTGGGCGATGGTTGGTGGGATTAATTCAGCCTCGACCCACATCGCGCTACGCGTTACCTTGAAACTCCAAGTCCCCATCATCGACACAGCCACGACCGACCCGACCGTTACCGAAACCCGCATTCCATGGCTGATCCACAATTACCCTGACGATCGCCAGCAAGGTTACGCTCTTGCCGATTATGTTTTTAACCAGCGTAAGCTCCATCGTGTCGGCTTATTACGCGAAAACAGCCACTACGGTCGTATGGGGTTCGAGGAATTCTTCAACAGCGCTCGCCGCTTGGGACACCAGCCCGTTGTGGCGGTGAAGTATATACGAGGAGCAAAGGATTTTTCAGAGCAGTTGCGAACGCTTAAGGGATTCGGAATTGATGGTTTGGTTCTATGGGGCAACGCACCCGATGCAGCGTTAATCCTGAAGCAGATGCGCGCGATGGGAATGAACCAGCCGGTTTTTGGAAGCAGCAGAATAGCTTATCCTTCAGTCATTAAGATTGCTGGTTCGGCTGCAAACGGTCTGTTCGCGCTTTCCGCTATCAATCCTGATCGGAATAACCCGGAATGGCTCGCGTTCCGGCGCCAATATCTTGATCGCTATCACGAAGAGCCTGACGCGTACGCTGCTTATGCGTACGACGGCACCAATATGCTCATCGCGGCGATTCGCAAAGCCGGGCTGAACCGTGCCCTTATCATGGATGCCTTGCGCGACTATGAAATGAAGCGATACCAGGGCGTGAGCGGAACCGCGTTTTTCGACTACACATTGAACAACATTGCGCCGATGACTTTTGCCGAGGTCAGAGACGGACACTTTGTCTACTGGCCTGAGCAGCGGACGGATTGGAAAAACGGCGACCCGTTAAACGCCATGCGCTAAGGAGAGGATGGATCAGGCTTCCCCTGGTTGTCTGACGGCCCTTTTTGAAGTCCATATGCGAGAATCGTTCGACAGTTTGAGGAAGTGTCTGGGGTGCACAATCGCCACCGCGTTGTTTGTCGGCGCCACACTTCTCCTTGCGCAGCAGAGTCCGCCCAAGGTTCCCTACGCCTCCATAGCGTCAAGCGGCGTGACGTATGCGGGGCCGGGGAGAGAAGCCGCCTTCAATCTTGCAGGGCCGACCATCCGCATCGGCCTTCTCGCGCCCATGCACGGTCCGCAGCAGGCCGATGGGGAGGCCATTGTCCAGGCGGCGAAAATGGCGCTTGCTGATGCGCAGAGAGAGCCATTGCCAGGAGGTCTTCATCTTTCTCTCGATATCGCTGATGAGAGCGTCCCCCCCTGGGGGATCCTCGACGACGAGATCATTCACCTTGTCATTCAGCAAAAAGTCGTTGCAATTGTAACCGGCGCTGATGGAGTGGCGGCGCACCTGAGCGAGCAGATCGGCAACAAGATCGGTGTTCCCACCCTGACGCTCTCCTCTGATCCGACAACGACCCAGATCAATCTGCCTTGGATTTTTCGCCTGGGCCCGAGCGACACTCAGCAGGCTCGCCTGATTGCCCGTGATATCTACCGCACGCGCGGGTTCCAGCACGTCGTGCTGGTTACCGAACGCGACCATGATGGGCGCATAGGCGAACAGGAATTTGTCCAGGCCGCACGAGAGTTGGGCGCTCCGGCCCCGGCGTCCGTAATGATTAATCCTTTGCAGCCGGACGCCGGCTCCCTGCTTAAGCTTATCAAGAAGCAACCGCCTCAGGCATTCGTGTTTTGGACAGAGGCCGACATTGGCCGAAAACTTCTGGAAGCCCTTCACTCGGTCGGAATCCACGCGCCCATCTATCTATCACAGGAGACGGCGCAGAAGGGTTCCGGACTCGAATTTCACCGCCTGAATACGGCGGGCATAAAGGATGCCTCGGGCGTAGGCATTTACACGGTGGCATCCGCATTGGATGCTACGCCTTCCCGTGAAAGTTTTGCACGCCGCTTCCAGGCGGCCACTGGGGCGCGGCCGAGTCCCGTTGCCTTTGAGGCTTACGACGCCGTTTGGTTGGTGGCACAGGCCGTGCGTGATGCCGGACCCAACCGCGCCCGAGTACGCGATCACGTCTCGGCCACCAGGAATTTTGCGGGGGTTTCCGGAACGATTTCGTTTGACAGCCAGGGAGACAACCGCGCCGAGGCTTGCCTGGTTCACCTCCAGTAATTAATGCCGGCTTGCGCGGTGGGCGACAGCGTGTTGCGCGCCACGGCAGCGGGGAAACGATCTGATTTTCAGGAGAAAACGATGCCGCAAACCATTTCAACCGCCAATCCGTATGACGTGATCATCGTGGGCTCGGGTGCGGGTGGCGGGACGGTGGCCTACAACCTGACGAAAGCCGGCGCAAAGTGTCTGATGCTGGAAGCCGGCGGCTGGTACGATGCGGCCAGGGATTCCAAGTGGCTGGAATGGGAATACAACGCTCCCTACCACGGCGGTGGAAATTATACGGACCCCCAGGATTACTTTCTGGCGGCCGTGGGCGGCTGGCAGGTTGCCGGAGAGCCTTACCTGAGTGCCCCGGGGACTGACTGGATGTGGTTCCGGTCACGGATGCTGGGAGGCCGGACCAATTCCTGGGGCCGTATCTCACTTCGCAACGGCCCCTACGATTTTAAGCCGCACAGCCGCGATGGCAAGGGTTTCGACTGGCCGATCACTTACGAAGAATTGGCCCCTTACTATGACAAGACCGAAGAACTGATCGGAGTCTTTGGATCGGCGGAAGGAATCGAAAATCTCCCAGACGGCAAGTTTCTTCCCCCACCTGCGCCAAGGTGTTACGAACTGCTGGTCCAGCAGGCGTGCCGGAAACTGAATATTCCCTGCATCCCATCACGCCTGGCGATTCTGACCAAGCCGCTTAATGGGCGACCCGAGTGCCACTACGTTGGACAATGCGGGCGCTGCTGCCGGCTGGGTTCAAACTATTCGTCGCCCGTTGTTATGATCACGCCGGCGCAGATGACGGGGAATCTGGAGATTCGGACCAATGCCATGGTTCGTGAAGTGCTGACCGGGCCGGACGGACGCGCCACCGGCGTTTCCTACATCGACAAGACGACGCGCAAGGAAGTTCAGGTGAAGGGGAAAGTGATCGTCCTTGCGGCAAGCTCCTGCGAGACGGCCCGCCTGCTGCTGAACTCGCGCAGCAGCAGCTCGCCGAATGGCTTGGCGAACTCGAGCGGTCTGGTGGGCAGATACCTGATGGACACCGTGATGAGCGACGTCAGCGGGTTTGTGCCAAAAATGATGGACCTGCCTGCGCATAACGAAGACGGTGTGGGAGGAATGCATCTCTACATGCCGTGGTGGAACCTTCAAGAACAGAAGAGGAATGAGTTGCCTTTCTCTCGCGGCTACCACATTGAGTTTGGCGGAGGGCGGCGCGGAATGCCGATGCCGGGCATCCTGAGCGGCACGGAGCAACTGGTGGGCGGCGGGTACGGAGAAAAACTGAAGCAGGATTGCCGCAAGCTGTACGGCGCCTTCGTCAGCCTGCACGGCCGCGGCGAGATGATTCCCAATAAAGACAGCTACTGCGAAATCGACAACAACGTTGTGGACCAGTGGGGCATTCCGGTTCTGAAGTTCCACTTCAAGTGGGGGCAGGATGAAATCCTGATGGCGCGCCACATGCAGGAAACCTTCCAGGAGATCGTAAAGGCCGCAGGAGGTAAGGTGTTCGAATCCGCAGGGCCGGAACGGCAGTGGGGAATTTCAGCGGGCGGGCAGGGCATTCATGAAGTCGGCGGCGCGCGCATGGGCGACGACGCAAAGACATCAGTCCTCAATTCGCGCTGTCAGGCGTGGGATTGCAAAAACCTCTTTGTTGCTGACGGCGCACCGTTCGTCGGTCTGGCGGACAAGAATCCCACGCTGACCATCATGGCACTTGCGTGGAGAACGTCGGATTACATCGCGGACCAGGTGAAGAAAGGGAATGTGTAAGCCGAGTTGGCAGCTGCCTGAGGAGGAGAGATGAACCGGAAGAAAATATCCAACGGTGTTCGTTTTGAACGTCGTGACATTTTGAAACTGATGACGGGCATGCCGGCGGCGGCGCTGGTATCGGTTGCGCCATTCGCGTCGCAGGTAGCAGACGCGGCTCCGCAACAGACCGCGGCGCAGGGCCGCGTGCCCGAACATCCCAAGACCCTGAATCCTCACGAGTGGAAAACGCTACGCATTCTTTCGGACCTGATCATTCCCGCTGACGGTCGTTCAGGCAGCGCAACGCAGGCCCGCGTTCCGGAGTTTATCGACGACTGGCTGGACCTGAAGCGGGGAACCCTCCTCGACCAGATTTGCGGCGGGCTCACGTGGCTCGACATGGAGAGCAACCGGTCTTTCAATTGCGACTTTGCCGATTGCTCTGCCGCGCGGCACAAGCAGATCCTTGACCGCATTGCCTACCCAAAGAAAGCTGCGCCTGAGGACGCTAGCGCCGTCGCCTTCTTCAACACGCTTCGCGACCTTGTCGTCAGCGGTTTCTTCACCAGCCAGGCGGGGATTCGCGACCTGCCTTATGTCGGCAACGAGCCGCAGGACAAGTGGAACGGCTGCCCGGAACCAGTGCTTGCCCGGCTGGGAGTCGGCGGGACCAAGACATCCGCCTGACGAATCCATCCGTTTCTGTAATAACTGCTCAGGGCTTCCCACATTTCCCGCGGGTTGCGAACGCAGTTGCGGCCAAGCGGTTGCACGCAGGCTCCCTCATCATTTATAAATAGCGCTGACGTCTGCTCTGCGAAGGTTTGCAGTAAGAGCGCCGACATCTTCTTTTGCGCGAGGTTCAAATGGCCGTGCACACCAGAAGCAAGAACGAGTTTCTCGTTTACGTCGGGTCTTACAACAAGGCCAAGGGGAAAGGCATTCACGCATTTCGATTTGACGCCGCTGCAGGCCGGCTGGCGTCGCTGGGACTTGCAACGGAAGCTATCAATCCAACATACGTCACGGTCAGCTGCGACGGGCGGTTCCTTTATGCGACCAAGGAGGTCACGCGACATGAGGGTAGAAAGGGCGGCGCGGTCAAAGCGTTTGCTATTAATCGGCGGACAGGGAAACTTCGGTTTCTCAATGAGGTCGCGTCCGGAGGCACGATCCCCTGCTACGTGGCGCTCGACAAGATGGGCCGTTACGCAATGGTGGCCAACTACGGCAGCGGTAGCGTGCAGGTGATTGCGGTGCGCAAAGACGGCCGGCTCGGCAAGGTGACCGCGATCGATCAGTATGCCGGCTCGGGTGTGAATCCGGCGCGGCAGGAAGGCCCGCACGCGCACTCTATCAACGTGTCGCCAGACAACCGCTACGCCATTGCGGCGGACCTTGGACTCGACAAGGTGTTCGTCTATCGCTTTGACGAAAAGACCGGCACGCTTGTTCCCAACAATCCTGCCTATGCAACGGTCAATGCGGGGTCCGGTCCACGGCACATCAAGTTTGCGAAGAACGGCCGGTTTGTTTACGTCATCGGAGAAATGAAGTCGAATATCACAACGTTCGCCTACGACGCGGCCCGCGGAACTCTGCGAAAGCTGCAGACCATTTCGACGCTGCCGAAAAGTTATCGCAAGCAAAGTGACTGCGCCGAAGTAGTGGTGAGTCCGAACGGGAAATTCGTCTACGGATCGAACCGCGGGCATGACAGCATCTCGGTGTTTGCGGCCGACCCGAAGAAGGGAACGCTGACGCCTATTGAGCAGGTGCCGACCGGCGGCCACTGGCCGCGCCACTTTGCCATCGATCCAACAGGCCGCTACCTTCTTGTGGCCAACCAGGAGTCGAATGCCGTGGCGATGTTCGCTATTGACCGGAAGACGGGCAGACTGACTGCGACGGGCGAGACGGCGATCGTCAACTCGCCGGCATGCGTGCGATTTGTGACTTTCTGATCAGAGTGCAATTTTTGCTGGCTGTTCATGAATAGGACAACTTTTTTGCCGGCTACTATTTTCCAAGCATTAAAATTTTCCAAGTGCCATTAAATCAATAACTTGCAAAATTGCAATTTTGAAAGCTGAAAATCCCATGCGTCCCATTCAGGGCGCAAACGGCGCAGAATGTAGCCTATTATGAGAGGCTCCGCAAGTAAACCCATCGCTTGCAACCCGCCTGCCTCCTCTTTGCTTTGGCTGCCTAACAGTTGTATGATGACTATTCAGGGGCATCCTAATGAAACGGCGTATTCTGCGCATATTAGTCCTGCTGTGGTTGGCCTGGTACATTTGGGGTCCTGTTGACCCCGTGGTGGACTTCTGGGACTCGCCGCGCCAGACGATGTCCGACATGGATCGGGCCGCCAGTGGGATCACCGTCATGATGGTTGCCGGCTTCGCCGTGGCATTGTGGCAGAGCCGCAACCTGCGTGACCGTTTCCGGGCATTTTCGCACACGGCTCTTGGTTTTATTACCTGCCTGTCCCCGTTGGTTCCCGCGCCTTGTTTCTGTGTCCCTTCGCAAGCAAGCCATGGCCCGCCTGTCCCGCTTCGCATTTAGGCCCTCACACATAACCCACCGGCACTTTCACGCGCCGCAGTGTATCTGTGCGGCGTCAACGATCCGGCACTGAATGATCCCGGCTTGCGGCCTGGAAAAACGCGGCTACGTGCCGAAGGTTCCACACAAACAACGCGAAAGGAGCGTGGCTTATGAAGCAGTTCGCCCTTGCTCTAGCTGCCGTGATAGCGCTTACGGCTTGCGCGCCCGCCGTTCACTATCACCCCAAACCCATCATGCCGGCGGCGACGGCGGAACGTTTGGAGCGCCGCACGTTGAATGACACCGGCTTGCGGCAATTCATGCAGGAAAATCTCGGACACAAGATTGGCACCTGGCCTCCACAGGCATGGAATCTGAAAGACCTCACACTTGCTGCTTACTACTTTAATCCTCAGATGCAAGTGGCGCGCGCCCAGGCAGAGGCGGCACAGGCAGCGATCATCACGGCCGGTGAGCGGCCAAATCCCACGATTAGCCTGCGGCCGGGCATTCCCAGCCCCTGGGTGCTGGATTTCAATTTCAACATCCCCATTCAGACCGCCGGGCGTCGCGGGTACAAGATCAAGCAAGCTACGGCGCTGAGCCAGGCGGCGCGCTTCAATATTGCCGCCACGGCATGGAAAGTACGGAGTGGCGTTCGTTCGGCGCTGGTCAAATATTTGTTTGACCAGGAACAGGCCCAACTCACCCACGCCGATGAGCGATTGTGGGACCAGCAAGTTCGGGGCCTGCGAGTGCGCTTGGTTGCAGGCGACACCTCACGCCCCACAGTGGCTGCTGCCGAGACGAGTCTTCTAGACGCGCGCCTGGCGGGGCGAACTGCGGACGGACTCATCTTGCAGGACCGCGCCGCACTGGCCGCCGCGATCGGGGTGCCGCAGAGCGCCATTGATGGAATCCGGTTGAGTTGGCCTGAATTTAACGACCTGCCGACCGCCGCATCGCTTTCACCCCAGAAGATCCAGCGCGAGGCCGTTCTGAACCGCCTTGACGTTCGCCAGGCTCTTGCCGAATACACGGCTGCCCAAGCTGCCCTTCAACTGGAAATCGCCCGCCAGCATCCAAACATCCAGCTTGGTCCAGGCTACGCATATGAAGAGGGCAACAACTACTTCATCACGGGCCTCGGGATTGTTTTACCCGTTTTCAACCGCAATCAAGGACCGATTGCGCAGGCCGAGGCTGCGCGCAAGCTGGCCGCGGCACGCCTTATGCAACTGCAGGCCAATGCCATCGCCCAAAGCCAGGCGGCGCTCGCTCGGTACCAATCCGCTATCGGTGAGTGGCAGGATGCCCGAAAGTCCGCGCACCAGATCCGCCGCATCCTCCTGCCGCTCTCAAAGCAGTCGGTCACCGTCGGGGAAACGGACTGGCTTGCGCTCAACGGAGTCGAGTTGCAAGGAATTGCGGCAGCGGGCGTGGCGCTTCAGTCCATGGGCCAGGCTCAACAGGCGTTGGGCCAGCTTGAGGATGCTGTCCAACGTCCACTCGCGCCGGGCGAAGCCGCTCCGCGAGCTATTCCGAATTCGAAGACACCTCAAAAGGAGGCGCAATGAAGAACTCCACTACCAGGTCGATTTTTGCTGTGGCCTTCGCCATGATGATGGCGATTGTGCTGTTTCGGACGTTCGCCTTGTCACGGAAGGATCCGCCAGCCCAGCGGGAAGGTGCGGCAAAGGAAGCAGCCACAAAGACGCCTTTCAGTGTGCTGACCGAGAACGGAGAGACAGTCATCAAGCCCAGCCCCGAAGTTCAGGCGCGCTTGGGCATCGGATCTGCCCCTCTCGAAGCAGCGCGCGAGGAGAAGGAAGCGACTGCGCCCGGCGTAGTGCTCGACGTCCAGGGGCTCGTAAATCTTACGACTAGCTATGCCTCAGCCCGGGCGAATCTGCACAAGGCGGAGAACAATCTGACCGTTTCGCAGTCTGAATACGACCGCTTGAAATCTCTTTATACGAAGAATCAAAATGTTTCCCAGAAAGCCTTCGAGACAGGCGCTGGGATGTTCCACAACGATCAAACCGACGTCCAGATGGCGCGGCAGAACATGAATATGGTGGCTGCGGCCATACGGCAAAGCTGGGGGAATAAGATCGGCGAGTGGGTCGCCGATGACCATCCTTCCCTCAACCGCATCTTGGACCGCGAGGACGTGCTGGTCCAGGTGACGCTGGCGCCGGATGGGCCTGTGGGCGTACCGAGCGAGGTAACGCTCGAGCTTCCAAACCAGCGGAACGTCACGGCGAAATTGGTTTCGCGTTTCCCTCAAGTCGATCCCCGCATTCAAGGCGCAAGTTTCCTGTATGTGGCGCCTGCCCGGGGAATGCTGGCGCCGGGACTCGATGTTGTCGCCCATCTCTCGTACGGGCCACGCCTTAAAGGTGTAATCGTTCCGTCTTCGGCGGTTGTCTGGTGGCGGGGCGAACCGTGGGTTTACGTTGAGACCGCATCCGGCGAATTCACGCGCAGGGCTGTGCAGACCGGCCAGCTTGTTGCCAGCGGTTTCTTTTGCGCCACAGGTTTTACGCCGGGCGAGAAGGTTGTTGTTCAGGGCGCAGAGCAGCTTCTCGGCCTCGAACTGAGCGCGACGCCCCAGCCCTCGGGCGACAACGGCAAGGAAGGAGGCCAAGGCTGATATGCTGAGCGCAATTGTACGAACCGCTCTACGCCGCAGAGGAATCATTCTTGCCCTTGCTGCCGCATTTCTGGGTTATGGCGTTTACACGCTGTCCCATGCAAAGTACGATGTGTTTCCCGAGTTCGCGCCGCCTGTGGTCTCTATCATGACTGAGGCACCCGGTCTGTCGCCGCGCCAGGTCGAACTGCTGGTCACTCAACCGATCGAATTCGCGGTTAACGGTGTGACGGGTGTTCACTCGCTCATGTCGCAATCCATTCAAGGTCTGTCCAGCATCCAGGTGGTTTTCAACCCTGCCAGCAATATTTACCTCGATCGGCAGGTGGTGTCTGAACAACTGGCGACACTTGAAGGACGCCTGCCCACCGGCGTAAGCGCTCCGGTTATGACGCCGCTGATTAGCTCGACGGGTGACGTTATGGAGTTGGGGTTTACCTCGAAAACGCTGTCGCCGATGGAATTGAGAACAGCAGCCGACTGGCTGGTCAAGCCCACCTTACGTGCCGTGCGTGGCGTTGCAAATGTGGCGATCTGGGGCGGCGAGATCAAGCAATATCAGATCCAGTTCATTCCCCAGCGGCTCATTGATTACGACCTCAGCTTGAATGACGTGCTGGCGGCGGCACGGCAAGCGACCGGCATCCGCGGCGCCGGGTTTATTGAAACTGCGAATCAGCGCTTTGTTCTTCGTTCTCAGGGCCAGTCCGTCACGGCGCAGGACCTGGCAAGCATAGTCCTCGTCCATCACAACGGCGCTAACGTCACCCTCGGCCAGGTGGCCCACGTCGTCGAAGCGCCGGAACCCTCCATCGGGGGCGCGTTGGTGGACGGAAAGCCGGGCATCATCATGCGGGTAAATGAGCAGTACGGGGCCAACACGCTCGCCGTTTCGAAACGGATCGACCAGGCGCTCAACGGCCTTCGCCCGGCCCTGCACCGCCAGGGCATTCATCTGGACGTGAATCTGTTCCGGCCCGCCAGTTTCATCCAGACCGCCCTCGGCAACCTCCGCTCTTCACTCACTATCGGAGCCATCCTGGTGGTCATCGTCATCTTTCTTTTCCTTTTCGATTTCCGGACGGCGGCCATTTCCTGCACGGCCATCCCGCTCTCGCTTCTAGCTGCAGTGACGGTGATGGACCGCATGGGCTACACGCTCAATACCATGACCATCGGAGGCCTTGCCATTGCCATTGGCGAAGTCGTGGATGACGCGGTGATTGACGTGGAGAATACTCTTCGTCGCCTTCGCCTTAACCGTCACGCGGAGAATCCTCGGCCGCCGATCCGCGTCATCTTTGATGCTTCACTCGAAGTACGCAGTGCGGTGGTCTACGCAACGTTCACCGTGGTGCTGGTTTTTCTTCCGATCCTGATGATGACCGGAATTCCAGGCGCGCTTTTCCGGCCTCTTGGCATCGCGTATATCCTCGCGGTGCTGGCTTCATTGCTTGTTGCGCTGACCCTGACGCCCGTTCTCTGCACGATCTTCCTGGGGCAGAAAACGCTTGCCAAGGAAGAACCCCCGCTCGTGCGCTTGCTCAAGGCCGGTTATCGCCATGTGTTGCTCTTTGTTGAGCGCGTGCCCGCTTTAGTGATCGGCGGCGTCGCGGTCTTGACGGTTGTGGGGCTCCTTGTTCTGCCCTCGTTTCGCTCGGCCTTTCTGCCCCCGTTTCACGAAGGCGAATACATCGTTCATATGATTGGCGTGCCCGGCAGTTCCCTTAAGGATTCGCTCATAGTGGGTAAGCAAGTCAGTGCGGCTCTCCGCAAGGTACCCTACGTTGCCGAAGTGGGACAGAAAGCCGGCCGCGCCCACTTATCCTCCACCCGCGGTCCCTACCAGAGTGAGATTGACGTGGCCCTCAAGCCAAATCTTAACGGCCAGCAGAACCAAGCGGCGCTCGCGGGCATTCAAAAGGTCCTGAAGAGCTTTCCGGGTTTTACCCTTACGGTCAACACGTTCCTGGCGGAAAGGATGGAGGAGATCATCTCCGGCTATACGGCACCCGTGGTACTCAATATTTACGGCCCGCACTTGTCCGTTCTCGACCGATTGGCCCAACAGGTAGCAGGAGTGCTCATCTCGACTCCGGGTGCGCGCGCCGTTCGGATTCAGTCGCCTCCCGGCACGCCGCAAGTGATTGTTCATCTCCGTCCCGGGGTGCTAGCGCGCTGGGGGTTTGATCCCATGTCGGTTCTCGATGCCGTACGAACGGCTTACGGCGGGCTCGCCGTCGGCCAGGTTTATCGTAGTAATGAAGTCTTCAATGTAATCGCAGTGCTCGACCCGGCGGAGCGTCGAAATCCGGTTCAGGTTGCCGACTTGCCTCTCATGAGCCCGGCGGGAAATTATGTTACCCTGGGCCAACTCGCAAACGTTTATGAATCGTCCGGGCGCTACGTCATCCTGCACAACGGCGCGCGCAGGGTCCAAACGATCACGATGGATGTCTCCGGCCGCAGCCCCGCGTCCTTCGTGAGCCAGGCCCAACGCGCCATCCGCGCTAAGGTGCAGTTCCCTAGGAATACATACTTCCAATTCACCGGCACGGCGGAAGCGCAGGCCAAATCCCAACAAGAACTGCTCGTTCATTCAATACTGGCCGCCCTTTTGATCATCGCTTTGCTTTCCATCGTGATGATGAACTGGCGAAACCTGACGCTCGTGCTCGTCAATTTGCCATTCGCACTGGTGGGCGGAGTCCTGGCCGCTTTTCTCACCAGCCGTTCACTCTCACTCGGCTCTTTGATCGGGTTCGTCACGCTGTTTGGAATAACGCTCCGGAATTCCGTCATGCTCATTTCGCACTACGAGCATCTTGTTTCAGAGGAAGGCATGACCTGGGGGCTGGAAGCAGCGATTCGAGGCGGTTCGGAACGCCTGGCGCCCATCCTGATGACGGCGCTCGTCACTGGGTTAGGGTTATTGCCTTTGGCGCTCGGCAGCGGCGACCCGGGCCGCGAGATCGAAGGACCGATGGCCATCGTCATCCTGGGAGGCCTGATCACTTCAACCACCCTCAACCTTCTGGTGCTGCCCACACTTTCATTGCGGTACGGAAGGTTTGAAAAGAACACCACGGGGGACTAGTCCCATTTTGTAGCCTACGGTTCCCCAACATGACGGGCGTCAATCAAGGGTTTTTCTTTTTGCCGAAGATCCCCATGATGCCCTGCAGAGGATTGGCAGGGGGTTGCTGCCCCTTTGTTGTGGTACCGGATGTGGTGCTTCCTGTGCAACCCATTTGAGACTTGAGCAGGCTGGCGGCCATGCCCCCGACGTCAGGTGTGAACTTCGGATTGGAAGTAGTGCCTTGAACCAGGAACGGGACGGTTACGCTGCCTTTGCACCCGCCGCCGGTGAGCTTGCCCAGCAACCCCACGGCGCTCGCAACAGGACTGCCGACCGCAGCCACGGTCTGCGACACGGTTGCCGCCATTTTGAAATCGAGATTGTTTTTGGCATCGATGGTGCCTGCCCCCACAAGCTTGCCCAGCGATGGAACGACCATGAGGAAGTTTTCAGCCTTGAGACCGTCAGGGGCCACCTGCACGTTGCTCGTGAGCTGCTGAATCAGCAGGTCCTTGCCCGTCTTGATGCCGGCGAGCGCGGAAATGGCCGACATTCTCGACCCAAGATCGAAGCCTGCAAGTTTCGCACCCATCAGGCCCACGTTGCCGGTAGTGACAAGCTTGTTGGTGGGACCGACGAGGTTGAGGTTTGCGTTCAGCCTACCGGACTGCAGCGCGGCGCCGTCAGGGAGATGGATGCCGAGCGCCGGAAGGAACGATTGGAGGTCCTGGGCAGGCATGTTCTGGCCAACCAGCTTGATGTTGACGACGGTGCTATTGCCTGCGGGCTGGTAGGTGCCGTTGAGATCTGCGGTAGCGCTGCCGATCTTTACCGTGGAGGGATTGAGGACACCCGCGCTCTTGCGCAGATCATACTCTGTGTCGAAGTTCACCGTGACGGGCACAGTAGATGGCGAGCCGCCGGCAACCAGCAGGGCTTTGGAAAGCTTGGCTGTTCCTTTGGTCTCGGCCGCACCGTTTTGCGAACTCATCGCCGCGTTGAGATCAACCAGGCCGCCGAGCCCGGCAGAGGGATCGAGGAAACCGGTGGAAGCGAGGTCAAGAGAACTGACATCGAGATTGGCGTTGAAGGGAGTGAGCGAGGCATCAGTGCGGTCGAGCGGCCCAAAGTTACCATCAAGCTTCAAATTGCCGCCGCCGGGGAGATCGGCAGAGACGGTAACAGGAAACCGGGAGGTCATGGAAACGTTGGAGGCCGTCACGTTGACGTGACTGTACGTGTTGCGCTTCTGAGAACCGGTTGAGCCGATGATGATGGTGCCGTCGCTGAGTTCAAGCTTTTGAATCGAGACCTGGGTCGGCGCACCGGATGTGCCTGACGGTTTGGCGCCTGCCGGCGCCTGCCGCCCGCCTTGGGCTGAGGATCCGGCAAGGGAAGAATAATTCCACTCGCCCGCGTTGTTCCGAAGCAGCGTGACCTGTGGATTCTCAATGGTAACGCCCGTGATGTTGAGAACTTTGGAGAAAATAAGCGGCATGAGTTCCACGCCAACCTTGACAGATTTTGCAGTAAGGAAAGGCGACGTGCTGAACTTCGGGTCGTCGGCAATGGAAAGATTTGAGGCGCCAAGCGAGCCGGTAAGAATGGACAGACTGAGATTGCCGAACGTGACTTTGCGCCCGAGCGCGCTGGAGGCTTCTTTCTCAATGGCTGGCCGGAACTGATTGACCGGGATCACAAACGGCAAGACGAGCAACACAACGATCAGGGCCCCAAGGATGATTAACAGAGAGCGCAGTTTCCGCCTCATGATGAACCTCCCAAGTTTAGATCCCCGCAAAAACGCCAAGCAACTGCAGCCATTATCCCACACTTGTTGCCGGTACCTAGCACAATTTGGGGCTCGTTCAGCACGGCACTACACGCGTTGACTGCCGCATAACGCGGGAGTATAGTTTGCGTGCAATCTGATCCAAAGGGCTCGTCATCCGAAGAGAGGAGAAACTTCCATGCCGCTAACGAAACGGTTAGGTGCAGAATGCCTGGGTACGTTCAGTTTGGTCCTGGGAGGTTGCGGTGCCGCGGTCCTCGCGGCGGCATTCCCGAAATTGGGGATAGGTTTTGCTGGAGTCGCGCTTGCGTTCGGCCTGGCACAGCTCACGATGTGCTACACGATCGGACACATTTCGGGCGCCCATATCAACCCTGCGGTCACCATCGGCCTGGCCACGGGCGGGCGCTTCCCTTGGCGTGAGGTCATACCCTACATCGTTGCGCAGGTCGTGGGAGCCATCATTGCCAGCGCAGTGCTCTACGAGATTGCTTCCGGAGTGCCTTCTTTTACCCTCGCCGATGGATTTGCCTCCAACGGTTACGGAGCGCATTCGCCGGGTGGCTATGCGCTTTCTGCGTGTCTCGTCTGCGAAATCGTGATGACGTTTATGTTTGTGGTCATCATCCTGGGGGCTACGGACAAGCTGGCGGCGTCCGGGTTTGCCGGCCTGGCTATTGGCATGGGGCTGACGCTCATTCATCTTGTCAGCATTCCTGTGACGAACACTTCAGTGAATCCGGCGCGGAGCACAGGCCCCGCGCTCTTCGCCGGCGGTTGGGCCATCCATCAGCTTTGGCTCTTCTGGTTGGCGCCGATTATCGGCGGAATTATTGCCGGAGTTGTTTATCCGCGCATCACCGAAGCCCGCGAAAGCACACCTGCGGGTGCTTGACAGGGTAGATGCTTGGGGTTCGGGTCTTTGCAGAGTCTGGGATCGAGTTCTCACCGCGCCTCCGCCGATGAGGCCCTCAAAGACCCGGCCCCTTTCAACCGGATGATATTGGCTCCTCTTTAAGCTGATGGTGGCGTTGAAATCTGATCACTTACCTTCGCCGCCGAAACGCGCTTATTGGGGCCTCCCAACGGACTGCCGTGTCCGGAATCTGAACATTTTTGACCTCGCTGCCAGTTATACGACATGCCAGCGAGGCGTGCATCACCGCCATGACGGAATATCGTCACCTTGCCGCCATACGATCATGTGTCCTCCGTCACTCTTCCCGCCTTTCGTTCTAATCAAGTGATTTGGCCCAGGATGCGATTTAGAGATGAAAGGAACGCTGCTTGCGTGGTATCTTTATGGTAAGGAGTCGGTGTCACAATGAGGGGCATAGAAGTTTAGCAAGACAGACATTGCAGCTTTGCCGGAAGCGGACCGGCCGACGTCGAGTTCTGTCCGGAGAGGGCTGGGGGAGGGGTTTGACTGACCTTGTGGGAGTAATCCGGCACTTAATCCATCGGGTCACCGCGTGAGCTGGAGCGCCGGCGTGCGAAGAGAACCTGGGACATGGCGAAAGGGATAAGGAAGGAGGAGAAGATGCGACTAGGGCAAGCGAACAATGCTTGGCGCGAGCATTTTTCTGCTTCGAATTTCCTTAGAACGTTTTCACCGGAAATGGTCGGGGTCTTTGATTCGATCAAAGTGACAACCACGTATCCCACAGGGGCGACATTATTTGTTGAGGGCCAGGAGTCGCATGGAGTGTTTGTTCTGGTGTCGGGTCGGGCGAAGATTTCAATGGGTTCGGCCAGCGGCAAGGTGATCATCCTTAGGATCGCGCGACCAGGCGAAATCATGGGGCTGCACGCGGCCGTATCCCACACGTTTTTCCAGGCCACCGCGGAAACAATTGAACCCTGCCAGGTCAGCTTTGTGAGGCGCGACGATTTCCTGCGCTTCCTGCATGGTTATCCTCAGGCGGCGCTGGAAGCGGCCAAGCAGTTGAGCGCAAGTTATCAGGAAGCCTGCCTGCAGTTGCGGGCTCTGGGTTTGTGCGATTCCGCCCGCAAGCGAGTGGCTCGGTTCGTGTTGGATTGGGTTGAAACCGGTGAGCAGCGCGAAGACGGCATCCGCGCCACTCTGACCTTGACCCATGAGGAGATCGGCCAGCTCATTGGGACCTCGAGGGAAACTATAACCCGCGCCCTAGGGGAGTTCAAAAACCGCCGCTGGATTGCCATTAAGGGTACGTCTTTGCTGGTGAAGAACTTCGCCGCGCTGCAAAAATTGGCTGGGGATGACATGCATTCTTCATGGACCTCAGGGGTGCCGGAGGATTCCGAAGTGGCCGGGGCTTACGTGACGACACGCGGCTCCGGGTCTATCGGTGTCAAATATCCCTGATCGCACGCCACAAAGTGCGGTTGCTGGAAGAATTCAGGAATTGAATGCCGGGCGAAGAGCGTTCGCCCGGTTTTTTTGTTTCCCCCCCCCCGAGGGTTTCCGGCAGCGAGCGCAGATTGTCAAATGGGCAGATAAAGCCATCACAGCATTCAAACATCCCCACGGCTTGCAGCGGGTGCTGCTTCCGCCAAACAGGGATTCTCGATTATACTGGATGCAGGGACTCTACCGTTACGCGGTCCGTGGCAATGCCGGAACAACATCTTGGCTGCTGCGGATTTGGCGCCGAACGGTAGCCCAAGCTTGAGGAAAAGGCAGGGTACGGAGTGGAGCAAAAAGAACTGGATCGGTACAAAGAACTGTTGCTGGCCAAGCGGGAGGAACTCTCTACCGCGTGGAAGGGAAGGGACGAACTTGCGCCATCAGCCGGACATCTGCAAGGGGATCCCGCAGACCAAGCCAGCGCGGCCAGCGAGGCTGCCATCCAGGTGCGCCTGCACCAGACCGATAGCAAACTGCTGCGCGCCATCGACGACGCCCTGGCGCGAATCGCCCGGGGAAACTACGGCACTTGCGAGGTGTGCGGAGAGCCTATCTCCGCAGCCCGCCTGACTGCCGTTCCCTGGACGCGCCTTTGCCTTAACTGCAAAGCGGAGCAGGGCTAGATCCTTCCTGAGGGCCACAGCCTGCAAATTGAACCGGGGAATTGCTGTCCCTCGCCGATCGCAGGACATCAAAAATCAACATGTGCAGCGCCTGTCAATGCTGCCTTGCGGTCATTAGGGCGGTTGGCAGGGTTCCACCGTGGTGGTCGGGCCGCCCGTGACCGAAGCCGGCTCATCATGCGGCCGATATTTACAGAAGCTGTGATGAAGTGGTCGATCTTTACCGGGCCGGCCACTTTGATTGCCCTGACTGAGTGCAAGCCGCTGCTGATGGCGCAACCGCACTGGGAACAATCGGGCGTCCCGCCAAAAACGCAAGGTTCCACACGGGTTTCAAGGTCTGCTGAATAGTTGGCCGACATCTTTGCGAAAACGCAATCACGCGGACTTTCCGGTGGATGCAGAACGGCCTGGGCCAGGCCTTGGGTGAATAGAAGTTTCGGGTAACGCTTCGCCAAAGCGGGCAATTGCCTGGCCAGGGCCGCGCGGTCCGCCGCCGTCAGAACTTCAGGACTTTGTTCCCCCATCTGTGGAGTGAAAACACTTACCCAGATGCGATTCACTTCAGAACGCGCGCTCCAGAACTTCACATAATCTTCCAGGTAGCCGTCGCGCTCGATCATCGGGCGCGTGATCACCCAGTGAACGTTGAACTCGCGGCCTTCCACATTTTCCAGGATGCGCTCGTAAGTCGCCGGTTTCCTCCGGATGTCGTGGTGTTCGGGCAGGCCGTCCACTGAAACCGCAACCCTGAGCCGGGGGAATTTCATCCACTCCATGGGAATAGGAATAATGCCGCTCGTCACCACCAGCGTAAACACGCCCATCTCGCTGAGCACCGGAAGAATTCTGCTCAACTCGCGATGCCGGACCATCGGCTCCCCGCCCACCAGAGAAACGTGAAGCGGCTTGTGCCGGCGCACAATCCCCAAAATGCCCTGCACAAGTTCGTCCCCCCGTTGGTCGCTCAATTCACTCAGGGTGATTCCGCCGCCCAGGTGCGCGTCTCCGTAGGCGTAACATCCGGGGCAGCTTAGGGGGCACTCCCTGGTGATTTCGATCGACAGCATCGGAACTCTGCCACTGAGCACCCTGCCCCAGGCAGCGAGCAACGCCACAGGCGTCAGGCTCTGGTTCGGCTTAGAAGAAGTCACCTACGCCCAGATGCGCGGTAGGGGCGACGGGTTGCTCTTTCAATTTGGCGGCAGGTCAATGTAGAATGGGGGCGCATTGTTTAGAGGCTAGATATGTGGTCCCTGCGATCTCACACGGGGCTTTCGCATTCTGCAATCTTCAATCTGGAATCCCACTGCGGGCGCTCCGCCGCGCCCTTAATCGACGCGTCACCCGCCCAGCCCGTGCCGCCCGCCTCAACGACTTGTGCCGCCAGGCGTGAGCTGGTGCCGGCTCAGGATCTTTCCGGTGGCCGAGTTGAGAACCAGCACCGACTCTTGGCAGGCGACGGCGATCATTCGGTCATTCACCCACTTGAAATCAATCGGTCCGGGACAGGAATAGATTAGACGTCCGTCCACGAAGAGGCTCTCCTGCGGGGTGTAGTACAGTGGATGCTTCTGCTTCTCGCGTTTGTACGCGACGTGCTTGTCGTCAGGTGAGAGGGCAGGCCGCTCGTTTCCTGACCACGAAGTCAGATTTACCAGCGGCGTAACCGCCATAGTTGCCAAGTTGACTTTGACGATCTGCGCCGTCCCTTTTCCGGGTATCCGGCCATTCTCGGTGTGTAGCCCCACAAGCCATTTGCCGTCGGTACTCACCTGCGCGCTGGAACTGAATACCCCTCTGATACGGGTTTCCCGCGCCTCGCCTGGTCGGAGTATAACCAGCTTGTCGTCGCGCGGAAGTCGCCCAGGGAGGACACCAACGAATCGCCCATCTCGAAGCCAAGCAATGAACTCGAATTCCTTCGGCAACGTAAGCGGCTTCGTCGTGCTGGTCGCGGGATCGTAGACGTAGAATCCGTATGGGGCCTTGGGAACGGCTCCCATGCCCTCCTCAGCGATTGTTTCGCCGTGAGTTACGTAGACAAGAAGCATCCGGCTATCGGCCGACCAGCCGTCGATCAGGGCAGCGACCCATGTATGCCCCCTTCCCGGCGGCCGGCCGAACCTGGTTATCCGCCGTTCTCGGTCCAACCCAACATCGAGCAGATGTATATCATAGTCGTCACCGAAGTCGCCGAAGGCAATCCACCGCCCGTCCGGCGAAGGCAGGGGGACGGTCGCACCTTGCACTTCGCTGTCGTAGCCTGGGGGATACAAGAGGGGAAACGGGGCAATACTACCCCGGGGACTAACCTCCCACACCCGCCTCGCAAGAACAACAAGTTGTGGCACAGCCTTGGGCGGTCCGGGCAGAAGCAACCCGATCGCGAGCAGGGTTCCGACTGCGAGCTTCTTATCCACGCGGGAATTCCCCCTTGCCCTGCACCTGCGACGCACCAGGGAGCAAGGGCCGACGCTCCGGCTAAAATACCCCCGCACTCTCATCCCCCGGAAGGGGCTGAAGGGTTTTTACTTGACATCCCGTTTTATAGAACCCGCGGGAGCTACCTGGGATTGTGGCTCGGTTTGAGGAGGCTGACAATCTTTCCACTACTCGAATCGACCACTAACGCTTCGCTCTGGCACGTCAAGGCAATTTCCCGGTTGTCCACCCACACATAGTCGATCCTTCCGGCGCACGCATAAATTTTCCGGTCGCCCACGAAAAGGTCCTCTTTCGCGCTGTAATAGAGGCCCTTGTGGGGTTTCTCAAGCTTGTACGCGACCATTCTGTCGTCGGGGGAAAGGGTGGCGCACGAGTTTAATGGCCACGAATCAAGCGTTACCAGCGGCGTCGTTGCCATCGTCGCCGAGTCGACCTTGACGATCCGGGCCGCACCCGGACCAGCGCCCCGGACGAAGCCTACTAGCCACCTTCCATCGAGGCTCAAGCGCGGTTGAACCAGGGGCACGCCGACCTGCTTCCCGTCGTCACCGTTTGGGCCAAGAACCATGAAGCGCCCGTCCTGCCAAATAGGGCGGGCGAAGACATTGGCGAAAATCCGCCCGTCGGGCGCCCAACCGACAAGATCTAATCCGGCGGCAGGCACCGGAAGTCGGCGAATCGTTCCGTTCTCAACGTTGTAGATGTAAGTGCCGTACGACGCCTGGGGGTGCCGGTCGCCCTGCTCAGATGGCATGAAGTATCCGGGAACCACCGCGAGCAGAAGTTGGCGGCTATCCGGCGACCATCCGGCGATCTGTACTACCGCGTACGTATAGCCCTTACGAGGCGCTCGGCCGAACCAAGTTATTCGGTGCTGGCGGAGGGTGGTTACGTCGAGTAGGTGGGCGTCGTAGTCTCCGGTTGGGTCGCCGAATGCGATCCAGCGCCCATCAGGCGAGGGCAGGGGCTCCGTCGAGCCCTGAACGCTTGACTCAGATGCACGTGGAAAGGTGTAGGGAAACGGGCGAATCCGACCCGAAGAACTCACTCTGAAGACCCGGTGTGAAAGGGCAACAATGCTAGGCTTCCGGGCAGGAGAGCAGGCCGACGCGAGCCCGAGCACTACAGCAACCGCGAGAAACATGCACCCACGGATGAAGAAACCTCGACCCGGAACTTTGTCGCTGCAAGGAGTTTGGTCGCTGCTCAAGTCCTGCCTCATGGGCTTCCAGCGTCGCCGCAACCGATGACGCCATCAGAAAAGCCAGATATCGGTTGGTCGTCAATACATTGAGTAATGTCGAAATTCACTGGCTTGCCATTTGGATCGTCTCGCTGGATGTGGACGTGGCCCGCCGATTGGCAGCCCGAATTGTCCGTCACGCCTATCTCCTGCCCTTGGAGGACGGGAGCTCCAATCGCGAGATAAGGAGTCACGTGGTAGTAGATTGTCAGGTATCCGTCCGACCCCTTGATGACGACGTCGTTGCCCGGAGCTCCGACACATTGCGGGTAAGGCGAGGATGCCGGCCCCCGGTCGGAGTGCTCGTTAACAACCGTTCCAGCCTCCATCGCATACACAGGAGTTCCGTATGGCAGGACCGTGCCCTTTTCCGGCATGCAGCCATTCCCGCATCCGTTCTCGTCAACGTCCTCCGCCTCATGCGGCTTACCGCCCTGCAACCAGTCGAAGAAGTTTGATATCCAGCAGGGAATCGAGCCAAGTGGGTTGACGGTGTAAGTGTGTTGGATCGGCGTCTGTGCGAACTCGTTGCCGCTTCCTCCCTGCGAGTAGATCGCTCCGCCAACGAAGCTACATATTACCTCGCAATCCCATGAGAAGGTGTACTCGTTGCCAGGCGTCACGGCGATCTGCTGGCTGTTCGTGTCCGAAAGGTAGCTGCTCCAGTACGCGGCCCCTCCAGTCACCCAACCACCGGTTCCCCCAATCACATTGTACAGCTTGGGCGTGTGCGTGGTGCTGTGGCATTCGTTGGCAAGGTAGGCGGGCTGAGTCGGGCACGTCCCGCTCGTATATCCGTCAACCGTCACGGAGGTGTAGATGTAGGTCCCATCCGCGCTGGTGTTGGTGTAGGTGCTGGGGTTCGTGACTCGGTATTTCGACACGCGTTGGTTGGCTACTGTCGAACCCTGCACTCGTCAGAACGAAAACTTTCTTTCGCCCCTTCGGGGCTTTGGCGTGGGATGGTGGGCCCTTTTCCCATGGCTCACGCCATGGGCTAAAATCTTCCGCCCCCCCTTCCGGGACTTCATTAGCAGTCGGCCTTCAGATGTAAACGATCAGCCTTCATAGACCATGACGTAAAATTCAGAACAGGTAGTACGTAATTTGTAACTTGTAATTCGTAATTCCCACTCGTCACAGGTGTTTTCGAACTTCATCCTTCCCACTTCATCCTTCAAAGTGGTACTCTTCCATTTTCTTAAATCTCACGGATTGACGGGGCTATCATGCGAAAACTGACATTGCTTCAATTCACTTTAATGGCGATAATCGTAATCGCCATGCCAACTTATGCACAGAATTACACCAGCCACCTGGACCGCAGCCAGGCGCGATCGATGACGATCACGCAGCTGGGCATTGTTGCCACCAGCCAGACGCTGGCTGCCCAGGCCGGCGCGCAGATCCTGGCGCGCGGCGGCTCGGCGGTTGACGCGGCGATTGCTGCTGACGCGGCAATGGGCGTGGTTGAGCCGATGAACAGCGGCATCGGTGGCGACCTGTTCGCCATCCGCTATGACGCCAAGACCGGCAAGCTGGCCGGAATGAACGCCAGCGGCTGGGCGCCGGAAAAGCTGACGGTCGATTTCCTGAAGCAAAAAGGCTACACGCACATGCCGCAGAGCGGCGTCTTCAGCATCACGGTGCCGGGCTGCGTGGACGGCTGGGCCAAGATGTACGCGAAGTACGGGCACCTGCCGTGGGCGGAACTCTTTGAGCCGGCGATCTATTTCGCGCAGCATGGATATCCCGTCACCGAGTTTATTGACGCTTACTGGCGGCACGGGCAGTCGCTGCTGGAAAAGAACGACAACGCGCGGCGCATTTACCTGCCCGGCGGACAGCCGCCGAAGGTGGGACAGGTTTTTACCAACCCTGAATACGCGCGCGCCCTGGAGTTGATCGCCAAGGATGGCGAGGATGCCTTTTACCGCGGCCCCATTGCGCAGGATATTGTGAAGTCCGTTGACGAGTTGGGCGGTGTGATGTCGCTCTCAGACCTCAGCCAGTACCAGGCACAATGGGTCGATCCGATTTCAACCACCTATCGCGGCTGGAAAGTCTACGAGCTGCCGCCGAATGGGCAGGGCCTGGCGGCGCTGGAGATGCTGAACATTATGGAGCGGTACCCGCTGCCGGAATGGGGATTCTTCAGCGTGGACGGGCTGCACGTCAAGATGGAGGCTCAGCGGTTGGCTTATGCCGATCTGCGGCGCTACGTGGGCGACCCCAAGTTTTCCAAGATCCCGACGGAGGGCCTGATCTCCAAGGAATACGCCGCCCAGCGCGCTGCGTTGATTGACATGAACCATACGCACTGCGACCAGCCGCCGGGCAACCCTCCACACGCATCAAATGACACGATTTATCTTTCCGTGGTGGACAAGGATGGCAATATCGTCTCACTGATCCAGAGCCTCTCGGCGGGCTTCGGTTCCGGCGTGGTGACCGACAATTACGGCATCCTGCTGCAGAACCGCGGCGGCATGTTCGTGCTGCAGGCGGGGCACCCCGACGAACTCGAGCCGCACAAGCGCCCCTACCACACCATCATTCCCGCCTTCATGGAAAAGGGCGACATCCACATCGGCTTCGGCATCATGGGCGGATACAACCAGCCGCAGGCGCACGCGCAGTTTGTGTCGGACATTGTGGACTACGGCATGAACATCCAGGCGGCGCTGGAAGCTCCGCGATTTACCAAGCTGGATTGGGGCGGCTGCGATTTTATGATCGAAGACCGCTTCCCCCCGTTCATCTATCAGGGCCTGGAACAGAAAGGGCACGTGCTCATCATGCGCGGCGCCTACTCTTCTGCGATGGGCGGTGGCCAGGCCGTCCTGCACAATTCCGTGACCGGTGTCAATTATGGCGCGTCGTCTCCCCGCAAAGACGGCGCCGCCATCCCCGAACCCGCACCGTATTTTGGGGCGGAAGAACAGTAACAGCCACAAGAATCGCAGACCCCATGATTGGGGTCTGCGCCAGCCCAGTTTAATAAAGTGCAAATCCTGTCTTGCCTTGCGAGCGCGTCGAAATTTCAGGTGAACGTGCGAAATAGGATATACTCGTGTATTCATTTATGGGGCACCGGCAAAGACAATTTTTCAAACTGTTCGCGCGTGCGTTCGCGGCGATTGCCGTTCTGTTGATCGTGGCGCCGCTTGCGTTGCAGGCACAGACTGACGAAATTCAGGTCTACGACGCTTCGATTGCGCCACAAGGGATTTACAATGTGACGTTGCACAGCAACTATACGCCGATCGGGCGAAAGAACCCTGCTTTCCCCGGAGGAATCATTCCCGACAATTCGGTTAACGGCGGAGTGGAATGGGCCTATGGTGTGAGGCCGTGGTTCGAGCAGGGCCTCTATCTGCCCATATTTACGGCCTACTCGAAGGGCCGCGGCGGGTCGATTGACGGCTTTAAGATCCGCGAACTGTTCGTGAGGCCGCACGCGGACCAGCACAAGTACTTCTACGGGATCAACTTTGAGTTTAGTGTCAACTACTCGTATTGGGAGTCGCACACCGTCTCCTCTGAAGTGCGTGGAATTATGGGCGTGCACTTACACAAATGGGACCTGATTTACAATCCGATTTTTGATACGGATTACACCGGCGGGCTTGGAGGTTTGGAGTTCGTTCCTGCGGGGCGCATCGCCTACAATTTCAATCACCGATGGGCTGCCGCAGGCGAGGAGTACTCCGATGACGGCCCTCTTCGCGGCTTTTACGCCACGAACAATCAGTTCCACGAGATCTGGGCGGTGATGGACCACTACAGCAAGATTGTGGACATCGAAGCGGGCGTGGGCGTTGGCGTAACGGGCGGGGCCGACAAATTGACCTTCAAGCTGATGTTTTCACGCGACCTCAACTAAGCGATTGCCCGTCGGCCTTCAGCCCTCAGCTTTAATAACCGGCCCCATTGTAAATTCCCTGTCAAATCGCCTTCAGATGTGTGTGCACGGGGCCCCGATTTGCGTCTAACCGTGGTTAAGCAGTTTTATCCAATCAGGTTGGGGGGGAGTTTTGCTTGCCACGTTTGCGAAGGCTGCTCTTTTTCCGCTTTTTTATTCTGGGTGCATTGACAGGCCTTGCGGTGGGCGTGTGGGAAGCGCGCCTGCTCTATTTTGTTCCATCCGTCTCGCAGTTTCTGGTTGTCGATTCCACGTACGTCATCTGGTTTCTGGCTCCGCTGGTTGACATGCTCTTGTTTGGAGCGATTGGTGCGGTGCTGGGATTGATAGCTGGCGCGGGGAAGAATGCCACTGCCCGGCGAGGAATGGTCCTGGCGGCTGTGCTGGCCGGTTGCGTCGGCGCGCACGTGGCATGGGCCAAACACTTTGTGCACACCCATGCGGTCAACTTCAGCGTCTACGGCCGCCTGAAGGACGTTCTGTTTCCGCTGGAGCGGTTTGCGGTCGTGTTTGCCGTGGCGTTGGTGCTTGCCTTCCTGGGACGCAAATGGATCCGGGCCAGGTGGGATGCGCCCGCCCGCCTGCCACTCCGCGCGCTGGGCAAAGCGATCGCCGCGATATTTGTCCTGCTGGCAGCGGGAGTCGCTTTCTACGCAGAGGCGCCAAGCTTGGGCGTCGCGCGCGTGTTTGCCCATGGAGCCGCGTTGGAGCAGCGGCCCAACATTGTTCTGATCACCATGGACACCGTGCGGGCCGATCACCTTTCGGGCTACGGGTACGGGCGGGACACAACGCCCAACCTTGCGCGCATGGCTGAAAAGGGCGTGCTGTTTGAGAACGCAGCTTCCGCGGCGCCCTGGACGCTGCCGTCGCTCTCGGCGATCTATACCGGACTGCTTCCGCACCAGAGCGGAGCCAATGCCTTCCGGCCGCTTAACCCGCGATGGAAAACCATTGAAAGCGTGCTGGGCCATTACGGCTACGCCACCGCGGGATTCAATGCCAACTACTACTACGGCGAATCGGGCTGGGGGCTGGGAAGCGGTTTTGGTAAGTACGATGATGACCGAACGACGCTGGCATACAATCTGTCGCGGACCCTGGTGGGCCGCGTCGTCGTGCAGCCTGCTTACCAGCGCGTGGTGCGTTACGATGCGTTTTACCGGCGTGACGCCGCAGACCTGAACGCCGCCGTGCTCGATTGGCTGCAGCACAAGCCGGCAGGGCCATTCTACGTTTACATCAACTATTTTGACGCGCACAGCCCTTACCTGCCGCCCGCTCCTTACAACCATCGGTTCGGAACGCTTCCGGAAAACGTTGTGCGCCGCTGGGGCGCGGAGGGAGGGTTCCGTCCGAATCAGCCGCTGCCTGCCGCCGACCGCCAGGCGCTTATCGACGGCTACGACAATAGCCTCGCTTATCTTGACGCACAGATCGGCCGGCTGGTGCGGAAAATCGAGTCATCACCCGGGGGGAAGAACACGATTTTTGTGATAACCGCCGACCACGGTGAGGCTTTCGGTGAGCACGGTGCTTACCAGCACGGCAACGATCTGCATTGGGAAGAGATCCACGTGCCGCTGATCGTCTACGGGGCCGGCATCCCGGCAGGAAAAAGAATTACAGCGCCGGTGCCGAACCGCAAATTGTTTTCCACCGTCATCGACCTGGCGCTGGGCAATCGCGTCCCCATGCACGCCTACAGCCTGGCGCGCTATTGGCAGGCGGAGCCGCCACAGAAGGCCGCTCCGGCTGTGGTGTCGGAGCTCAGTGAAAGCCTTTCTCACGGGGGCGAGGCCGGTATCAGCCTGATCACCACCCGGTGGCACTACATCCTGACAACGCATGGCAAGCAGTATCTTTATAACCGGGCGAATGATCCCGGGGAACTGGACAATTTGAGTTCAACCCCCCAAGGCCAGCCCATCGCGGCCGGCCTGGATGCCTGGCTGCGGGAAATTGAGTCCACATCTGCCAAGCCCTGGGCCGGGCCGGAATATCTGGTTGCGCTTGTTGGGGGCAGCCCGCCCGCTGAGGACGTGAAGATTCCAGTGCCCAGGATGTACGCCGTCACAAGCGAGCCGGCGGGTGCTGCGCAGTCCTTTTTCTATTATTCTGAAACATCGAAATCGGGCGGTCCCTCACGACCGGAAAGGGAGCTGCTGGAAACGCTGCCGTATCAATAGATTTCTTGCAAGATTTGTGGAGCGGCTTCGGTAGCCCTAATGAGGGCTTTGACCGCTTTCCCTAATGCGGCTGTTGACCTCGCACGGCGACAACGCGCGGCAAGACTTCTACCTGGGTGAGCCCCGCATCGCGAAACCATTTCTCGACTTCTGCAAAGGTATGTTTCCACTGGTATCGAGGCGAGTACCAATCGAACGTGTCGAGAACCCGCCACTCGGGGTCGGGGTGCATGGCGATCTTGGTGACCAGCCGCAGCGGGTAGAAAATCGGCAACCGATACAGGTAATAAAGCGGAACAGCAATGTGGCAGAGCGCGTAAAGCCAGCGAGTGGGAAGGCGCGTGGTGACGGCGCGCTGCATCCGGTTGGAAGCCTCCATTACCCAGTCAAGCGTCTTTGCCATCCGGCGAACGGACGGCTGGCGAGAGGGTGGAATTGAGAAATTGGAATCGACTGCCAGGACCTCATTCACCCGGTCCGGAAACCGATCAAAAGCGTCGGACAACCGCCGGAGGGCATAAACCCAGATGGCGATTTCGCCACCCGGCTTAAGCAGCGGGAGCAACCCGCTGAAAGCAGCATGGGTGTCTGGCGTGTGATGAAGGACGCCGATGCTGTATATAAAATCAAACGCCCCGGCACGAAGCGGCGGCCGCATCAGGTTCCCCTGCAGGAAATGGCAGTTGGGAAGATGACCAAGATTTTCGTGCGCGACCTCGATGGCCTGGCTCATATCTATGCCTATGACTTGCGCGCCTGCCCGTGCCAGCAAGTCCATGTAGCGGCCGGCTCCGCATCCCGCTTCAAGCACCAACTTTCCTGTGAAATCAGCCGGGCTGCGGCCTGTTGAGGCGGTGAAGGTTGAGAGCGAACCTTTGCACGAGTCGGTATCGAATTGCGTGCGCCGCCATTGACGCCACTCAAAACTGAATGACCGCGCATAGGCGGCGTCGGGGACAAATCGCGGAATGCCGTCGCGAATGGGGTATTCCGCGCTGCAATTGCGGCAGCGAAACAAGCCTTGCTGGATGCAATCACCCGCCGTTGAAGTTGCGCACAAATCAAGTTCCGCGCAGCACTGAGGGCAGGCAAGAAGATTGAGCAGTGCGGCGCGCATTGGGCAGTTACTCCTCGCGGGAAACCTTGAATGCCCTCGTTTCGTTGGGGAGCTTCAAAGTCCCGACAAGGTCGCTGAGGTGCGTTCGCTTGCGGCGGCAGTATTCGCGAATGCCGTCGGCGACGTGCAAGGCGGTTTCAGGAGCGTAGAAGTTGGCGGTGCCGATCTGGATGGCGCGCGCGCCGGCGATAATAAACTCCAGAGCGTCTTCTGCGCTGGCGATGCCCCCGATTCCGATGATGGGAATTTTTACCGAGCGGTACGTCTGGTGGACCATGCGGACCGCCAGAGGCTTGATAGCCGGGCCCGACAAACCTCCGGTGACGTTTGAAATGCGCGGCGTGCGGGTTTCAACGTCGATGGCCATTCCGACAAAGGTGTTCACTAGCGAAAGCGCGTCGGCCCCGGCGCCCTCGGCTGCGCGCGCAAGCTCGGTGATGTCGGTGACGTTCGGCGAAAGCTTCACGATCAGCGGATAGCGCGCGGCCTTCTTGCTGGCCGCAACCACTTCCGCGGTCAGGTGCGGATCGTTTCCGTAAACCATGCCGCCGGCACGCGTGTTGGGGCAACTGATGTTCAACTCGTAGCCGTGGATGCCTTCGCCCTGGTTGAGGATTTCAATGGCGCGGACGTAATCTTCGGTCGAGTAGCCGAAAACATTCACAATGCAGCGCGTACGCAGCGTGCGGAGGAATGGAAGCTTTTCCGTCAAAAACCGTTCGGCGCCCACGTTCTGCAGGCCGATGGCGTTCAGCATTCCCGCTTCGGTTTCGTAGATACGCGGCGAGGGGTTGCCTTCCATCGGATCGGCGGAGATGCCTTTCACACAAATCCCGCCGAGCTGGTTCAGGTCAATCAGTTGGGCGAATTCCTGGCCGTAGCCGAAGGTGCCGCTGGCGGTCAGCACGGGGTTCTCAAAATGAATCCCTGCCACGTCGATCTCGATGCGGGGAGAAAACTGCTCGTCAATGCCTTCGGGTGGCATGCCCTGGCTCCGTTGCGGATTGGATTGGTTGGTCATTCGATTATGTCTTGGGAATTTCTCCCCGCTCCCAATTCACGCGCTCGGCACGGAACACCGGGCCTTCAGTGCAGACGCGTTCGTAAGCCGCGTGACCGGTGCCTTCTACTCGAATCGAACATCCCAGACACACGCCAAGCCCGCATCCCATGCGGTTTTCCATCGAAACCAGGCACGGCTGGTTGTAGCGCGCGGCCAGATCAACCGTGGCGCGCAGCATCGCCCAGGGACCGCATGCCATCAGCAGGAATTTCCCGTTCGGGCGGCCGGCAAGATATTTTTCGAGAGGCGCGGTCACAAATCCCTGGTGTCCCTTTGAGCCGTTTTCGGTAGCCAGGACCATTTCACCAACGTAAGTCTCAAAATCTTCCGTGCCGACCAGATCGTCGGCGGTGCGGCCGCCGAAAAAGAGCCGCTGGCGAATGCCGGCCCTGGCGATCTGTCGCGCGGGGAGCAACAATGCCGCAATGCCGATTCCACCGGCCACGTGCAAAACTTCATCCGCGGCCTGCGCGACGGGCAGGTACTCTTCCTCAAAAAAGCCGTGGCCCAGCGGTGCCAACAGTTCCACCTGGTCGCCGGGTTTCAGCAGGGACATCAGGCGTGTTCCGCGGCCGACGACTTTGTAGAGAAGCTGAATGATTTCCAGAGGCGCTCCGTTTGCGGCCGCCTGGCCCTCTGCCGTGAGGGGTTTGACATCAAAAATGCTCATGGGTCGGCGCAACAGCACGTCCGAGTGATCGAGCAGGCGCACCATGGCGAACTGCCCCGGCCGGGTGGCCTGGGCCTGGCGCGGAGCCTGCAGATCCAGAAGAAAATGGCCCCCGGTCAACGGCCGGTTTGCCACAACATCCACAATGTCGTTTTGCATCCCAACCATTCTAGCAGAACCCGTGACCCGTCAGAATGTGATGCACGGCCAGTCAGGGCCTTCGATACGCATTTTGAACGAGACTTTTCATTGCGACGACTTTTCAGGCTAGAATCGAGAGCAGGGAACCTGCCATGAGCTTATTTTTGCAAGGGATGTTGATCCTGGCCCTGATTGCGGCCAACGCCTTCTTTGTGGCGGCGGAGTACGCCCTGCTGAGCGTGCGCCGCAGCCGGTTGCAGCAACTGGTGCGAATGGGCAATTCGCGCGCGGCGCTGGTGCAGAAACTGTTGGCCTATCCGAGCCGTCTCTTCTCCGGACTGCAACTGGGCGTGACGGCCGCGAGCCTGCTGCTCGGCTGGCTGGGCGAGTCCTTGCTGGCGGCCGACATCCGCGCGATGCTGGAAGGACGTGTGGAACATTTTGCGGGCCCGCTGGCGCACGGGCTTGCCACCTTGGTGGCGTTCCTGCTGATCACGGGGCTGCTGATGGTGCTGGGCGAGCTTGCACCGAAAAACATTGGCTATGAGCGCGCCGAGCGGGTGGCGTTGTCCTTTGGGCGGCCGCTTGCCGTCTATATGCGCGCGGTGCGCGGGCCGGTGGCGGTGATGGACCGCGTAGCCACGGCTGTGACCCGCATTGTGGGCGTTACCGCGTCGGCGGGCCACGTTGAGATGCACAGCCTTGAGGAAGTGGAGCTGATTGTTACTGGAGTGCGCAAGCGAGGGCTGCTGGGCGCGGAGCAGGAGGAGATGATCCACAGCATCTTTGATCTTCACCGCGTGCTGGTGCGGGAGATCATGGTGCCGCGCAACCAGATTACTTCGCTGCCTCTCAGCAAGGACCTCCGTTTCCTTCTCGACAGCATCGTCCGCGATCAGCACTCGCGCGTGCCCATCTACGAAGGCTCGCCCGACCACATCATCGGGATCCTTTACGCGCGCGACCTGCTGGGTGTGGCGTTTGAGCGCCTCAGCCATCATATTCCGCTCGACCAGCCGATGGACCTGATGTCGCTGCTGCACGCGCCGATGATCATTCCGGAAACCATGCCCCTGATCAAGCTGCTGGACGAGGCGCGCAAGCGCCATGCGCATTTGGCGCTGGTGGTGGATGAGTTCGGCACCTTTGTGGGGCTGGTGACCATCGAAGATGTGCTGGAACAGATTGTGGGCGAAATCCAGGACGAGTACGACCGCGAGGAAGCGGCGATCAAGAAGCTGGGCGAGGACGTTCTGGTAATGGATGCGGCGCTCAGCCTGCGCGAACTGGCCGACGATTACGACATCGTGCTGCCGCGCGGCGAAGGCTACGAAACGCTGGCGGGTTTTGTGCTCGACTGCCTGGGCAAAATTCCCAAGGGCGGCGAGAGTTTTGAGTATGAAGGCCGGGTCTATACCGTGGTGGACATGGACGGCCTGCGCGTTTCAAAAGTGAAGATTGAAAAACTGGGCAGCCGGGGCGCCCGTCCCAAGGTCGCACCCGTGCGGCCCAAGGGAAGTTCGGCGTAAGCTTTCGGGGATTTCTCATGCGCCTTCCTTCGATGTTCCACGCAGTTCCAGTTCCACCTCCGCTCCGCGGTTCACGTTCAACGCCCTGGCGGCGGAACCGCGGTTGGTGCAGATTTCAATGAACCCTGAGCTGCCGACCACGGCGAAGAGTTCTGACGGTCCGCCCGCCGCAAACGATTCATGAATCCGCGTGATTTCATGCTCGTTGATCCGGATGCGGAACGCCTGCGGTTCCTGGCCGAAGATCTGCGGAATGTCGGCGGGGCCGATGTTGGTAATTACATTCCCGAACTTATCTACCTTGATGGCAATACCTTTGAGCAGTGTGACGCCCTCCCACTTGGGCCGGACGGACGTGAACCTGGCGTAGTCGGTGATGACTTCGCCGAATTTTTTCCCTTCCATGCCGCGGCTTAGCCACGCGGCCACCGGCGCAAAAACATCGCGGCCGTGGAACGTGTTGCTGACCGGCTTGCGGAAGAAATGGTCAGCGGTCACATGGCGGACCTCGACGCTTTCCTCGCGCTCGTAAACCATGGAGAGCACGCCATTGTCAGGCGCCACAAACCTGTAGTTTTTTGACTGCACGATAATGGGCCGGCGCTCGGAGCCAACCCCCGGATCTACCACGACCATGTGAATGGTTCCCGGCGGGAAAACGTGATAGCTCTGCGACAGGCTGTAGGCGCCGTCGAAGATGTCGTAGGATTTCACCTGGTGGTTGATGTCAACGATTGTGACGTCGGGATTGATGTTTAAAATCACCCCTTTCATGACTCCTACAAAGTGGTCATCTTCCCCAAAATCCGTGGTGATGGTGATGATTGGTTTTGCCTCCAAATCGTCCTCGCGATCAATAGGTGTGAAAGATAAGGGTAAATTGCAACCTAACTAAAAGGTTATCGGCTGTCAAGCGGATCAAATGAATATAGAAGATATGTCCCGCGCAGTTCTGATCGCAGGCTGGGCGGCGACGCGCGCTTTGCAGGCTGATTTGCAGCGTAGGGGCGCTGCGTGATTATTTCTGAAACATCCTGCGGTATTCGGCGAGGGCCAGCGGTGGACGAGTTGCTGTGGCGATGTTTTCTTCCACGTGCCTTTGGCTGCTCATGCCCACCAGCGCGCAGGTTATTCCCGGCGTGGAGCGAACGAACTGAATGGCCCGCTGGGCGTCTGTTTCGAGGCCCGGGAGCCACTGTTGGAAGCCGGCCGGCAATCCTTGGGCAAGGTGGCTCTGCAGCAGGCTGGCGCTTGAGAACACTGCCAGACCGTGCTCGCGCGCGACATGCAGCAGCGGCACCGGTCGGCCATTCGACATCTGCGTGCTGGCGGCCAGTGCCTCTGGCATGGCAATGTTGAAAGGAAGCTGGATGGCTCCGAAATGGTGCTCTTGCCCTCCCACCTCTCGCGCCACGTTGAGAATCTCTTCCAGCGAAATCGCTTCGTTGGAATCCGACTTCACACGAAAGCCGTTCCAAGTGGCCGCGCCGTACAATCTGATCTTGCCATCGGCCTCTGCCTGCTCCAGAACCCCGATGGCTCCCCGCAACCGCCGCAGGAATTCGTCGTGCGAAACTTCGCGCAACTGCGTTTCAGGGTTGTGCAGGTAATAGATGTCGATCGACCGGGCGCCGAGATTGCCGCGACTGACGTCAATCTGGTTTTCCAGGTAACGCGGCGCCAGCGTGTGACACCCGGCCACAATTTCTTCCGGCTGCACCAGGCCCGTCCGGATCAGCTTCTCCTGAAAATAGGCCGAAGGGTCGGCGGGCGCTTCGCCGTCGTAGCTGAGGAATCCGCCTTTGGTGGCGAGCATGATTTCATCGCGCCGGGCCATGCCGGATGAAATCAGTTCCGAGACTGCCCGCCCAAGGGCGCGCTCGCTGTGCATGTGGCGGTAATTGACGGCCGTGTCGAAGACGTTGATGCCTGTGCGGGCCGCAAACACGGCGGCTTCGGTGTAACGCTTATCAACCTCTTCGGTGGGATCGCCGAGATACGTCCCGAGGCCGATGGAGCTTATCCAGAGGTCTCGGGACTGGCGGAAATGTGCAGGCAGGCGGTCGGCGCTTCGCAGCCGGTAGCGCGTGGTCCCTTCCAGAGTTGCATAGCCGTCAATTAACATGAGTGCTGCGTCGGGAAGAAGAATCTATTTCAATGCGGTCTTGATCATACGGCGATACTGCGCCTGCAGGGCCGGTGCTATTTAGCGCGAAGCAGCAGCACCGGAACGCTGATGCGATGCTGCACCTTGGGCGCGGTTGTTCCCAGGAACAGGTCCTTGACGAAACGGTGTCCGTGGGTGCTCATGGCTACCAGGTCGCATCCCTCCTGCTGTACCCATTTGATAATTTCATTTGCCGGATCGCCGTAAGCTAGCGCCGCTTCGACAGGAATGCCCTCCGCCTCGAACTCGGCCCGGATTTTTTCCAGATAAGCCCTGTCTTCGTTTACCTCGGGGCTCACGGCGTCGGGACCGTACATGCGCGCGGCCCAGCCGTCAGCAACGTGCAGCAGTGCCACGCGGCTGTGCATGATCTTCGCCAGGGCCTTGATGTGCTCGATGATGGCCCGGTCGCTGGGAGTCGTGTCCAGCGTCACCAGGATCTTGTTATACATAAGGTTCTTCCGCCGTGCCCCTTGATTTCCCGCGCGCGTCAGTGGCCGGCGATCACCATCCAGGCGCTCCGAAAAGCCTCCGGCAAGCCGTAAAGGTCCATTATGGTGATGACCACCGCGCTGGTCCAGCCTGCGGCGATCAGAAACGACCCGTTCCGCCACTTGCCCATGCGCTTGCGGGAACTTGTGAAGTGTAACAGAGGAAACATGGCGAAAGGAAGCTGCAAAGCCAGGAACACCTGGCTGAGGACCAGCAGATCGGTGACGCTGCTGCTGCCGCGAATGCCGATGATCAAAATCGCCGGGATAATGGCCAGGGAACGGGTAATGAGCCGCCGCAGCCAGGGGCGGATCCGCCAATGCATAAATCCTTCCATCACCACCTGCCCGGCGAGCGTACCCGTGATGGTGCTGCTCTGTCCGCTGGCCAGCAACGCCACCGCGAATAGTGTGCTGGCCAGGGCCGTTCCGAGCAGCGGGGCCAGCGTCAGATAAGCGACGCGGATCCAGTCCGTATCCGCAGTGAACTCGATCAGAGGTCTGCCCGGCACTGTCACGCTGGTCTTGCCGTAAAAGACCATGGCCGCCAACACCAGGATGGCGGCGTTCAAAAAGAAAGCGATGGTCAGCGCCACAGAAGCGTCAATGGTGTTGAAATGAATCCCCCTGCGGATGGAGCGGTCATCCTTCTGCAACTTGCGGCTCTGGACCAGCGCCGAATGCAGATAGAGATTGTGAGGCATCACAGTCGCGCCGATAATGCCGATGGCCAGCACAATCATTCCGCTTTGCCCGAAATCCGGCCGGAAGAGTGCGCTTCCCATTTCCATAAAGCTGGGACGCGTCTGGGGCAGCACAAAAATCTCAACGAAATAGCAAACCCCCATCGTAGCCACCAGCAACAGGACGACCGCCTCAATGGTCCGCATCCCGAACCGCTGCAAGGCCAGCAGAATCAGGACGTCGCAGCCCGTGATGATGACAGCCCAGAGCAACGGAATGCGGAAAAGGAGATTGAGCGCAACTGCGCTGCCCAGCACTTCCGCCAGATCGCAGGCGGCGATGGCGAGTTCGCAGAACAGCCAGTTCGGCACGCGGGTCCAGCGCGGATACCAATCGCGGCAGCACTGCGCCAGGTCCATTCCTGTAACCACGCCCAGGCGGGCCGAGATCACCTGCATAAAGATGGCCATCAGGCTGGCCAGAGCAACCACCCACAGCAGGCCATACTTGAAATCCGCTCCTGCCGCGAGGTCCGTGCCCCAGTTGCCGGGGTCCATGTAACCCACGCTGACCAGAATCGCGGGACCGACAAAGGCCCACCAGTGCCGCCAGAAACCGGCCTCATGCGGCGGCACGTCCACCGTGCCGTGCAGTCCTTCAAGCGATCGGGTCCGGCCGGAAGGCCGCATGCCCGTTTCGCTGGCGGGTTCGCCGGGGCGGACGGATTCGCCTACTGCGGCTTCAGTCTTGTCCTGCGGATGATTCATATGAGGGCCGGCTCTTGGCAAATATTTACTGCAGATTCACGATTCGAATAAACTATAGTTAATACGACGGCCAGCCGCATGTCAACCGGGAATTGCGGCATCAAAATCGGCAAACGGGGCTAAGATGGAGGTTGCCGGACTGCCGGGCCGACTGAATGCGCCTGAAAGCCAGGCCGAAAATTTGGCATGAAGCTTACGATCTCCAAAGAAGATTACCTGAAGGCTATCGCCGAGGCGGAGATGGAAGAGGGCGCCGCCATTGCGGCTACCATCGCACGCTGGCTGGAGGTTACTCCGCCGGCGGTGGCGCTGGCCCTGCGGCGCCTGCGGCGAGACAAGTTGGCGCACGTGGACCGCAAGGGCCGGATCACGCTAACCGCCGAGGGCCGCAGGATTTCCGACCGGCTGCGCTTTCGTCACCACCTGATAGAGCGCTTCCTTTATGAGATTCTGGGGATGGAGTGGTACAAAATCCACGACGAGGCGGAGCGTCTGGAGCACTCGGTTTCCGAAGACCTGGAAAAGAAGCTGATCGAAAAACTGGGACGCGACGGCGCCTGCCCGCACGGTAACCAGATCAACAAGAGCGCCGCCGAGCGCCGCAAGATGGGACTCCGGCAACTGTGGGAAGCCGAACCCGGATCATCTGTTCGGGTGGAGAGTATGCACGAGCGCGACCGCAAATTGCTTGAATACTTTGACCATTTGGGAATCCGGCCGGGAGTTCAGATTCACATTTCACATCGCAATTACGATGGCACTTTGAGCCTGCGCCTGGGCAGGAGATCCATCAGCCTGGGTGAATCGGCGGCAAAAAAGCTTTGGGTTTCGGCTTTAAAAACCGTGCCGGAACGTGCCCGGTGATAGGTTGCGGACCGCAGAAATTTTCTTTTACGCGTCCTGCCGGCCGGGAACGCTAACTTTCACTCATCTTCAGCACGAGTTAGAACTCGCCACCGCCGGAGCGCCCGGAGTAGATATCTGGCTCAATCCGGGGCGAAGTTGACAAACCCTCCCCGGAGGCACCGACCAGGCATGGAGTGCCGATAGTGCTATCCTGCGGGCATGGCGCGGGTTCATAATGGAACTTGAATTCCTTGCGGCGCGCGCGGTAACGACTCACAGAACTCAGCCGTGAGCAGTTGTCCGTGCAAGGCGGAGAAACTTTCCTGCCCGAACGTGCGTAAGTCAATCTGAGAGTAATGCCACCGAAAATGAAAATGGGACCACGAAAGGCCAATGACTGGAGCAGGCGGCTGGTAACTGCGCTAGGCACGCTTTGCCTGGCGGTGTTTCTTGCTGCGACTGCACGCGCTCAGAAACCCCAGGATTTGCAGCCGCAAGGTTACGTCAATGACTTTGCCGGCGTGATCAATCCCGAAACGCAGCAGGAGTTGAACGCCATCTGCACGGAAGTGGACCAGAAGGCGCAGGCGCAGATCGCCGTTGTGACGGTGAAATCGCTCAATGGGGAACCCATTGATGACTTTTCTATTGACTTGGCGACGCACTGGGGCATTGGGCCGAAGCAGAAAGACCGCGGCGTGATGATCCTGCTTGCGCCCAACGAGCATCAGTATCGCTTTGAGGTTGGGTACGGACTGGAGCCGATTCTGCCCGACGGCCTTGTGGGAGATTTCGGGCGCCAGGCACTGCCGCTGCTGCGCGAGGGCAATTACAGCGCGGCGGTGCTGCTGATGACCGAGCGCGTGGCCGCTGTGATTGCCAAAGACCGAGGTGTCACGCTCAGTTCGCTGTCGGGAAAGCAGATACCTTCAGAGAGCGAAGGCGAAGCGTCGCAGGTGCAAGGGCCCAATCTGTTTCCCTTATTGTTTTTTCTGTTCATGCTGTTTTTCCCCATGATGGGGCTGATCGTGCGCCTTTTTGGAGGGCGAAGCCGATATGGGCGCGGGCACAGCGTGTGGTGGTGGGCCGGTCCCTGGTTCATGGGCGGGATGGGTGGTGGCTGGGGCGGTGGTTCGTGGGGCGGCGGGGGCTTCGGCGGCGGCGGCGGGTTCGGAGGATTTGGCGGAGGATCGTTTGGCGGCGGCGGAGCAAGCGGAAACTGGTAGGGCGGAGCAGAACACATGGAAAAATTGCTGGCGGAACTGAAGGATAAATTACTGGCTGCGGCGGGTGCAAATCTCAAGGCGATTGTCCTGTTTGGTTCAGCGGCACGCGGAGAGTATCACGAGCGGCATTCGGACCTGAACATCCTGTGCGTTCTCGATCGGGCCGGGGCGGAGGAACTTGAAGCATTGCACGAAGCGGCGGTGTGGTGGGAGCGGAAGAAGTTTCCTGCACCGCAGGTTTTTACGCTGGGCGAATTGCGGGCTTCGGCGGACATTTTTGCTATCGAACTGCTCGACATGAAGACCCACCACAAGATGATTTACGGCGAGGACTTCTTTGCGGAACTGGCGGTGCCCATGCAGTTGCACCGGTTGCAGGTTGAGCGCGAGCTGCGGACCAACTGGGTGAAGCTGCGGCAGGCGATTCTGCTGGCACCGCAAAAAGACCAGGTGCTGCTGCACCTGATGGACGCGTCCGTGTCCACGTTTGTCACATTGTTCCGCCACGCGCTGATCGCATTGGGAGAAAATCCACCGGCGGGGCGCCGTGAAGTTGTTACCGATGTCGCCCGTTTCGCGGGGTCCCGGCCAGAATCTTTCTTCGCGGTCCTTGATTTACGGGAAGGAAAGTGCAAGCCTCGCGAGATAAGCGCGCGGTCAACTCTTCGGGAATACCTGGAAGTGATAGAGCGGGTGACGGACGAAGTGGACCACAGACTGGCGAACGCGGACTGAATGCGTCGGTTTCAATTTTCAATCTGCCAGCATTTTGGAGGAGACGATGAAAAAGGGCTGGGTGGTGTTGATTGTGATTGTGCTGGTCGTGTTGATTTTCGGCGGTACCTACGTCAGCGCGCGAAACACGATGGTGAGGAAAAATGAGGCGATCAAGTCGGACTGGGCGCAGGTGTCCGTGGTGCTGGAACGCCGCGCGGACCTGATCCCCAACCTCGTGGCAACGGTCAAGGGCGTTGCGGCGCAGGAGGTCACGGTGTTCACCGCCGTGGCCAACGCCCGTGCCAACCTGATGAACGCCCAGACTCCCAAAGATAAGATCGCCGCAAACCAGGAACTGGACGGCGCGCTAGTGAAGGTTCTGGCGCTGACGGAGAACTATCCGCAGTTGCGGTCGAATGAAAGTTTCTTGAGATTGCAGGATGAACTGGCGGGCACGGAAAATCGAATTGCGGTTGAGCGCCGCCGCTACGATGACGCCATCCAGGACTACAACGCATATATCGGCCAATTTCCGAACAACATCTTTGCCGGCTGGGCGGGCTTCCAGCGGAACGACGCTTATTTCGCCGCGACGCCGGCAGCGCAACAGCTGCCCAAAGTGGAATTCCCAGCCGCTAAGCCGTGAACAGAGTGGGGAATTCGTTCTTGATGTTGTACGGAGAACTCGGCTGCCGATTGAACCCTAGCGCTGCGCAGGTGTGCCCTTGAGAATGTCTTCAAAGAGGCGGCCGCTGTCCTTATCGGTGACTAGATAGCGTGAAATCTGCATAATGTTGTCAGCATCTCCGGCGTGCCTTCCGTCAAGGGCAAATGCCGCCGTGTATCCATCTTCGTAGGCTTTCTTTTCGAGCTGCTTGTTATATATCCCAAACGGCCAGGCGAGCATGTTTACTCTGATACCCAGCTTCTTGTCTAACGTCTCCCTGGAACGCCGGAACTGAACATCCACAAACTTGTTAAATTGACTCGCCGTCAAGCGCCTCTGCTCTCTTTTAAAATTCGGGTGCCAGTAAGTGTGCGATTGAATGTCAAAAAGGCCGGTCGCCTTGAGAGTGCGGAGCTGCTGCCATGTCATCGCGTAGGACGCGTTCGAAATGGCTGACGGGTAAATGAACAATGTGACTGGAATCCGGTACTTTTCCACGAGTGGAAGCGCCCACTTGTAAACCGATTCGTTGCCGTCGTCCATGGTGATCACCACGGACCTGGTCGGTGGCGGAGGGGCTTTCCCCATCCTGTAGGCCACGTAGCGGGCTAGAGGGATGAAGTGGTAGCCATGCACAGCCATGTACCGGAGTTGAAACCGGAAGACGGACACTCTGACGGTCATGCTGTCGGCGCGATATGTGTTGAACCGGTGGTAGTCGAAGATGAGGACTTGATGCGCGGGAGTTTCTACCCCTCTTATAGGGGCCGCAAGCAACCCGCTTGCGAGTATCAGTCCAACCAGTAATACCTTGAAAAAGATACCTTTTCTCATTCCCAGGGGCCGTGCACCCAGGCACTTTCTTGCCGGGGCTAAAACACAAGAATGCCTGTGCCTGACGGTTCCGTCAACAGATTTTCGTACGTGCGCGCTTCTTAAGAAGGACTCATGACTATATTCTACCTGTCCGTTGGGACAGATTCCTGTCGGTCCGGTTGGAGGCTATTGCAGTAAGCTTACTTCCTGCCTTATCATGAAGAAGTTACGCGATGTGTGCAATATTTTTCCACATCGTTCTTGGGGGTTTCCCCCGATGTCATGTGTTTTCAGGAACTTGAATTTTGGCCGGACCCTCTACCGGATTGGCAACTCCGTTGCCTGTATCTTGTCGAGAATTGGCGAAAAACGTAAATTTTCTACCTTCTGCCGGACAGTTAGCTCGTTTGACCGGGCACTGCTCTCTGGGCCTACCCGGGGAAGAGGACTTGTTTGCCTTCCGTTCGGCGCGATTTTTTGGGCAGAAGATGCGGTTGCTCAGCCAAGATCTGCGGGGCATTCGGAATCGGCGGGTTCGCTGTACCCTTTCACCGATACTGGTTTCAATCTGCTTCCTTCAGCCGGCGCTTGCTGGAATGTCTGTTCCTGAGACGGGAAAGATGCTGAACTCCATTGCCGTATTCTTCGCCGGACTGATCTGTGGCATTATCATAGGCGCGGTTTACATGAGGCAGCAGCGCAAGAAAATCAAGTTTTACGAGTCGTACATTCACCGGCGGCTTGAGGAATCAATATCTCAACTTCGAGACCGCATCATGCCCCGCTAATCCAAGCCATTATCATGCCCCGGGCCCACGACATGAATTCCAGCCGAACCGTTCGCGTGGCGTCGGCCCGTAACATTCCCCGCTACGCTCCATAATTAGTGCTACGTTTCGCATTTTGCACGAGGATCTTTCTTGAGAGGCAATTCCTGGCTTGCGGGCGAGGTTCCCGCTTGTGACCTTGCGCTTATACGGGCGAATGAATTCGAGGGCGGTGAATTGAAGACCGTGGGGCGGACATACGAAGCAAAGAAATTAACGGTGCATTCGCTGTCGCTGTTTTTTCCTATCATGGTCAGCGGCGTGTTGCTGGGTGCAGTCGCGGGACCAAGCGGCAGCGGGCGCGCGTCCAGGGCCAGGAAGCTCCCGGAAGGTCCTGCCGGTTGGGCATTTCCTAATCAGGCGGAGCTGGAAGACTACTTCGATAGTTTCTTTGCGCGGGAAATGGTTCGCTGGCATATTCCCGGCGCTGCTTTCGCGCTGGTGAAAGACGATAAGGTCGTTTTCAGCAAGGGATACGGCTACGCAGATCTTGCAAAGAAGGTTCCGGTGGTTCCGGAGCAGACGGTTTTCAGCGTGGGCTCGGTCTCAAAAGTTTTCACGGCAGCGGCGGTGCTTCAACTTGTCGAGCAGGGAAAGCTTGACCTGCGCGCAAACGTCAACCAGTACCTTACGTGCTTCAAGGTGGATGATTCCTACTCGCAGCCCGTGACCTTGGCCGAACTTCTAACGCATTCCGCTGGCCTGGACGCCAGCCTTATCGGGATTGCGGCGCGCAGCCCCTCGCGCGTTGTTCCGCTTGGCGCGTTTCTGGCACGGCAGATGCCGCCGGTCATGATGCCTCCGGGGAAAATCTACAGCTATTCTAGTTTTGGCGTTTCTTTGGAGGGTTATCTTGTGCAGAAGATTTCCGGCGAGCCTTTCGACGCGTACATTGAGAAGAACATCCTGCAGCCGCTCGACATGCTCGACAGCGGTTTCCGGTTGACGCGGGACCTGCCCGCGCACCTTGCAACGGGTTATGAATATCATCGTGGGAGTTACGTTCGGCAGCCGATTGACTATTTCAATATCGGTCCTGCGGCGGGTCTTTATTCCACGGCCGCGGACATGTCGCACTTCCTGATCGCGCAGATGGATGGTGGCCAATATGGCGGCGCGCGGATTCTGAGTGAAAAATCCGTGAGCGAGCTGCATACTAGGCAATCTACCGATGATCCGCGCCTGGCGGGCCGAACGTTTGGCTTCTACGAGCGGTCTGTGAACGGCAGCCGCGCGATTGGACACGGGGGAAACATCCGCGGCTTTGCCAGCCTGCTGATGATGGTGCGGAAAGAGCACGTGGGATTTTTTCTGGTTTTCAACCGCGACGAGTCCAGGTTCGAAGAGGACTTCATCCAGATTTTCTTCGACCATTTTTACCCGGAAGAGAATAACCCTGAGCCGGACGAGACGCTGCGCCTTTCGGCGGCGGAACTCCGGAAGTTTACGGGGAACTATCGAAGCAATCCATATTCGCGGCGCACGTTTGAAAAGCTGATCACGCTCTACTGGCAGTTCCGGATCACAGCCAATCCCGATGGGTCGCTCCAATTCCATTACCCTCACAAGTTCATGCCCTCGGAGCGATGGACTGCTCTTGCGCCAGATTATTTCCTGTCAAGCGGCGGGCAGGGCCATGCTGTCTTCGATTTCGACAAACACGGAAACGTGGCGCGTCTGTTCACGGACCGTGACAGCTACGAGAAAATTCAGTGGAATGGAACGGCCCGGTTCCAGGTGGCGCTGGTCAAGGCGCTGATGCTGGTGTTTCTATCGGGGTGTGTTTTGTGGCCCGTCGGCTGGTTGGTCCGGCGTTTGCGTAAGAGGCCTTCCGAGCAAGCCGCTGCAGGGTGCCGGGCTCGATGGACAGCGGCGGCGCTCGGATTGCTGAACGTCTTTTTCATTGTCGAGATGCTGCATCTGCTCACGCGCATGGATGACTGGGATTTTGTTTATGGCGTTCCGGCGGCAATCAAGGTGTTGCTGTGGGTTCCCATCGTGACAACAGCATTGACGGCTCTTGTGGTCTGGTTTGCGGTGCGGGCGTGGAAATTGCGGATGTGGTCCGTGTGGGGCCGGCTGCATTACGGCCTGATAGCTGCCGCAGGGCTGGCCTTCGTCTGGTTTTTTGTGTACTGGAACCTTCTCGGTTTTCATTATTGATGCCGGGCAAGCGTTGGGGCATGCAGGGAGGGGAATGTGCGACGCCGAGTGGCATCGCGCCACGCCGTGATTCCTGTCCATTCGCGCCGCTAGCCCGTGCTCGTTTGTATTAGAATGGTCGGGAAGGAGAAATCAGGACCCATGGACAATGATGTTTTGAAGATTGCGGACAGAGAATTCCGCTCGCGATTATTTGTAGGAACAGGAAAATACAAGACCTTCCAGGAGATGGTGAGCGCGCATGAAGCTTCCGGCGCGGAGGTCGTAACGGTAGCCGTGCGGCGCGTGAACCTGACGGACAAGAGCAAGGAGTCGATGCTGGATTACATCGACCGGAAGAAATTCTTTATTCTGCCCAACACCGCCGGTTGCTATAGCGCCGATGAGGCCGTGCGGACTGCTCGCCTGGCGCGAGAGGTGGGTTTATCCAACTGGATCAAGCTGGAAGTTATCGGCGACCAGAAGACGCTTTTCCCGGACAACTTTGAACTGGTGAAAGCCACCGAGACGCTGGCGAAGGAAGGCTTTGTCGTGCTGCCCTACACCAACGACGACCTGGTGACCGCCCGGCGCCTGATTGATGCCGGAGCGGCAGCCGTGATGCCGTTGGGCGCTCCGATCGGTTCCGGGATGGGCATACAGAACATTACCAATCTGCGCATTCTGCGCGAAATGATTACGGAGGTTCCTCTGATTGTGGATGCTGGCGTCGGCACTGCGTCCGATGCGGCGCTCGCCATGGAGTTGGGCGCCGATGGCGTATTGATGAACACCGGAATTGCAGGAGCGCAGGATGCCGTCCTGATGGCCGAGGCCATGAAGGACGCTATCGCCGCAGGGCGCAAGGCTTACCTGGCCGGGCGCATACCGAAAAAGCTTTATGCCACAGCTTCCAGCCCTCTGGAAGGCGTGGTCCGCTGAAGCGGATTTCCGGGCTGCGTGCCGGAAGACCCGATGCGGGACCGGCACACCACTCTCTGGCCCACAATGCAAGAGTCCCCTGTATTCTGCTGGTTTAGGGTTGTCAGTGGCCCTTTGCGCGTGAAGTCGGCTGTGAGGCGGCTGAAGTCTGTGCCGATGGCCGGTCAGGCAGCATGTAAATGATTTCACCCGGTTTGGCCAGGTAAAGCTGGTCGCGGGCCTGCTTTTCGACTGCCTCAGGATTGGTCTTCAGCGCGTTGATTTTCTGCTCGAGTTGCTGGTTCTGTTCTGACAGCGTTTGAATCTGTTGCTTGAGGTGGGTGTATTTCTTTTTCTCTCGCCGGAGAGTCATGTAGCCGTTCGGACCGAAAATCTCGCTCACCAGAATGAAAAGGGTGATAAGCGCCATTACGAAAATGGCAGTGCGCCTGAACGATTCTGGATCCCAATTAAACGGCTTCATAAGTCTTCAACAAGGGCCGTGACCCGGCATATGTCCCCGCCGGGCTGGCGCTGCCCGCGGTGCCATTGCCGACACAAGAGCTAGGATACCACTGTTTCCCGGGTCAAATGCAAGCAAACTATTACCTGATGAGACATGTCCAATCTCTAAGCATGGCCTCCAGATTATCGCCTCGCTCCCATCCCGATACTTCTGGCGATGGCCTGACGCCGGGTGTATCTTCAAAGTAAGCTCTGGCAACTTGGCGGATGGGTTGGGCATTTGAGGGTGGCAGGAACTTTTCACCTGCTGCATCCCCTGCTTTGCCGCTCGGAAGAAGCCCTCTCTGGTGCCCGTGCCGCCTTGCAAGGAGGACCCGTGACAGACAATGTTGTCATCATGGTGACGGCTTCAAGCCGGCGGGAGTGTCGCAAGATTGCCCGGCGGCTGATTGAGGAGAAACTAGCCGCCTGCGTGAATATTACGCAGCCAATCCAGTCAGTTTATCGCTGGGAGGGCAAAGTCCAGCAGAGCAAAGAATTCTTGTTGTTTATCAAGACCCGCCGCGAGCTGTTTCCGCAGGTGAAGACAGAAATTGCCCTGATCCATTCCTACCACACGCCGGAGATTATCTGCCTGCCGATTATCGATGGATCGCCCAACTACCTGCAATGGATCAGGGACTCCGTGTGCCCTGCTGCCGAGCCGGAACTGGCAAAGGAATAGGATCTGCAAGAGTGTGCCCTGTCAGGCGGAGGCGAGTCTAACCCTTCCTTTATTGGATATCTAGCCAATAACTAGCTAACGTATTGACATCTGTGCTATGGGCGACTAGAATCTTGTATTATTCCCGTTGTGCGGCAGGAAGTGCCGCAACAGGAATGGGATACAGCGAAATTTCTGTCCCCCGATGCAGACAGTGCAACACGGGGCCGGAAAGGTTCCCGTGGCTGGCGCAATTCCAATAGCCCATGTTCATTGCGCCACAATGATTACAAAGGCGTTGTTTGGCAAGCCGGGTTACTTCTTGCCGGGCTGGTGGGTTGCTGATTGCAGGGCAGATCGACCGGTTCGGAAACGGGTCCGGGCACTCGCAGCGTAAGCGAGAAAAAGGAGAGGGGAGAGTTTGATGCAAAAAATCGTGAAGCATTCCATCTGGACAGCGGCTTTCCTGGCGTTCTTTCCAATTGCGCTGTCAGCACAGTATCTTTACACGAATAATGACCTTGCGGGCGGGAACACTGGAAACACCATCTCTGCCTATTCGTTCGACGCCGTGGGTGGCCTGGGTCCAATTGCCGGGTCTCCATTTGCGACCGGCGGGGCAGGGAGCGGCGGATGTTGGGACTCGGCCACACGCATTATCATCGTCAACAACTTTCTTTACGCTTCCAATTCCGGATCAAACACGGTCAGTGCTTTTGCTATTGATCCCGGCTCAGGATTTCTGACGCCTGTACTCGGCTCGCCGTTCCTGACGAATGCTTTTAACGACTCCGCCTCCGGCTCAGGCATTTCATTGGCGGCCACGCCGGACGGCAAGTATCTTTACGCGGGCAGTGCAGGCACGCTTGGGCAAATCACCATATACAGCATTGATGCCACGGGAGCGCTCACGATTGTGGATCATTCTCCGATAGCGGCCGACGGGCCGATGTCGAGCCTGAAGGTCAGCCCGGACGGCAATTATCTTGTGGCAACAGTCCCCAGCGCCCGCGAGTTGTCGGTATACGTCATACGGAAAAACGGAAACCTGCACGAAAGTCACGGTTATCCGTATGTCTTTACTCCAGCCCCTGCCACAAGTGTGGACTTCAATTGTGCTGGCACTCTGCTGTACGCCGGCACCGCGTCGGGGACTATCTACGCTTTCAACTTTTCATCGGGGAAGCTCTCGCCGGTGGCAAGTTCGCCCTATGCGACGGGGTTGGCCAGCAACGAGGTGGTTGCATTAAGCGCAGATGACAGCACGCTGTTTTCGAGTAACCAGGCGGGCAATTCTGTGACCGCGTTTGCTTTGGACCCCAATGGCGGACTGATGCTCCCAGGGATCTCAGTTGATGCTGGCGACACGAACCCTTATCCTGGTGGGTTGGCCGTGAGCAGTGACGGCGCGTTCCTTTTTGCGGCTGATCTGAATTCGACGAGCATCGGTGGATCCGGAGTTTCGGTCTTTACTGTGTCTAGTGCTGAACAGTTCGCCCTTTTATCAATTAACCCCACCGGAGCCGCTTCCGGGCTGCAATCCTTGGCGGTATATCCTCCGAAGGCCTGCGTTGCTCCCGCCGTAAAAGCCCATTAGGTGCGGCTTTCAAACCATGACCGAGTGCTAGGGGGGTATCACCCTAAAGGCCAAGCCCGGCGTGGGGGCCCGTATCACCCGAAGCAGCCCTATGGCGTTTGCATTCGTCGGCGGTCAGATGTGCCCAGACGAACCGGCCGCCGGTGTTAAACTGCGCCGTGCAGTAACACAAGCCTTTTCCTGACGAGGATGGCTATTTGCGGCCCCCGCAACTCCAACCATTTCCGTAACATAGTCGACCTCACAAATGCCTGTGGCTATCGTCACTGTTTTTACTGAGGCAGGCGGGGAGAATTATAGGTAGGATCGAGCTGGCCCGGTAGGGCCTACGAAACTAAACCAAAGGAGGATTTCCATGCGAAAGGCACGAAGCGTTTTGGGCCTTGCGCTTCTCCTGGGGGCGTTTCTCTACCTGTTGCCCGTTCTACAGGCTGCAGACAACCCAGTCCCGGATTCGCCGGAGGTGGCGGAACTGCTGACGCAAGCAAAGTCGCATGCACTCCAGCTGAGGGATGATGCTCAACTGATGCACCAGTTCAGCCTGATGAAGATGTCCTGGGAGAGCCATGCGCAACAGATCACGACAATCAAAGACCACGTTAATAATCTGGGCAAAGTTCTGAAGCAGATGAGCGACAGGCAAGAGTTTGCGTCGCCCTGGCAGCAGTCAGCGATCGAACGAATCACGCCGCTGGCGCAGGAACTGGCCTCGAACATTGAGGCCACCATTGAGCACCTCAACAACAATCAGCGCCAGCTACAGATGCCTCAGTACAAGGAATATCTGAGCGCCAATGCGGAGGTCGCTTCCTCTCTGTCAGAGTTGATAAGTAACTATGTGGCGTACGGGAACAACAAGGCGAAATATGATCGGCTGGGGTCAAAACTTGAAATAACCCGCTGAGCCTTGTGGCCTGAGAGAAGAGTGGCACGGCAACCCCGCCGTGTCACTCTTTTTTGAAACTTTCCATAGTGTCGTATTATTATTCTTTCTGTTAACGGTTCTTGACCTGCCTTTTGCACTTATAGTAATGAGGGTTTGCAGTGTGCACGTGCCGTGACTCTGTACGAATAATGAGTCCTCGGCGGCACTCTGGACCGTGTAAGTTTCGGCCCATGATTCCTGCAGGGAAGTGACCGCGATCACATATACCTTCTTGCCGTCGGGGAATAATTAAGGTATGTAAAGCACGCGGTTGACAGTCAGCTTGGGACCTTGTCCGTACGACTCAGCAGCCCGGTTTACCAAAGAGTTTCCGGGGCTGGGCGGAAAGGATAAATTCCCCATGAGATGGACTGCAAAGGCTTGCCTTTCCCTGATTCTCTGTGAAATCCTGGTTTCCCTTCCTTCCTGCCGCAAGCGGACCCCTGTTGGCGCGCCACCGCCAGTCAGGCCAGAGGAGATTTCCGGTCTCCAGCAAGAACTCCAGAAGCCTTACCTGGAACTCTTTGAGATTTCTCCAAACCTTCGCTATTCCAAAAAGCAGATCGACTCGATGCGGGAATACCTGCAAAAAGGAGAGCAGTACTGCCTCGACCAGTTCAAGGGACACGCAGAGAAGTACAGTGCGGAGATCGCACAGGTGCAGAAGGAACTGAAGCAGCGCGGATCAGCCGTTCCCGAGGGCGAACGTCATGAGATGCATTGCAAGATCCAGCAACTGCGCGTGTTGGAAAGCCAGGCCACGGTACTGTCTCAAAGCGCCATTCCAGTTGCTTATGACAACCGGCTGGCCAGGCTTGATCTGATTGAGAGCTGGCCCGTCCAGGTTCAGACGATCAAAGGGGACATTGCGAGCGGTGCCTACGGAAACCGGCGTTGGGGGAACGTGAAGGATATTGGATTTCGCGAAATTGCACCCAACCAGCGAGACGACATTCGTGCCGGCGAGGAAGCCATCAAGCAGATGAAGCAGTCCGGCATGTCGCTGCCGGAAGTCAAAGACGAAGCTGTGGTCAACTATGTAAAGTCGGTGGGGGAGAGGGTGGCCAAGCACTCAGACCTCCGGGTCCCGCTGCATCTTGCTTTGCTGAATTCCAAGGAGATTAATGCATTTGCCCTGCCGGGCGGCTATCTCTTTATTGAGCGCGGGCTGCTGGATGCTGCCGACGATGAGGCTGAGCTTGCTGGCGTGATCGGCCACGAAATCGCCCATGTCACGGCCCGCCACTCACACAAGCTGATGAAGAAAGCCACCATTGCTGGCATTTTTTATCAGGCTGCGCAAATTGCAGCCATTGTTTTTACGGGCGGCGTCGCCGGAATAGGAACTTATTACGCGCTTCAGTACGGCTTCTACGGTTTGGGACTTGTGCTCAACCTGAACCTATTGGGGGTCAGCCGCGAGTACGAATTGGAAGCGGACCAACTGGGAGTCCAGTACACCTGGAATGCCGGTTACGATCCGACGGGTTTTATCCGCTTTTTCGATAAAATAGCTACCAAGAAGGGCTATGTCGAGGGAGCCAGTTGGTTCCGCACACATCCTCCTTTCTACACCCGGATGGTCGATACTCAGCGGGAAATCATGTTCCTTCCCGAAAAGCCCAACTACGTCGTAACCACGGACGCGTTCAAACAGATGAAGAAAGCATTGGTAAAAATGGACCAGGCAGCCACGAAAGACGAAAAGAATAAACCTTTGCTCTATGACTATTCGCGCGAAGAAGGCTGTGCTCCACCGAAAAAGTTCGAATTTGAACCCAATCAACCTATTGAGCAACTGTGCCACTCTCCCAAACTGGTCAGGGTGGAACAGGCGTCGGAAAGTGCCGCCCAGCCGAATAAGTAAACTTGCTTAAGCCGCCACGACGGGCCAGTTATTGCGCTCGCCGTGGCGGACCCGCCTCTGGCTGTGGACATGGAAGGCGAAGGCTTCGTCGGCCACAAAATCTCGCCAAAGAATTCTTTGCGCCACACTATGCCCGACGGCCGGACTGCTGGTATCTTAAAAGCCAGGGGAAAAACTCAGAAAGATTCATCTTCGAGGAGGTTCTGCATTGCGACGCTGTGGATTTACGTTGATCTTGCTGCTTTTCTGTACGGCAACACTTGCGCGCGCCCAGTCTCTACGCCTGAAGGATGGCAGTGTCGTTACGGGCGAATTCCAGCAGTTGCTGAACGGCAATGTAATTTTCAAAACCGACAGCATGGGGACTCTGACCTTTCCTGCGGCCAAGGTTGCAAGCTTTCAGTCCAAAGACGCCGTTGTTGTCGTCCTGAACGGGGGGAAGACGGCAGATGGGATTTTTTCCATTACCGCGGCGGGCGCCTGGCAACTTGTTACAAAAACAGGGACCATGAACTTGCAGCCGGGCGACGTGGCGGCCGTTTACCCCTTTGATGTCTATATGAAGAGTAATCCTGCCGGACCTCACATGCCATGGCAGGACTGGCAGGGGCAGGGCGCCTTGGGCTACGTTCTGCAGGAATCCAGCCAGAACTCCAGATCGCTTTCGGTCAACTTCAACAGCAGCCGAATCGAGCCCACTCTTCCCGGAATGTCGCCGCGCGAGGCCACTCACTTTTCACTTAACATGGCGTTTGCCACCGTCACCGAGTCTGGCGTGACCACCAAGGCCAACACGCTGACATCGGTCCTGCGGCAGGATTTTTTCATCGGCGGCAATGCGCGCAACTACCTTTTCGCGCAAGGTGGATGGGACCATATTCAGCCGCAGGATTTGACCTTGCGACAGGCCTACGGCGGTGGCCTGGGCCGGGACGTCATCCGGCGCCCGAACTTCACTTTTTCAGTTCAGGGCGGTCTCACCTATGTCCGGACGGCTTTTGGGACTGGAGAAGTGCGGAATGGGATGGACGCGCTGGCGGGAGAAAAGATCGCGTGGCTTGTCTTGAAGCATTTGAGCATCAACCATGAGTTCGACGTTTATCCCAGCCTGACTTCCGCCGGTGACTACCGGTTTAATTCTCTGACCGCCCTGGATGCCCCGATTTCAAAACAGCTCTCTTTCAATATCAGCCTGAATGACCAGTACCTCAACAATCCGCTTCCAGGCACCAAAGCCAACGTGCTGATCTTGAGCACCGGCCTGGGGATAAAGTTTTAATCGGTTTCGAAGTTGCGTGAGCGGGTTGACGGGAAGGGAACAGGGCCACCTTTCCTCATCAGCAATGGCAAGGCGTTCCCTTTAATGCGCGTTTGCCTTCAATGCAGATGATGGGGACCGCGACCAGCGCGGCCAGGGGGTCAATCCATCGAACATGAAACGCTGCATTCAGGGCAAGGCCGACAAGTGTTACCGCTGCCAGGTAAGCGCATGTTGCGGATTGCACCGCCTCTGCGCCTAGAGCGCGGTTGCCGATGGTGTTCGCGGCGCGCCGCTTTGCGCGGCTGAGCACAGGCATCACGAACAGTGCGGCAATTGTGATGCCGATACCCATCCAGCTTGTCTCGGGTCGCACATCCTGCCACAGCGCGAACAAGGAAGTGAAAGTGACAATACACGCCAGGGCAAAAAGAAGAATTCCTGCAAGTCTGGCAGCACGAGTTTCTCTTAGTGTCAACCGCGGAACAAACTGAAGAAGTACGACGGCAGCCGACATCAGCTCGATGACACTGTCGGCGCCGAATGCCAGCAGGATTGGGCTTCGCGCTCGCCATGCCGCCGCCAGCGCAACCGCGCATTCGACCAGCATCCAGACCAGGGTGAGGACTTGCAGTTGCCGGATGTAGCCCGTCATCTCCGTGCCCGCCGCGCAACATCTGCAGGTTTCAGGTCGCATTTCGTCCGCAATTTGTTCGGGGGATCTCATGGTCACAGCTGCCTTGACTTTTTCTATACCCGTCACGGTCACTTGTCCAGGGTTGGAAGGCTCTCTGGAAAACCTACCCATGGTTCACGGCCGTCTCTGGCCAGCTTATTTGAACCGTTTGCGGAATTTCAATTCCAGGCCAAAGATGCCGTTCTGGTCGCGGAAGCCTCGTACTGACAGGCGTGGGTTCACCGTATACTCGAATTGGATGATGCGGTACTGCGAGTTGGCCGTGCTGGTTTCGTAGGTCAGGGTTAGTTGCGGTGAGAGTTGCTGCTCAACGGTCAGCATGGGGCCGCCCAGTGTGCCCATCTCTGCGCTGGTGGGGGAATACTTGATGCGGCTGACCCCAAAAAGGCGCTGGATCCTTCCTGTAACCTGGGTTGAAAGTGCCTGCGAGAGCAACGCGCTCGCTCCGGCGGTGGGAAAAGGACTTCTGGTTTCCGGTGCGAATTCCTCCAAGCGTCTCGAATACCCGAAGGCAAGCAGCGAAAGGATGTCCTGGGTTGGCAGCGGCGGGTCCGACTGGTAGGACAATCGGACCTGGTCCATCGGTCCGGAAATTTCAAGCGTCAAATCATATTTATCAATAGTCGTGCGCACTTGGAGGTCCAGCACCGCTTCGGTGCGGAAGGGATTGGAGAACGAGATGTCGCCACGTGTCAGGGTGTAGCGATTGCCGCGAAAGATGGCGTCTCCGCTGCGAAGATAAATATTGCCGACCGCAACCGGGTTGGCAAGCGTCCCCTGCACTTGAAGATCAATGTCCGAGACGACGCGCAGGTCGTGCGATTCGATTGGCACCGGGCGGGCCGAGGCCAGGGCCACGTTAAGGTTGATGCTGGAACCAAACGATCCTGAGTTTGCTGTCAGCAGCCCGCCGAATGGATTGGGTCCGGAAAGAAGATCGACCAAGTTCAGGTTTTCGTTTGCAAAGAGGTTCCGGACGGAAATGTTGCCGCTGAGCTGTCCCCGGCTGAATGTTCCTGCCAGCGTCAGATGGCCGTCGAGTACAGACGTGAAGTCGGAGGGATAGCGCACGCGGACCTGCGAGAGTTCGGTCCTGATCTGATAACGGGGAGACTCCCGCAAAAGCAGGAAGCCTGCGATGTTGACGCTTCCCCCGCCAATGGTGCCCTTCAATGACGAGATCATCGCCCGCTCGCCTTCAAGCTTGATCGTACCGTTCAGGGCGTTTAACCGGAAGGGAAGATCGGCGTAGCCGAGACCCACGTCCTTCACTTGAATTTCGCCGCTCAATTGCGGATCCTCTGGCGTACCCCGGAGCCGTACTTCCAGGGTTGATTCGCCAGTCGCCTCGATGCCGCTTGCAAAGAGGCCGAGCAGAGTTGCAGCCGCCTTGCCTCGGGCAGAGATGTCGAGTGAGGGTGGGTGGCCAAGATGAACGGAGCCGCCTACTTCGAAGTTGGTCGCCTGCCCCTGCAACCGGAACTGCTTGAACTGAAGATTGTTGGCGGAGTACCTGACCTCCACGGGTTGCGCGTTTGTCAGCTTGAGGGCCGGGAAACTCACTTGCAGTTGATCGATCCGGCTGCTTCCTGTCAGCTTCCTCAGGTCCTTCAAAGGGCCGTCAATCGTGAAGGACCCGCTGGCGGACACTTCCGCCGCCATCGAATGGCCGGAGACTTCCTGTATCCATGGGGCCGCGCGCAAATCGGCGTATTGCCCCGAAATGTGCAGCGGCCAGTTGTCCCGTGTCTCCAAGTTTCCACTGATCTGGAAATTGCCTGCCTGCGCTCCGCCGCCCGTTAACTGGAGCGCGACCTGTTGCCCTTGCCATTCGGCCTTGCCGTGAATGGTTCCAAGCTGTTGTCCCTTCCATGCAAGATCGGTTAGATCGACGGTGGATTGCAACCGCGCGCTGTCAAACGAGCCTCCACCCTGAAGGCTGAAACTGACAAACCCGGACACCGCAGCCGCGGTTTTTGTTTCGGCTGCCTGCGGATTGATGAAGTGGATGCGGCCCAGCGGAAAGTCGCGGCCCTGCAAGTTGGCTGAAAAGGTGCGTTGTTGCAGGTTGAGCTGTAAGTTCCCGTTTGCCCGCCCCCGGCCTTCCACAAGCTTGAAATTCCGGATCTCCCAGTTGGATTTCGTCGCCAGTATGTTCGCCTCCACGGAGTCGAACGGTACACCCGCGAACTCACCCTTGAGAACGGAAATATGGCCGCGGCCTGACAGGCTCTTGATCGTGCCTTCAGCCTCGACTTGTCCCGTAACTAGCCCCTCCATCGCAGGTTTCAGGCCCAGCGCAGCCCGAACTCCTGCCACTGGTGTTTCCTGAGCTGTCGCCTTCAGGCGGACCGTGCTGTCGGGTTCGAGCTTCCACCCGATAAGGCCGACTTCAGCGTCCAAGCTCAGTGAACTCTTCCCAAGTTTCAGCTGTCCTGACTGGATGCTCGCCTGCTGAGGAGAGAGCAACATCCGCGACTGGAAACTGTCCCAGACCCATCCTGCGTATTGGAAGGTTCCAATGCTGGCCTGGCCACTAATTTGCGGATTCGAAAAGGTTCCGGAAATGATGCCATTGAAAACCGCCTGGCTGCGCAGCGTAATCGGCAGGGAGTTCTGGGTTTTGATGAAGATTTCGGCTTCAGGCCGCCATTCCTCAAAATCTGAAGTCGCGAACCTGACAGCCATGGAAGATTGTTCGTTGCCGAGCGTTCCCTGAAAGGACATGTTGGAATGTGGTGTTGAAACTTGAGCGTCATTGAGGGTGATCAGGACTTTGCGTCCCAAATCGAGGGTTCCCTGGGCGTGCCCCGTCAAAGGAAGCCCTGTAACGGCCTGAGCCTCCGGCGGTTGAAATTGAAGGTCAAACCGGCTCTGCACCCTGGAAGGCTGTTGCCAGCTTGCGCTGACCATTCCGCTGATGACGGCTTGGGGATGGAAAATTCCGATGGTCCTTGCCAGGCGGGGGATAACTTGGATCAGGGTTGAGAGGCTCATCTCTTTAAAGCGGGTCCGGAGGACGACCTGCGGCTTTCCTTTTACCAAGGAAACGGCTGCGTTGCCTTCCGCACGCGCATTGAGGCCGGTCAAGGTGAAATTCGGGAGCCTCAGCCGGCCGTCGGCGAACTCGTAGTCGGAGGTAAAGTTCACAGCGGCGGATTGGATCTCTGGATTTTTCAACCTCAGATCGCGGGTTTTCACCCGGCCATGGACCGATGTGCCGTGCGCATCGTAGGTTCCCTTGCCTTCCACGTAAAGATAACCGCTCTTAACCTGAGCAATCTTCAGCGACCGGGCAAGTTCCTGAAGGCCGCCATCGGCACGGAATTCGAAATTTGCGGCAAGCCGTGGCGTCCAGTGGAGAACTCCGGCAAGATTTCCGCGGAGGTTTTCGACTTGCCAGCTTAATCCGGATACTTCCACCTGCTGGTCTGAGAGTTTGAATGTAGTGGCCACTGAAAGGGGAGGCAAAGTCCTGCTTTTCCATTTGAAAATGGATTTGGAGAAGGCGATGGATCCTTGGTACTGGTGGTTCTGACTGAGTTGCAACTGGATTGCAACGTCGCGCGCCGCAGCCTGGAAGGGAGCGTGCCGGCTGTTCCAGTCGAGAGTGGTGTGGCTCAGTGTCAGGTGGTCGATCCCCAGATCCAACAGGTCTGTAAGGCCTTGTCCCTTTCCGGGTGAAACCGTGGCTCCCGGAAGGTTGGTTGCGCCGCCGGGGTAGGTTCGGACGTGAAGTTCCGCCTGTTGCCACTGGAGAGACCGCAGCAAAAGACGAAGCTGAAACAGGGATTCCGGACTGATGCTGGCCTCGATATCCTGAGCCGAGAAAAGCGGCTCCGTCGAATTTTTCTCGAGGCCGTGAATCACCAGTCGCCGGACACTGACTCTAAGGCTGAGAGGGTGAAATTGCATTCCCGCAATTTCAACTTTCCCTCCGGTGACGCGTTCAAGGCCGGTCGTTAACCGTTGTTGGAGAGCGTAGCGGAACCACGCCGTGCCCGCCAGGCCGATGATGACAGCGCACAAGACGATAAGGACCCCGACCGAATGAATCAGCCAGCGAACCACCATCCGCAATTTCAGGTTCCGTAACGTCACCTTTCAGGCTCCCATCTCATGTCAATCCGGGTGAATCGTCACCCGGTGAGTAGCTTTCAGCCGGTTCAACCAGTCGTCCAGTTGTTCATTCATCTTCTTCTGAACCAGGATTTCCCGGATCTGCCCCCGAACCTGGTCCAGCGCGGGAGGCGTGCCCGCATTCTGCTTTGCGTACTCCGGAACAAAGACCTTCTTGTAATAATCATCAATCTCGCCAGGATCAGGAAGGGCCGTCGGCCGCAACCGGTTGTTGATCGTCCGCAGCGTCCTCTCGTAAATTTCCAGCCGTTTCAGCACCTGCGGCTCCGTCATGCCAAGCGATTGCAAGGCAGCGTTGTAGGCCTGCTCACTCGGAAATTTCTCGCGGACGCTTTTCAGGGTTGCTTCGGCGTCTTTCGCTCCGTTTTTCGTGGCCGTCCCCGGCCTTTGCATTTGTTCATCCAGAAGAGTCTGGCTGATCAGTCTGTTGAGCGCCGCCTGGCTTTCTGTGCTGTCTGGCTCGCCCGCCGGAAACTTGCTGTCCAGAAAGCGTTCAAAACGGTATTCCTCAACGACGTCGCGCCGGGTGATGGCGATGTCGCCGACAGACGCAAGGACGCGGTCCAGCATTTCCGCGCCAGCGGGGACGGCCAGCCATGTTGCTGCGAACGTCAGGCAGCACGCAATCAGAAGCTTTGGCCGATGCTTAGAAAGTACTGCAGTCGTGGCAATCGGAGTACCTCCAATCCATTTTGCCCAGCAACTTGGTACTGGGTTGGATTCAGGGCATAGCCCACGTCGAACCGCAGTGGGCCGACGGGTGTCTTATAAAGAAATCCTACGCCCACCGCATGGACCGTGTAATCAAAATCGGTGGGGGAATTCTGCGAAACTTTGAACAGTCGCATTCTGCGGATGGAGGAGTACACATTTCCCATGTCGTGGAACAGGACCACGCCCAGGCGGTCCTGAGCGAAAGAAAAACGGAGTTCCAGGGAGTTCAGAAATAGCGCGTTGCCTCCAATTGGGAAACCTGTTTGTGGGTCGCGTGGCCCGGCCTGGTTGATCGAGAAACCACGATGCGAATCGCTGCCACCCATGAAGAACCGTTCCGGCAGCGGAATTTCATGCGTCAGGACGGTTTGTGTAGTGCCGCCCGGCTGTGTAACTGTAACGCTCCGCAGTGCGCCGTAGGGAGATTCGACCGCCAGCCGTGTGTCCCGCGCGAAAACCAGAAATGGGGTCAGGCGGTAGTAGGTTGAGTTCTGAGTTGAGCCGCGCAGGAAGTTTGCCTCCGAACCCAGCCCTGACCATGAGATTCCCGCATCGACCACGGAATACGAGCCGCGCGTTGGATCGACCGGGCTGTCGCGGTGGTCGTTGACGTAGCTCAGGGAGAACATGCCGATCCTGGCCGCGCGGCTGGCCAGCGGAATCTGGTCCGGGGAAATCCGGTTTGACAGATCGAGAGCCTGGACATTGCGGAAAGAATATCGCGCAGAAAGAAAAGTAGTTCGGCTCCAACGTTTTTCCACTTCCACCGATGCTTCCTTGCGCCTTGCCGTAAAAGTCAGCACGTTGCGGCTGCTGTCGACGGCGGCGTTAAGGCGCACGCTGATGTCCCGGCGCTTGGGGAAATTAGGAATAAAGTAGTTGGCGTCGGCGCCTTTATCGAGGGTTGAAAGCCTGCCGCGAAAACTCAGTGTCTGGTTGCGACCCCCAACGCCGGTGCGCGAGACATCCAGAGAAACCCGAGGGCTAGCTTTCAACTGGCCCTGGGGTTCGTTACTGCCCAGCCGCTGGACTTCGACTCCGCCGCCGTATCCGACCGTCCAGCGTGGTGCCTCTTCCATGCTGACCAGGATCGTTTTTTCAGTTTCCTTGGTTTGCGGGTTCTGCGGAGCAATCTGCACCTGGTTAAAGAGTCCGAGGTCATAGAGCCTGCGCTGCGACTCCAGCAGGGCGCTCTCATTCACTGGCTGGTTGCGACCGAACGTCAGTTCACGCCGAACAATTCCGTCGCGCGTGTGCTTGTTGCCCAGCAACACTACCTGTTCGATCATTTCCCGATCCCCAGGCGTCACCTGGTACTCCACATTCATCAGGTGCTCCTGGTCTGCCGGCGAACGGCTGGTGACAACTCTGGCATGAGAATAGCCCTGGTTCCCAAAGTATCGAAGTATTGTGTCACGATCTTTCTGCTCGTTTTGCGGCGAATAGAACAGGCCCGGTTGATTCGCCAATTGCGACAGCAGGTCCTTCCGCTGTTCTTCGGTGACGCCTTTCAGGACAAGCTTTCCCACCATCGTCCGCACACCTTCCTGGATGTTGAGAGTGACAAACAGCCGGTTAGGCTGGTCCTGATAGTAGTAATTGAAGCTTGGTGTGATCTGGGCGTTCAAGTAGCCCTGCGCCTGGTAGACAGCTTTCAGGGAATTGATGTCGCCAGCCAGCATCCGGGCGCTGTAGGCGGAACTTTGAAACGGGAATTGGGCTGTATGGATTGTCATGATCGAAGAGAGGATGGAATCGGACACATGATCGTTCCCTGCGAACTTATATCCTGCAAAGCTGCCGTGCGGCCCGAGTTGCACCTTGTAAGTAATGCGCAGATGGCTGGGCTTCACGTGTTCAACTGGACCCACTGTCACTTCGGCATGCAGGTAGCCCTTTTGCTGATAGTAGTTGGCAAGCGCTTCATTTCCCCTTTCGAGTGAGGGCTGGTCAATCACGCCGTCCTGGTATAGGGGAAGAATGTTTCGCAGTTTGCTACGGGGTATGTCGGCGCCGCGCACGCGCACCTCGATCACCGGCCCGGCTTCGCATTCCACAAGAAGGGTTTCTGTGTTGGTTTTGGAATGATAGACCCGCTTCTGAATGTTGGTGGTCGCCTGCAGATAGCCGTGCTTCAGATAAAAGTTGTGAATTTTGTAAAGACCCTTTTCGATGTCGGATGAGGTTAGCCGTTCGCCTGGGTGCCAGCCCGTCACCAAGCGCAGCCGATCCGGAGTGTAGGCAGGTTGGCCGCTGAAATTGACTCCGCTCAGCCGCGCCTGGCTTCCCGGCGTAATTGTCAACAGAACGCTTGCTTCCTGGGTGGCAGGATTCGGCACAACGCTGCTCTGAACTTTTGCCTGATAAAAGGCATTATCGCGAAGGACGCTGCTGATGTTCTGCGCTGCAGTGGCGAGTTCATCCTGGTAGACCGGGCGCCCCAGCGGCAGCCGCGCGGCCGCAACAAGAGTGCTGGAGTCGAGCGGCTTGGGCGTTCCTTTCACCTGAACAACTCCGATAAAATACCGGGCCTTTCCGGCGAACGTCAGGACCACGCCGCCGGTTTCCGGCTCGGCATCGGCCTGAAGGCTGGCAAAGCGGCCCGTTGCATACAGGTTCTTCAGGCTCTCGTCTACTTTTGAGGGGTCAAGTGGCTGGCCGGTTTGCTGAACTATTTGTTTCTTGAATTGGTAAAGATAGAGATGGGCATCGGTTTTGAGTTCAATGCGAACGACTGTGTGTCCCCACTCAGCAGGCCGTGCAAGCGTGGGCGCGGCACATCCTGGCCACACGATGGCCATCAAGACGGCGATCTTACAAAAGTCCCCTATTCGCCGGAACCCGCGCAGCAACTTTGGAGCGCGCCAGCGAGCAGTGACCGCGCAGGGCGGACAGGAGCGGTTGCCACAAATCCTTATCCAAGAGATCGGTCTTGACTCCCGAGTGGTTTTTCGACCCCAACAAGAACCAAATGGTATTATATCTTTCTTTTCGGGGGTATCGAGAAGCCGAACATCCGCTCGTCGTGGCCATCCCGTTGTAAGAACAAGCGCTTCCAAACCAGAAGCCCCTTGCTGCTTATGGTGCATAGGGTCCGGGAAAGTTTGCTTTCTCCCTGCCCAATCCAAGTTAGCGGACCAGCGGACCCATCAGTTCCTTCAGCAGGTTGGTTGCCGGGAACCCCTGGCCAAGATGCTGCCGGAATCCTTCTGCCCAGCGAAAGCCGGCCAGTTTTCCTACCTCCTGTGCCATTTTCCGCATGGTCGTGACGGTTTCAGGGATCTCCTGCTGCGTTTTCAGCCACGCCCGCTGACTGTCGTGGCAGGCCAGCATTTCTTCCTTGAGTTTGAGTGTTGCGCTGATGTTAACGGACAGGCTGGACGTGATTCTCTTTCCCAGTATGTCGCGCCGCCCAAAAGCATCGGCATAGTAGAGGTGCGGAACGTCCTGGAGCGGTGGGGCCTGGTGTCTGGCCCCGGTCCTGAAATTGGGGGCCATGGCGCCGAAGCAGGCGCTCTGGCAGAGCTTGCTTGCCGTTTCATGATCGGCCATGTAATCCACCGGCGAATGCGTCAGGACCAGCACAGGACGCGTCTCGCGGACCAGTTCCATTACCTTGTTCAGGTGCGGACGATCGTAAAAGACTAGGAGGTCCTCGCTCTTCAGGCAGTGGTACTTGGCGCCGATCAGCGCGGCGGACTTTGCCGCCTCCTTTTGCCTCACCGCAGAAATTTTGGCGGGGGGAAGAGTTGTACTGCCGCAATCTCCCGCTGTTAGCGTTGCCATGTGGATTGTGGCGCCGCGTGCGGCCAGATGGGCCAGTGTGCCGGCGCAAAGGAATTCAGCATCGTCGGGGTGCGCGAACAGGGCCAACACATTGATCGAATTGGGCATCAGGTTGAGCCTCCTTTTGCCGGACAGGCGGGCAAACCTCATTCCTGCCTGCCGTCAGAAGATGATGGACTTGCTTCTGCGACTATTCTGCCACATTGAAGTTCGCTGGCTCCCAGCCGCCACGCCATGCCGGGCGTGATCATGCTCAAGGGACCGCGTCACTTTAACCCTGGGTGTCCGTAATCAATCGGAGCGTGCGTGGAAGCAACGGCTACCCTGGCTTTCCCTCGGCGGCCCTGTTAAGCCAGCAATCTCGTTCCCGGGTTGATTAGCGCAATGGCGGCAAGTTTGAGACCGATGCTTGTGAGGTGCTTCATCGATCCACCCATTTTCGACCATGTTTTTCAGGTTTCCTGATGAAGATCTGTTGAAGCCGGATTAATGCTTTCCGGACGGTTCAGCTACGGCTTTCGAAATAGCCTCGCGCAGAGTTGCCGGGCTTGTAAAGCCTACCCAATGGCCGATTATTGTGCCTTGCCTGTTGATCAAGAATAACGTGGGATAAATTGAAATGCCACCGTAGACCTGGTTGCTTTCTTTGGTCCACTGAACAATGGGGAATGTGATACCTTCTCTTTCAGCATAACGCTGGTGGGCTTGTTCGCTGATGCCAAGCCCGAGCAGGTCGTCAGCGTTGGCGCCCACAACTTCAAATCCTTTGGCTTGGAACTCGCGCTGAAGCTGCGCCAGCGCCGGGGCCTCTTTCATGCAAGGCGGGCAGCCGGTGAACCAGACGTAAAGCAGTGCCACTTTTCCATCCAGCCCCGTGGAACTGACATGTTTATCTCCCGCCCCCACCAGATCGAAGGCCGGAGCTGTTTTGCCTTCCCACCCGGCAAGTTCGTGGGATGCACCTTGGGCAAAACGGGGATCGTTACGGATCATCTCGACATCCACTTTGGTGATCTCTCCGGTTTTCGGGTTGCGGGTGATGAATTTCGGAACTCGCGGGTCAGTCTCCATCACGCGGAGCAACGTGTCGGCTTCTTTCGGGCTATCGAGCGAGAACTGCTCGGCAATGGTCTTCAGGCTGGGGGGAGTGGAAAATCGTTCCTGATACTGGACCACGAACATCGGGATCCGGAAGAAATCCTTGTAAAGTTTGTTCAGCGCCGCATGGTCTTCCGGCGTTGTGAAGACCGTATTGTAGAGGTCAGTAACCCGGACGGGCTGACCGGCTTTGAGGTGGTCGCGGATATATTTCAGGATCTTCGCCTGCGGGGTGGACTGCGCCAGCAGGCACTGAACACCTATGCCCAGAAGTGCCGCTGCAATCAGGATAGATCGAATCGTTTTTCTCAACGCGTGTCAGCCTCCGCTTTGCCTGGTGTGTTTTGCTCAGCTTGCTTAAGCCAGTGCCACTGAAAGCTGAGAGAATATTTCATGTACTGGTCGAGAAATTCCCATCCGTGCCCGCCCGAACGCAGCGCGTAGGTGTGCGGGTAATTTTCCTTGTTGAGAATTTCGTCCAGGATGGCCGCGCCCTTTTCAAACCCGTAGCGGTCATGATCTCCGGCTTCAAAATAAATCTTCAGCCCCTGAAATTTCGATGGGTCCTTAGCCAGAGTCAGCGGGCTATTGGCTTCCCAGTAAGCCTGGTTCAGCGGCGATCCGAACGCATGGCTCAAAATGCGTGAGTAGAACTCCCACCTTCCCTCGGCGGGAACCGGGTCGGGCAGTGCAGGAATCAGAACAGCACTGGTTGCGGCCACAGAACCAAACAAGTCCGAATGGCGCATGGCCAGGTGCAAGGCGCCGTAGCCTCCCATGGAGAGGCCGCTGATCCCGCGCGCATCTTTGGTGGCGATGGTCCTGTAGTGATGGTCAATGAACGGGACAAGTTCCTGAACGAAGAAATCTTCGTAACGGTCCTTACCGTCTTCTGAATTGATATAAAAGGTATCGCCGCCATCTGGCAGGACCACGATGAATTGCCCGATGGTCCCGTCGGCCGTCAGGCGATCAAAATTCTCTTTGCCCCCGCGGTCAATCCAGCGATGGTCATTTTCGAATAAACCGTGTAGAAAATAGAGGACCGGGTACCGCTTGCCGGACGATGCATAATCAGCCGGAAGATCAATGCAGTAATCGACCGGGTGATCCAGAATTTTGCTGGGAACGGAATCACAATGAACGATGGACGGTGCAGCAGCGGCCGAGGCGCTGCCGCAGCCGATCAGGACGTATGCAAGGCACACGGCCGCGCTCGCGCACAAAATGGGACTGTGCAGTCGTCGGCGCTTTGAACCACGGCTCTCAAAATAATCAGATCGGGTCATTGTTCAATGGGGAACTGGCGTGCTGGCCTGGGCGTGTCCGCCTTCCACGTAAATGTTGACCTTGCCATTGCGCGAATCGGCGCCGACAGCCCCACCTTCAGCACTTGCGCTGCCTGCTGCGGAAGCCACCGCCCCATAGGCGCTTCCGTGGATGTTTTTCAATATAGAATTCTTGTTGTCCTTTTCCTGAAAACCGCCTGAACCTGATGCCGGCGGGGTGGCAGTCGGATGAAACTCCAGCACAGCGTCTCCTGGTGCACCGCTGGATCCTGATTGCGAGGAAGTCTTGCCCGCTGCTTTAGCCTCCAGTGATTTGGCGCTTGCTTCCTCCGCAACCCTGCTTACTGCCTCTGCCGTGCTCGGTAGCGTCACGGACTGAAGCGGCGGCTTGGCCGGGGTCTTCACCACCGCTGGACCTTCCGGAACAGAGCTTTTCTTACTGGAAGATTTCTCCGCCTGCGCGTTAGCGACGAGCGGGAGCACCAGAAGCGCTGCCAAAATGAACGCGGCAATGTGCCAGGGTGCTTTGTTCATATTTCCATCCCGCCAGACGCTACTATTCTCGCCTTGACGCAGGGCAGAGTCAAGATTCGTGAGCTTTTCCAACCGCTCTCTCAAACGGCGAAGCGAGATTGCCCGCATCGTCAAAGCGCGCTGTGAACTCCTCCGGCACCACCTGCCACCCCGTCGGCGTACTGGCCTCTTCCACAAATTGAGAAGAAGCGGCAACACGGTTGAGCTCGAGTGTGTTCCGGATCCAGATGACGCGCTGCTCCGCTACATCAGGAGTGCCGAGCGTGGCCAGCATGTAATCGAGCGCTTCGCGGTCAGAGGACAGGTACATGGGCACGCGGGCCATCATCGGGTTCAGCGATGTCCGCGAGTTCATGTACATCTTGCTGAGATCAATTTTGCAGTAGAAGCGCTCGTGGATGGCGTCCGCCATCCCAACTCCGATTGAGTTGCCGTCGCTTTCCTCGGTCAGGTCTCGCACGTAGATAAGTTCGATCTGCGGACTGTCAACAGGCAGGGGCCTCGCGCCCCGGCCAATGACTTTGGTGTCCATACCGGTCCCGCTGATGTTCTTGCCCATCTCGTCCACAACCAGCAGTCGGAATTGGGCATACGGCAGCCGTGGAACCAGGTTGCGCGCTATGGGCAAGGTGGCTTCTTCCATGGTGACAATCCCGTCCGACAGTGCGGCGCGCACCAAAGCGATCTGATGCATTTCATTCTCCGCTACGGCCAGCCCGCAGAGGACCTTTCCCGTGGCGAGCGTGACGCCGGCGATTGAACGGATCACGTGCTCGTTGCCGTACCTGCGGCTCCAGCGATGCGTCACGGCGGCCCCTTCGCGCTTGCCCAGACCGACAGCAATCATCTTGAGGAGGCCGCTCTCGATGCTTCCGCTGAAATCGGTGTGGGGCTTGATACGGTTGATGACCAGAATGCTGTCTGCTTCCCAGGCGTTCCGGTCCACGTTGACGCTGAAACCTTCGGGCGTTTCGCCCACCTGCACCGTGGCCATGTCGGACTTGACTTCAACGCCGATAAAGTCAGGCGTTACACCGTATTCTTCAAGAATCAACCGCTGGCCTTCAGCCGTGGCGCCGCCATGGCTGCCCATGGCCGGAATTACAAATGGCCGCGCTCCCTGTGACTTGAGCCAGTCGCACGATGCCTTGATGATCTCCTTCAGATTCGCGATGCCGCGGCTTCCGGCCGTGACTGCCACGCGAGCGCCAGCCAGACGATCCCGGGAGATCCCCAGTCGCGATAGCGATTGCCGGATCTCGCCCTCCAGGTCTGCGACGCCAGGCATCGTGGGCGAAGTCCGCTCGAGAAGTTTGAAACTGCTTAATGGAATATGACCGTTTTTTGACATGTATGACCCTCACTAGTGAGCTTACGAACGGGGGCCGATCTGGTCAAGGTGAAATCTTGCAATATCTTACGCTGTGGCGGCTTTGTCTCCCGCTGGTTGTTCAGTCGCACTTTTCCTGAACAACCAGCCGAAGACGGCCAGGTGCCTCCGCATTGGGCTGGTCTAAGGTTCAGAAATGGCTCTGGCGGTGAGGCCCGCTTTTCTCCCTCCGAGGGCTTGCAATTGCGCGTTCAGGCTGCAAGGATAGAGGGTGAACTTTCAGCTTTGCGCTGGCGCCTTGCAATCCGTGGCAACGCGGGGCGTGGCCCCGGTGATCTTTCTGATGCGATGGACGGCACTCGTCCGCAGCCCCGCCGGACTGAGCACTAACTGCCTGCTGCCGCATCTTACTAGCCAGATGGAATAGCCGACAAATTTGGCCGGTGTGCTGCAATGGCGGCCCGGGCAGAGGTTCTTTGAAGGAGGCACGTTCGGTGAGTGACGAATTGCACGGTGGCGATTTCCCGATCCTGGGGCAATCCCGGAAAGCCGGCGTGACGTACAAGGACCCCATCTGTGACATGGACGTGGAACCCGCGACCGCAGCGGGGAGCTACGAGTACAAGGGCGTCACCTATTATTTCTGCTGCGAGCCCTGTCTCGAAAAATTCCGCGCATCGCCTGAGGACTACATTGGCGCGGCGAAGGCGCAGCCCAAGCCTGCGGAGGCCATTCCCGGCGCTGATTACACCTGCCCCATGGACCCGGAAGTTCACCAGTCGAAGCCGGGCGCGTGTCCCAAGTGCGGCATGGCGCTCGAACCCACCACAATTGCGATGCCGCAGACTAAAACCGAATATGTGTGCCCGATGCACCCGGAAGTGGTCCGGGATGAACCGGGCTCGTGCCCGAAGTGCGGCATGGCGCTTGAGCCGCGAACGGTGACGCTGGAAGAAGAAGCCAATCCCGAATACGTGGACATGAAGCGCCGCTTCTGGATCAGCGTAGTGCTGACGGCCCCGCTCATGGCGCTTGAAATTGCACACATGGTTTTGGGCCATTCGATTACTTCAGGCCCTATCGCGAATTGGATTCAGCTCGCGCTCGCCGCGCCGGTGGTGCTCTATTGCGGCCTGCCGTTCTTCCAGCGCGGCTGGGCATCCATTGTGAACCGCAGCCCCAACATGTTCACGTTGATTTCGATTGGCACGGGCACGGCCTTTGTCTACAGCGCGGTTGCAACCGTTGCGCCGGGAATTTTTCCTGCGTCGTTTCGCGGACCGGCGGGAACGGTTGCCGTGTATTTTGACGCCGCTGCCGGCATCACGGCGCTGGTGCTGCTGGGGCAGGTGCTCGAATTGCGTGCCCGCGCGCGGACTTCGAGCGCCATCAAGGCGTTGCTTGGGCTTGCTCCCAAAACGGCCCGCCGCCTGCTCGACGACGGCACGGAAGAAGACATTCCTCTCGACCGCGTCAGTCACGGCGACCGGCTGCGCGTGCGCCCGGGAGAAAAAGTTCCCGTGGATGGCGCGGTGCTCGACGGCGCGAGCTTTGTGGATGAATCAATGATCACCGGCGAGCCCACACCCGTTGAAAAGTTCGCGGGCGAGCGCGTCACCGGCGGCACGGTGAACGGGAAGGGAAGCCTCATCATTCGTGCCGAGCGCGTGGGCAGCGAGATGCTGCTGGCGCAAATTGTCAAGATGGTGAGCGAGGCTCAGCGCAGCCGCGCGCCCATTCAGCGCCTGGCCGACGTTGTGGCCGGATACTTTGTTCCGGCGGTGGTGGCCGCGGCGATTCTCACGTTCATCGTATGGTCAATCGTGGGCCCCGAGCCACGCATGGCCTATGCGCTGGTCAACGCCGTCGCGGTGCTCATCATCGCCTGCCCCTGCGCGCTGGGACTGGCCACGCCCATGTCCATCATGGTGGGCACGGGCCGCGGCGCCATGGCGGGCGTCCTGATCAAAAACGCCGAAAGCCTGGAAGTGCTGGAAAAGGTCAATACCATCGTGGTGGACAAGACCGGCACGCTGACGGAAGGCAAGCCGCGGCTGGTGACCGTCGAGCCGATGGATGGCTGGAGCGAGCACGACTTGCTGCGCATGGCGGCGAGCCTGGAGCGCGCAAGCGAGCATCCGCTGGCGGAGGCGATTGTCTCGGGCGCCCACGAAAAAGGAGTGGAACTCGCCGAGGCGCGCGATTTCGAATCCGTCACGGGTAAAGGCGTCACCGGTAAAGTGGATGGCCGCAGTGTCGGACTCGGCAACACTAACTTGGTGGCGGATCAGGGTGCGGACGCGGGCCGGTTCAACGAGCGCGCGGAAGCCTTGCGCAAAGACGGGCAGACGGTGATGTTTGTTGTGGTGGATGGCAAGCCGGCCGGCCTCGTGGGCGTGACGGACCCCATCAAGCAATCGACGCCGGAAGCCATCCGGCTGCTTCACCATGAAGGCATCCGCATTGTGATGCTGACCGGCGACAGCCGCACCACCGCCGAGGCCGTGGCAAAGAAACTGGGCATTGACGAAGTGGAAGCGGAAGTCCTGCCGCAGCAGAAGGGCGACGTGGTAAAGCGGCTGCAAAGCGAAGGGCGCATCGTGGCCATGGCGGGTGACGGCATCAACGACGCCCCGGCACTCGCTCAGGCGCAGGTGGGAATCGCCATGGGCAGCGGCACCGACGTGGCCATTGAAAGCGCCGGCATCACGCTGCTGAAAGGCGACCTGCGCGGCATCGCCAAGGCCCGCAAACTGAGCCGCGGAACCATGAAGAATATTCGCCAGAATTTGTTCTTCGCGTTCATCTACAATTCGCTGGGCATTCCGCTCGCCGCCGGCGTGCTCTATCCGTTCTTCGGATTGCTGCTCAGCCCCCTCATCGCCAGCGCCGCCATGACCTTCAGCTCCGTGTCGGTGATTTCAAATGCACTGCGGTTAAGGCGGCTGGCGTTGTAAGCAGTGGTAGCCACGGTCAGAGACTTTCTGACCGTGGGCCTTTGGGTGCACGAAGAACCCACGGTCAACCTGTTAAGGTTGACCGTGGCTACCGGCTACCTGCTAGTATTCCATAAACTAAGAACTAGCCCTTTCCAACTTCACGATCCGCGGCTTTCGTTCTATAGCTTCGACACGGACCCCTAGATTTCCTTCTAGACTTAGCCGATGTCGTTCGCGAAACCTATTTGCATTTGCCGGCATCACGTACTCGTAGAAGGAAGCGACAAATGGCCTTATGGTCAGCCAGTGCGGGCTTTTGGTCAGAATCTTTGTTAGAGGAGAATTGAGATGCAGGCGAACTTGGATATTTCGTGCGATTGCGCCTAGCAAGTACGCTAGATCAAATCCCAGCCTTCCTCCGAGCGACGTCGTGGAATCTTGGATATATGTGAAAATGTTCGAGGCAATACTGGCTCGGTCAGCGGATGACATGCCACTAGCCTGCGTCATGACGAGACAATGTTGGTGACCTAGGCCCTCGCCCAACTCGTCGGGGTCAACAACCATCAAGCTGAGGTTTCGTGCCTGCTTTTCAAGCTCGTCGACTTGCGCATCATATTTAGCACTAGTCATTTCCGATTCGACCTCGTCCTCCGAAATATCGTTCTTGACTGCCCAAGAAGCATAATCTGTGCAATACGGGCAGTTACCATCAATACTGTCTTCTTCGTCAAACGTTCTCAAGCACTCTGCACAATAAGCCACACTGCCTCCTTTCGCTGGTCGGGAACCATGCTCAGTCATGGCACCCGGCCAGCTTTCCAGCGCCTTACACTGGCTTCGTTACAAAGCCCTCCGTTCGTACCTCTTCAGCCATCCTCCCGCTAGTTTACCCAGACAGGTTTAACCTCCGGATCTTCTTTCGCCCGGTCCTTCCAATACCTGGACCGGAGTTGTGAAAGTTCGATTTCCCGGCCAAATTCATCGTCGTCTAGGACGATAAATTCAATCGCGCACCTTCCACAAGTAAGAAGCTGGACATTCATATATATAGTCGGGTCGAGTTCGCTTTCGACGACTTTATCCCCGTCCCTGACTTCACGGAAGCCTCGCTCCCAAACACCCTTGATCTCAACTCGCCCACTGCCGCACCTCGGGCATTTGATCGCATCACCAAGGTCTGACTGGGGAACGATTTCCTGTCTGACAGTTTCGTTGTGCATTTACCTCCTTGTTGAAATTTCGCCTCAACATCATCTTTCATTCTTTCGAACCTCTTACAACCCGTGCGGCTAATCAAATTCCAACCGCACGTCGAAAATATACACTTCGGTCGAGGAACACTCAACCATAAACTTTCAGCGCCTCCCTGCCGTGCCAAGCCGGTAGCGCGGGCCTCCGACCTTGACGTCCGCGGTTTTTCTTTCCAAGCGGTATCCCTTCGTTGTTGCCGTCGTCCGTTGTAAATCGGATGAAGAAAAGACCCGCAGACCGCAAAGGCGGCGGACTGCGCTACCAAACCAAGCAGCCCCCGGAGGGGGCGAAAGAATTTAGCCCATGGCCACCGACTTCGCCGGGGTAAACTCCAGCCATGGGACAGCAGGAA